>JAEWCY010000127.1 GCA_023390395.1 Pseudomonadota bacterium | reverse complement strand
CCCCCTGGCCCCCCTCCTTCCCCAAAAAATTTTCATGGGGGGCGGGGTGAGATAGTTCAAGTTTTACTTTAATGCTATTGTAGACAGCCGCCCGGTTTACTTCGTTGTGATCATGGGTAACCCGGGTCGGGGGTCCGGGGGGCTGAGCCCCCCGGCGGGGGCCGGGCAGCGCCCAGCGTCTTACAGGCGTCGCCAGCCGGTGACCAGGGCGACGGCTTTGATGCCTTTTTTCTCGCCGGTAAACCCCAGGCCTTCCTCGGTGGTGGCCTTGAGGTTCACTTGGCCTTTGTCCAGCCCCATGAGCGCGGCCACGTTGAGGCGGATGGCCTCGGCGTGGGGGCTGATCTTGGGGATCTGGGCGATGATGGTCAGGTCCACATGGGTGATGGTCAGGCCCTTGGCCTTGGCCGCGAGCAGGGCTTCGCTCAAGAACACGCCCGAGGCCATGTTGTCGAAATCCGGGTTGCTGTCCGGGAAAAGCCGGCCGATGTCGCCGCCGGCCACGCAGCCGAGCACCGCGTCGGTCAGGGCATGGAGCAGCACATCGCCGTCGGAGTGGGCCAGGACCTCGGGCGCGCCGAGGATGGGGAAGCCGCCGAGCTTCATGGGGCGCGGGGGCTGTTTGCCGGGATTGCGCGGATCGGCGTAGCGGTGCACGTCGTAGCCGTATCCAGTCACGGGCACGGGCGGCGCGGCCGCCTCGGCCAGGCTGGCCAGATCCTCGGGGTGGGTGATTTTCATGTTTCGCGGCGCTCCGGGCACGGTGAAGACGGGCTGGCCGTAGTGTTCGACCAGGCTGGCGTCGTCGGTGACGTCGAAATCGGCTCCGGCGTGGGCATAGGCTTCCCGCAGCAAGGCCAGGTCGAAACCCTGGGGCGTTTGCACGGCGGCCAGCTCATGGCGGGGCAGGGTGGCGACCACGACGTCGCCGCGCACCTGCTTGACGGTGTCGGTGACGGGCAGGGTCGGGATGACGGCCTTGCGCCCGGCGGCCAGGGCGTCGGCCACCCGGGCGATGAGTCCGGCGTCGACAAAGGGCCGGGCCGCGTCGTGGACAAGCACCGAGCGAGCCTCGCGCGGCAGGGCGTCGAGACCGTTTTTGACGGAATCCTGGCGTCTGGCCCCGCCGGCGGCGGTCAGGACCGGCAGGCCCGGGTGGCTTAGGTCGAGAAAGCCGGCCAGTTCGCGGGCGGCCTCGGCCAGATCGTCGGGCGCAAAAACCACGACCACCCCGGCCACGTCCGGGGACTTGGCAAAGGCGGTCAGGGCTTTCCAGTAGAGCGGGCGGCCGCCGACGGAGAGAAACTGTTTCTTGACGCCGCCCGAGGCCTTGGCCAGACGGGTTCCGGAGCCGGCGGCAAGCAGCACGGTCCACAGGGACACGGGAAATCCTTTGCGCTAAAGCGTGGATAAAAAAGGGGGAGTCGGCCGATAAGCCGGGTTTTGTTCCCCGGGTAAACCGGGGCGGCCATCATTCCTCTAGGACCGCGATTGCTCACGGCCTCAAGCAACCTACCCGAAGACACGGCTGGGCCAGCCTTAACGCCTTCCTATTTGGTCTTGCTCCGAACGGGGCATGCCGAGCTTGCCGCGTCGCCGCGGCAACTGGTGGGCTCTTACCCCACCGTTTCACCCTTACCCGCGCTTTCGCGCGGGCGGTTTGCTTTCTGTGGCGCTCTCCCGGGATCGCTCCCGCTGGGGGTTGCCCAGCGTCCCGCCCTGTGGAGCCCGGACTTTCCTCCCCGGGCCTTGCGGCCCGCGACGACGACCTGTCCGACTCCCCGCTTTTCCCATAAGTCCCTTCGCCCGGTTCGTCAAAGGGAAGGCGGCGCGGCGGCTTGTGCCCGGGCCGGGGCGGTGCTAGTCTCCATGGTGGAAAATCTTGGGAATTCCCGGACGAGGAGGTGCGGATGCGCGTGCTCACGCTGCTTTGCGCGCTGCTGGTCATGGCCGCCCCGGCCCTGGCCACGGACTGGAAGCGCCTGGCCGCCGAGGACGACCAGTCGGTCACGCTTTTTTACGACCGCCACTCGGTCCGGGTGCGGGGGGACTTCGTGCAGGTCCGGATCAAGCGGGTGTTTTCCGAGCAGGAAGGCCGCGAGTTGGCCGAGGACCACGGCGTGGCCGAGCCCGTGGCCTATGCCGTGGAACGGGTGACCCTCGACTGCGCCCAGAAGCGCATCGCCCGCCGCTCCTCGGCCTGGATCGGTGTGAGCGGCAAGACCCTCGACCACGACGCCCCGGCTTCGGGCCTGCCCTGGCGTCCCATGCGGCCGGGGGGGCTCGGCCGGGCGCTTTGCGATGAACTCAATTGACCTCGCCTGCCCGATGGGAAGGCGACGCTCCCTGGCCGGCATGGCGGCGATGGCCCTCGCCCTGGTCCTGGCCCTGGCCGTCCCGGCCGGGGCGGCGGACCGCGACGCGCCCTACGCCGCGCTCCTGGCCGCCCACGTCCGGGGCGGCGTGGTGGATTACGCCGGGCTCAAAAAGGACGAGGCGCGCCTGTCCGCCTACCTCGACGCCCTGGCCGCCGTGGACCCGGCCGCGCTCTCCCGGCAGGACCGCTTCGCCTATTACGTCAACGTCTACAACGCCTGGACGCTCAAACTCATTTTGGAGCATTACCCCGGCATCCGCTCCATCAAGGAGGCCGGGAGCCTGCTGCGCTCGCCCTGGAAGCGCGCCTTGGTGCGGTTGTGGGCCGGGACCGTCAGCCTCGACGACGTGGAGCACGGCATCCTGCGGCCCGAGTTTCGCGACCCCAGGGTCCATTTCGCGGTCAACTGCGCCTCCAAAAGCTGTCCGCCCCTGGCCGACGCGCCCTACGCGGGCGAGACCCTGGACGCCGCCCTGGACGCGGCCGCCCGGAATTTCGTCAACGATCCGGCCAACACCTTCTTTGGGGACGGCACGCTCCACGTGAGCCGCATCTTCGACTGGTACGCCGAGGACTTCGGCGGCCCGGAGGGCGTGTGGGCCTTCATCCGCCGCTTCGCCGCTCCGCCCCTGGCCGGGGCCATGGACGCGGCCGGCCGCCGCGACCTGGCTTACACGCCCTACGATTGGTCCCTCAACGGCCGTTGACGCCATGGCCCGGCCGTTTCGATTTCCCGGCCCCGGGGCGCTCGCGGCCCTGGCCACGGCCCGCCCGTCGGCGGCGCTTTTCGCCTGCCAGCTTCCCCTGGCCCTGTGCGGTCCGTTCGCGGCCGGGCGCGCGACCTACGTCGCCTGCTTCCTCGCCGCCTTCGCCGGCCTGGCCTTTTTCG
The DNA here is from genome assembly GCA_023390395.1 of Pseudomonadota bacterium. Classification (GTDB taxonomy): domain Bacteria; phylum Desulfobacterota; class Desulfovibrionia; order Desulfovibrionales; family Desulfovibrionaceae; genus Solidesulfovibrio. The sequence continues at coordinate 8,195 of JAEWCY010000127.1, read as the reverse complement.
CCCGGCGCTGGCCACAGCGGAAGCGGGGCATGGCCGAGGTCCTTGCCCTGGGCCTGGTCCTGCGCCTGGTCTTCGTCTGGGCCTGGCCGGCGGATTCCGACGTCGCCCGCTACATCGTCGAGGGCGCGTTGCAGCAGGCCGGAGGCAATCCCTACGCCCTGGCCCCGGCCGACCCGCGCACGGCGGCGCTTTTGCCCCAAGCGGCGCGACAGGCCCTGGCCGGCGTCAACCACAAGGACCTGGCCGCCGCCTATCCGCCCCTGGCCGAGCTTTACTGCCGGCTGACGGCCGCCGTCTCGCCCACGCCCCTGGCCTTCAAGGCCGCCGCCGCCCTGGCCGACCTGTGCGGCTGCGCCGTCCTGGCCCTGGTCCTGGCCCGGTCCGGGAGGCCGGCCGCCTTGCTCCTTCTGGCTGCGGCCAATCCCCTGTCCCTGGCCATGGGGGCCGGGGAAGGCCACCTCGACGCCGTGATGATTCCCCTGGTCGCCCTGGCCCTGGCCGCCTTCGGCTCGCGCCGGGCCGGCCTCGGCTTCGCCGGCCTCGGCGCGGCCGGCCTGGTCAAATACCCGGCCCTATTGCTCGCGCCCTTTTTTTTGAACCGGGAAAACGCCGCCAAGGCCGGTTGGACTCTGGCGCCGTTTGCGGTCTTCGCGCTTTTCGCCGGGGCCGGGACGGACCTTTTCGCCTCCCTGGCCGTCTTCGCCCGCTACAGCGCCCAGGGCGGGCCGCTGGTCGCCCTGCTGCGGCCCGTGTTCGGGCAGGGCGCGCCCCTGGCCGCCGTGGCCGTCGGCGCGGGCGTCCTCGGGCTTTTGTGGTTGACCGTCCAGGACGCCCGGCGCGGTCCCCCGGCCGCCCTGGCCGTGACCCTGGCCTGCCTGCCCACGGTCTATCCCTGGTATTTCCTGCCCCTGGTCCCCCTTTGGGCCGTGCGGCCGTCCTGGTCCCTAGGGTGGCTGCTGGCCGCCCAGGGGCTGGCCGCCGCACCCACCTGGCTGCGGCCGGGCGAACTTGGCGGCGAGGGCGTCGTCCTGGCCTGGGTCTGGCTGCCCTGGCTGGGGTTGGCCTTGGCCGGGGCCTGGCGGCCGCTGCTCCTTGTCCGGGAAAAGGGCTTCGCGCCCGTGGACGGCCTGGCCGTGGTGACGCCGGCCCGAAACGAGGCGGCGCGGCTGGGAGCCTGCCTGGAAAGCCTGGCCGCGCCTCTGGCCGCCGGGGAGGTGGCCGAGGTGGTGGTGGTCGACGGCGGCTCGGACGACGACACCGCCGCCGTGGCCCGGGCCCACGGGGCCCGGGTGGTGGCCGCCGGCGGCGGCCGGGGCGGACAGATCGCGGCGGGTGTGGCCGCCTGCCGGTCCGGAGTGGTGCTGGTGCTGCACGCCGACTGCCGCCTGGCCTCCGGGGCGGCGGGCCGGATCCTTCGCGCCCTGGCCCGGGAGCCCCGGCTGGCGGGCGGGGCCGTGGGCATGCGCTTCGACCGGGGCGGGCCGGGGCTGGCGCTGATCGCGGGCTTGAACAGCCTTCGCGCCGGGACCGTCGGCATCGCCTTCGGCGATCAGGGGCAGTTTTTCCGGCGCGAGGCCCTGGAACGCGCCGGCGGCTTCCCGGACATGGCGCTCATGGAGGACGTGGAGCTGGCGCTGCGGCTGCGTCAGGCCGGCGAGACCACGCTTCTCGGCGGCGGCGTGCTGGTCTCGGCCAGGCGTTGGGAAGGCCAGGGGTTTTTGCCGCGCACCCTCGGCGTGCTGCGGCTTTGCGCCGCCTATCTGGCCGGCCGGCGGCTGGGGCTGGCCGACGCCACCGGCCGGAAATACTTCCTGCGCTATTACGGCCGGGAGCCTACCACACGGCGGTGAAGCCCTTGGGCGCGAGGTCCCAGGCGCGGCCGTAGACATGCACGGTCCTGGTCGGGTCGCCCTTGGCGTCGACGAGCCCGCCTCCGGCGTGCAGCCAGGCGAGCAGCCCTCCGGCCAGGTTGGCCACGGGCAAACCCGCCTTGGCCTTGGCCTCGGCCCATTTGCCGCTGCGGTAGCCGATGGTGCAGTAGGCCACGGCCGTCTTGCCGGCGAACCGGGCCGGATCGGCCAGGTAGTCCTTTTCGGTCACCGCCCCGGGCAGGGTGGAGACGGCCCGTTCGGCCGGCTCGCGCACGTCGATGGGCAGCAGTTCGCCCTTTTTCCACAGGGCCAGGGCCGCCTCGGCGCTGATTTCCGGGGCCTTGGGGAAGTCCTTGCGGTAGCCGGCGTACAGCGCCTCCACCCGGGCCTTGCGCCCGGCGTCGTCGGCCGGCGGCGAGGCGCAGGCGGCCAGGGCGAGCAGGAAAAGGACCGCCGCGAGCGGCCAGGGCAGGCGGTTTCGGATGTCCATGTCACTTCCCGGCGGTTTCGTCGGTTGGGCGGTCGTCCGTGGCGGAAGGCCGGTCGGGCCGCCCACGGCGGCAGGCTTCCGGCAATCAGGTGCCCCCGGGCCGGGCCTTGGGCCCGGTCAGGCAGAAAATGAAAAAAACGGCGGCCAGGGCCACCAGGAGTACCAGCAATTCCATTTTTGAAGGCCTAGCACGCATTCGCGGCGGAGTCGACGGCGGCGGATGACAGTCGCCGGCAAAGGCATTATGAAATCCGGGCGGCTCACGCCGATATGATTCATCCTTGGAGGACGCATGCGCAAGTGGAAATGGGCGATCGCCCCTGTGCTGGTCGCCGCCCTGGCCGGACCTGTCCATGCCGACGACGACACGGAGCGGGTGCGCGCCGTGCTGCGCGACCATCCCGAGATCCTCGTCGAGGCCCTGCGCCAGCAAGGCCCGGCCCTGCTCGAGATCATCGAAACCTCGGCCAGAAACCGTCAGCGCGAAATGGAACGGGCCCGGTTCGCGGCGGAACTGGCCAAGCCCTTAAAACCCGCCCTGGACGCCTCCCGGGCCTCGGTCGGCCCCCAGGACGCGGCCGTGACCATCGTCGAATACTCCGATTTCCTGTGCCATTTCTGCGCCCAGGCCTCGGAGACCGTCAAGAAGCTCACCCAGAACCACCCCAAGGACGTGCGGCTGGTCTTCAAGCACTTCGCCACCGGCAAAAACGACGTCCGGGCCGCCCTCTACTTCGAGGCCATAAACCTTCAGGACCCCAAGAAAGCCTGGTCTTTCATGGACAAGGCCTTTTCCCGTCAGAAGGACGTCTCGGAAAAGGGCGACGAGGCCCTGGCCGCCATGGCCAAGGAGGTCGGCGCGGACATGGACCGCCTGGCCAAGGACCTGGAGCGCAAGGAGCTGGCCGACCGCATCGCGGCCGACGTCAAGGAGGCCCGGGACTTCGGCTTCACCGGCACGCCCATCTTCCTGGTCAACGGCGCGGCCGTGCGCGGGGCCGTGCCGCTGGAGGCGCTGGAGGAATTCGTGACCGTGGCCAAGGATCCCAAGGCCGCCCAGGCAAACGCCAAGAAGCCCTGACGCGCCGGCTTGCCGCCGGCACTTGTCATCGGGCCGCCGCAAGCCTATTTACAGCGAAGGCCGGAGGGATTTCCCCTCCGGCCCGGGGCGCGCCATGCCGAGCGTCAGACAGATACTCGTTCAAAACGTCATTAAAACCCTGCCCGTGGGCCTGGTGGTCATCGATCCCAAGGGGGTCGTCCTGGTGGCCAGCCCTTCGGCCGGGGTGCTCTTGGGGCTGCCGCCGGATTCCCTGGAAGGCAGGGGCTGGCGCACGCTCCTGCGGCCCGAGCCGGCCAACGAGCAGTTCAACCGCAACCTCGTCGAGGCCGTGGACAAGGGCCGCGCCTTTCGCCACTGCCTGACCGAATATCTGCGCCCCGACGGCGAGCCGCGCCGCTTCTCCATGACCGCCTCCTGCCCGGAACTCGACGGCAGGCGGGCCGGGGTGACGCTGCTCATCGACGACGTCACGGCGCTCTACCGCAGCCGCGAGCGCGAGACCGTGGTGCTGCGCGAGAAAAACCGCCTCCAGTACGACATGATCGAGAGCCTCAACAACCTGGCGCTCTCCGTGGCCCATCAGATCCGCAACCCGGCCGCGGCCATCGGCGGCTTTGCCCTCAAGCTCCTGCGCGAGCACAAGGAACGCCATCTGTCCACGGAACACCCGGACATCATCTTCCAGGAGGCCCGCCGCCTGGAGGAGCTCGTGGCGGCGGTGGTGCGGCTGGCCAGCCTGCCGCATCCGAGGCTTACGGCCGTGAACCTGGCCGATCTCGTCCGCGAGGCCGTGGAGCGGGCCGAACGCACGGCCGAATCCCTGCACAAGCGCCTGGAATGCGCCCTTTCCCTGGAAGAGGTGGAGATCGTGGCCGACGCGGCCCTGCTCGGCCAAGCCTTGCAGGAAGTGCTGCAAAACGCGGTGGAATTTTCAGGCAAGGAGGCCGCGCGCGTCGCCATCGGCCTTTATCGTCGCGACGACGGCGTGGTGCTGTCCGTGACCGACGACGGCCCCGGCGTGCGCCCGGACCTGGCTCCTTTCGTCTTCGACCCCTTTTTCACCACCAAGGCGCGCGGGGCGGGCGTGGGCCTGACCCTGGCCCGCAAGGCCGTGCTCGAGCACAACGGCGAGATCGCCCTGCACGCGGCCGAGGGCGGCGGCGTCACGGTGTCGCTGCGCCTGTTCGACACCCCCGAGGCCGGACTCGGCCGCGAGGCCTTCTTCGGCCCCATGGGCCTGGACGTGCGGGAACTGAAAAGCAAGGCCTGGGAACTCGGCCTCGATGTGTCCGGCCTGACCACCATCGACGCCGTGCGGGCCATCCAGCAGGGCGAGGGCTTCGCGCCGTGCTTCGCCTGGGGCGTGCACGACCGCTGCGGCCAGGAGCTGTGCGCCTTCCGGCGGGAATGCGTCAAGACCACACGCATCGGCGACGCCCGGCGCATCACCTACGGAGGCGACGCGTGAGGGGGGCCGTCCGGATTGCGGCCGCCGCGGGCCTGGCCTTTAGCGCGCTCTTTTTTTGCGCCGCGCCGGGGGAGTGCCGCACCATCTACGGCTACGAGGACAGCCTGGGCATGCTGCACACGAGCCCGGTCAAGCTCAACGAGCACTACAAGCCCCTGTACGAGGGCAAGGCCGATTTCGCGGCCGTGATGCGCGCCCTGCGCCAGCAGGACGCCCTGGGCGGGCCGCCGCCGCCCCGGGCCAAGGCGGTGGCCATGCCCGTGGACATGGGGCCGCTTCCCGAACGCGGCGAGCGCATCCTGGGCCTGGCCGCCCCGTACATGGGCGCGCCCTACCGCCTGGGCGGCGACGGCGCGGGCGGCATCGACTGCTCGGGCCTGACCAAGGCCGTGTTCGCCCGCCTGGGCTGCGACCTGCCGCGCCAGAGCCGGTTGCAGGCCTCCCTGGGCCGGTCCGTGGGCCCGGCCGAACTCGAGGCCGGGGATTTGCTCTTTTTCGCCACGGACCGCACGGTGGGCATCAGCCACGTGGGCATCTACCTGGGCGGCGGCCGCATGCTCCATTCGAGCCCCCGGCGGGGCGGCGTGGGCGTGGACCGCCTGGCCGGATCGGATTATGAACGCTGGTTCGTGGAAGCCAGGCGGCTGGCCCGGGCCGAACCGGCCCTGGCGCAGGGGGGGCGGCCCTAGCCCGCTCCAGGCAGCCTCGAAATCCGCCGGACGGATTCGGGGAACGCGGCAAGGCCGACGCGACCGCGCCGGCGAATGACGAGGACCCGCATGAAACAAGCGCTTCCCCGGATCGACCCCGAGGCCTGCGTCGGCTGCGGCCTGTGCGCCAGGCTGTGCCCGTCCGGGGCCATCGTCTGCGACGGCCAGCTCGCCCGGGCCGTGGGACCGGGCTGCATCGGCTGCGGCCATTGCCGGGCGGTCTGCCCGGCCGAGGCCGTGCGCCTGCCCGAAGCCGAGAATTTCGCCGACGCCTTCGCCACCTTCACACCCCCGGGCCGGGTCGTCGCGCCCGGCGAATTCTCGCCCGAGGATCTCCTCGACCTGCTGCGTTCCCGGCGTTCCTGCCGCGCCTTCAAGGAAAAGGCCGTGCCCGGCCCCATGCTCGAAGACCTCGTGCGCGCGGCCGTGACCGCGCCTTCAGGCACCAATTCCCAGGCCTGGACCTTCACGGTGCTGACCTCCCGGGCGGCGGTGGCGGGCTTCGGCGAGGCCGTGGCCGGGTTTTTCCGGCGGCTCAACCGGGTCGCGGCCATGCCCCTGGCCCGCAAGGTCTACGCGCTCATCGGTCGCCCGGAGCTTGAGAACTATTACCGGGAGTATTACGCTACCGTCGCGGCCGCGCTGGCCGCCTGGGACCGGGACCGCACGGACCGGCTTTTCCATGGGGCCTGCGCCGCGGTGATCATCGGGTCGCGGCCCGGGGCCAGCTGCCCGGCCGAGGACGCGCTGCTCGCCGCCCAGAACATGTTGCTGACGGCCCACGCCATGGGGCTGGGATCGTGCCTGATCGGCTACGCCGTGGAGGCCATGCGCCACGACCGGCGGGTGAAGGACGCGGCGGGCCTGCCGCCCGAGGAGACCGCCCATGCCGTGGTGGCCCTGGGCTGGCCGGACGCGGCGTTTTTGCGGCAGACGGCCAGACGCCGTCCTGTCGTGCGCTACAAGACCGCCTGAGGGGGCGGCCGTTTTCGTCGCGCGGCGCGGTGGAGGGCTCCCGTGGGGACGGGAGGCTTCGCGCCGGCGAGCTTGGGAGGATGCTGCGATGCGGGGGTTGGCTGTTGCGGTGCTGGCGGCGGGGCTGGTGTTTTTCGCTTGCGGGTCGGGTCGGGCCCAGCGGATCGAATCGGCGGCGCTTGGGCCGGGTCTCGGCGGCCAGGGCGGCGTCGTGGCCGACATCCCGGCGGACAAGCCGCCCGTGAAGGGGGCCAGGCCGTCCGCGCAAACGGCCAAACCGGCCGCGCAGGCGGCGCGGTCGCCGCGTCCCCTGCCTGTGGCGGCGGCGCGGCCGCGACCTCTGGCCGGGTCCTACGCGCCCGTGGCCGACGGCGGCGGGCTCGACCGCTACCTGGCCGACCTGGTCCAGGCCGGCGGCGGCCAGGGCAGCCTCGACGAACGTATCGCGGAGTTCAACGCCAGCAAGAACCGGTATTCCATCGAGGTGCGCCTGTCCCAGCGCAAGCTCTACCTCTACGAGAACCTGCCCGACGGCACGCGCCATCTGGCCCGGACCTACACCGTGGCCGTGCCCGGCCGGGACATGGAAGCGCCCCAGGGCTGGGGCGTGGTCACGGGCATCAGCTTCGAGCCCTGGTGGCGGCCCACGGCGGCCATGAAGGAACGCGCCCGCCAAAAGGGCAAGGAACTGCCCGAGGTGGTCAAGCCCGGGGTCAAGGAAAACCCCATGGGGCCGTTCAAGATCATCCTGTCCCACGGCTTCGGCTTCCGCATCCACGGCAACAACAATCCCGGCTCCATCGGCCGGCCCGTCACCAGCGGCTGCATCCGCATGCGTAACGACGAGGGCAAGGACATGGCCAGGCTCATTGACGTGGGCACGGAAGTGGTGTTCCTGCAATAGCCGGCGACGACATCGGTGGCGCGCGGGCCGAAAGGCCGCGCCCGGGCGGAGGACCCATGAAGGGCATGTATCCCAACGGCGCCTGGAGCGCGCCACAGGACAGCGACGCCTTCGACCCCGAGGCGGCCCGGCTGCGCATGGGCGTGGACAGGAAGGATTTCGCGCGGATCTTCGAATACATCTGGCGCGAGGTCCGGGAGCGGCGTTCCCGCCTGGACGACGCCTGGCAGGCCGGGGACTGGAAGGCGGTCGCGCTGCACGCCCACACCGTGAAATCCTCCGCCGCCGCCATCGGGGCCGAGGGGCTGCGCCGGGCGGCCGAGGCCGTGGAGCGCGCCGCCGAAGCCGGCGACGCCGTGGCCTTGGAAGCGGCTCTGCGCACCTTCCACGCGGCCCGGGAACTGCTCGCCCGGCTCGTGGGCCTTACGTTCTGATAGCCCAGACAACCGTGAGCCAAGGAGTCGCCATGCGGCTTGCCCTGATCGTTTGCGCCCTTGCGGCGCTGTTGCTGTCCGGCTGCGCCCGGGACAAGAGTTTCGAGAAGGAGATCCTGGGGCATCAGGCTCCGGAATCGCCCAACGACACCGGCTGGGCCAAAACGCCGCCGCCGCCGCCGCCCCCTCCGCCGCCGGCCTATGCGCCCCAGCCGGCCAACGTCCCGCCGTCGGATGCCGCGCCGCAGGGCCGGCCTCTCGCGCCTGCGCCGGCCGTGGC
>JAEWCY010000123.1 GCA_023390395.1 Pseudomonadota bacterium | reverse complement strand
GCCGCCTTGCGGGCCTTTTCCTCCTTGCGCGACTTGTCCACGAACCAGGACACCCAGATGCCGAGCTCGTAGAGCACGACCATGGGCCCGGCCATGAGCAGCTGGTTCACCGCGTCCGGGGTCGGGGTCAGGATGGCGGCCACGATGAAGCTCAACAGGATGGCCCAGCGCCGGAACTTGCGTAGCGCCTTGGTGGTGACCAGCCCCAGGCTCGTTAGGAAAAAGATGAAGACCGGCAGCTCGAAGATGAGGCCGAAGGCGAAAAGCAGCGTCACCGCCAGCGAGAAGTAGGCGCTGATGGTGGGCATGACCGTGATGTAGTCCGAGGCGTAGTCCACGAAGAACTTGAACCCGAACGGGAAGACGATGAAATAGCCGAAAAGCGCGCCGCCCACGAAAAAGACGGCCGTGGCCACGGCCACGGGAACGATGATCTTGCGCTCTTCCTTGTAGAGCCCGGGCGCGACGAAGCGCCACAGCTGGTAGAAGATGTACGGGCTGGCCACGAACGCGCCGGCCACCAGGGCCAGCTTCATGACCGTGAAAAAGGTTTCCGGCAGGCTCGTGGCGATGAGCTTGCTGCTGCCGGGCATGACTTCCAGCAGCGGCCGCAGGAGGATGCCGAGCAGGTTGTCGGCAAAGGCGTAGCAGGCGGCAAACCCGATGCCCACGGCGATGAGGCAGCGCACCAGGCGCGTGCGCAGTTCGAGCAGGTGCTCGAGCAGCGGCGCTTCCTTCATGTCTCCGGCGGCGGAGCCGGCAGGAGCCGACGGGGCCGGCGGAGCGGCCGGGCCTTCCGGGGCCACGGCCTCGGGCAGCGAGGGGGCGGCGGCTTCTTCCCCGACCGGGGCGGCGGCCGGTCCCTGCGGCGGGACTCCGGCCCCGGAGGACTCGGGGCCGGCCTGCGGCGTTTGTCTCTCGGGCGTATCTGTCATGCGCTCCTCTTTTGCCGGCGTGGGGCGGAAAACGGCTTGGCTTGGCGCGGCGCGCGCCGCGCCTTGCGGTTACGGCAGGAAGCGCCCCGGGTCAAGGGCCGGGGCGGAAACGGGCGGCCGGTCCGGCCTCACAGCTCGACCTGCACGCCAAGCTCCACCACGCGGCCCGGGGGCAGGCCGAAATAGGCCGTGGCCGGCCGGGCGTTGCGGGACATGAGCGCGAAAAGCGACTTGCGAAAGCCGGCCATTTTCGTCCTGCCCGTGGTGAGCAGGCTCTCGCGGCCGAGGAAGAAGGTGGTGTCCGCCGGCGGGTCGATGGGGATGCCCGTGTCGCGCGCCCGGGCCATGACGTCGGGCACGTCCGGGGACTCCATGAAGCCGTAGCGGGCCACCACCCGGTAGAACCCGCTGCCCAGGTCCTGGACGTCCAGGCGGTCGGCCTCGGGCACGGTGGGCGTGTCCGCCGAGGTCACGGTCAGGATGACCACGCTTTGGTGGAAGACCTTGTTGTGCTTGTAGTGGTGCAAAAGCGTCACGGGCGTGCCCTGGGGCGAGAGCGACATGAACACGGCCGTGCCGGGCACGCGCAGGGGGTTTTTCGTGGCCACTTCCTGGAGGAAGGTGCGCAGGGGGACGGTCGCGGACATGGACATGTCGCGCAGGGCCCGGCGGCCGTCCTGCCAGGTGGCCATGGCCGTGAACACGCCGGCGGCGATGAGCAGGGTGAACCAGCCGCCGTCGGCCACCTTCAGCAGGTTCGAACCGAAGTAGGCCAGGTCGAAGGCCAGAAACACCAGCACCGGCGGCAGGCAGCGGTAGAGCGGCTGCTTCCAGGTCCAGTGGGCCACGAAGAAGTAGAGGATGGAGGTGATGCCCATGGTGGCCGTGACCGCGATGCCGTAGGCCGCGGCCAGGCGGCTCGATTCCTCGAAGGCGATGGTGATGCCGATGCAGGCCCACATGAGGGCGAAGTTGACCTCGGGAATGTAGATCTGCCCTTCCATGGCGCTCGAGGTGTGCACGATGCGAAGCCTGGGGCAGCAGCCGAGCTGGATGGCCTGGCGGGTGAGGGAAAAGACGCCGGAAATCAGCGCCTGGGAGGCGATGACCGTGGCCGCCGTGGCCAGGGCGGCCATGGGGTAGAGCAGGGTGTCGGGCACCAGGCTGTAGAAGGGGTTGGCCGCGATGGACGGGTCCAGGAGCAGGCCCGCGCCCTGGCCGAAATAGTTGAGGACCAGGCAGGGGAAGACGATGAAGAGCCAGGACAGCTGGATGGGGCGGCGGCCGAAATGCCCGAGGTCGGCGTAGAGCGCCTCGCCGCCGGTGATGCACAGCACCACCGCGCCGAGCACCACGATGCCGTGCAGGTGGTTGCGCATGAAGAAGTTCACGGCGTGCCAGGGGTTGATGGCTCCGAGCACCTGCGGCGCGGCCAGGATCTCCTTGACCCCGAGCACGGCCAGCACCCCGAACCAGACGAGCATCACCGGGCCGAACACCTTGCCGATGCCGGCCGTCCCCCGGCGCTGCACCATGAACAGGCCGAAGAGGATGGCGCAGGTGATGGGCACCACGAGCGGTTCGGCGGCGCTCGTGGCGACGTTTAGGCCCTCCACGGCGGACAGCACCGAGATGGCCGGGGTGATGACCCCGTCGCCGTAGAGCAGGCCCGCGCCGATGAGGCCCAGCACGGCCAGGGTCTTGCGCACGTGGCGATGGCCCCGGTCCTTGGGCAGCAGTTCGATCAGGGCGAAGATGCCGCCCTCGCCCCGGTTGTCGGCGGCGGTGATGAAGATCACGTACTTGATGGTGATGACCATCGTCAGGGACCAGAAGATGAGCGACAGCACGCCGAAGACGTTCTCCGGCGAGGCGTCGATGGCATGCATGCCGTGGAAGCATTCCTTCATGGCGTACAGCGGGCTCGTGCCGATGTCGCCGTAGACGACGCCGAGCGCGCCGAAGGCCAGAGCGAGGGTATGGGACAGGGATTTTTCGGGGGCGTGGCCGTGGGTACTCATGCGGCCCGGCTCCGGCGCGCTTGGGCGCGGGCCGCGAAAGCATGCTGCTGCATGGGGCGGAGATCCTTCCGCCGCCGGGGGAAGCCCGGCGACGCGTCGCTTCTGGGGTGCCCGGACCTATACCGTAAAACCGCCGTGGCCGGAATCATGTTGCCAAAATGTCATGGACGCTTCGGTTCTGCCGCATTCTGGCCCAACGTGTCCAGATAGAGCAGGGTCGCGCCGCAGATGGCGAAAGGAAAAAGCACGATATTGACAATGGGGATGAGCAGGGGCGCGCCGAAACCGAGCAGGGTGAGCGGCCGCCCGGCGGCGCGGCGCAGCCTGGCCGCGAAGCGCGGCTCCTCCCGGCAGAAGGCGAAATCCATGAAGTCGAAGGCCAGCAATCCTGCCGCCGCCACCGGGGCCAGGAACTGGCCGACAACCGGCACGAACACCAGCAGCACGGGCACGGCGGCCACGAAAACGGCTTTTTTCACTTCCTCGGCCATCACCCGCCACCAGGGCAACCCCGCTTCGGCGACCCTGCCGCCCCGGGCCGTTGCGAGCATCCGCCCGGCCATGACGTCGTAGAGCGGCGAAGCCAGGATGTTGGCCGTGACCATGAACAGGAAGTACATGAGCGTCACGGCCAGCAGGTAGAGCAGGTACTTGGCCACGTGGACGTAAAGCCAGTAGAGCGCCCCGAGGAACCCGCCGGCGGCCGAGGCCTCCGGGGACCAGAAAAAGGCCAGGATGCGGTCGCCCGAGGTCGCGAACAGCCCGAACCCGGCCGCGAAGATGGCCAGGGTCAGCACGAACGGCACCAGGGCCAGCAGCAGATAGCCTTTGTGGGCGAAGGCGAAGCGGATGCCGCGGACATGGGCCAGCACGGCCCTGGGAAAGGCGGTCAGCATGGACGTCCTCCGATCCGGGCCGGCGCGCCGGCCGCTTGGCGTGGCGGCGGCCGGCGCGCCGTGCGCCTCAGCGCCGGTCGTCGTCCCCGGCCGGGACGTCGTCGTCGTCGGTCGCTTCCCCGGCGACCGGGGCCTGCGTGGCGTCCTCCTGCGGCGCGGCCGCTGGCGTCTGGGGCGCGGCGGTCCTGGCCAGGTGGCCGTGGCAGCCCTCGGCCTCGTCGGCCGAAGCATGCTCGATATGCGTCACCTGAAAAGGCATGGCCAAGGCCGCAAGATCGACATGCTGCCTGGCTTCCTTGGAGGCATGCGCTTCGTTGTGCGCGGACACGACGACATATTCCGTTTCCAAAACTTCTTTTTTCGAACGGAACCAACGCGTTGGAACATGATCCTTGGTGGCGAAATACACGCGAAACTTTTGCATGATGGAAAAACTCCGGAAGACACGCCCGCCTGGGCCGCCGAGGCGGCGAGATCACGAACGACGGCGGGGGCGTGAGGGGACGCACAGTACGTCAAGGCCGACCCGGCGGCAAGGGATTTCCCGCCTCCGTCCCCGCCGGGAGGACGGGAGCCGGGTCGCCGCTTGACGTTTCCGGTCGGCTGTTTCACTGCACCGGTAACAGGATATTTCCCGGATACGGAGGATGACATGCGCCTTCTCACCATTGCCGCGGTCCTGGCGGCAGCCGGCCTGGGCCTGGCCGCCCGGCCTTGCCTGGCCGGCGACGACGACGCGGCGCGCGCCCTGTTCGCGGCCAAACGCCTGGCTTGCGCCTTCAGCCACGGCGTGGTCGCCGGTTTTTCGCCCCAGGGAGGGGTGAGCGTCAAGCCGCCGCTGGACCCCAACACGCCGGGATTGACCATCGACCTCGTGGACGCGGACAAGAAGCGGGCCGTGCTGGAGGAGGACGACCGGGAGACGGCCGGAGCCTTCGCCACGAGCCCCATGGGCCTGCACGTCATGGCCCGCTATCCCGACGGCGGCATGGCCCTGGTCACGGTCTACGCCAAGTACTCCGGCGCGTCGGACAATTTCCTCATGGTGGCCTCGCACCACGAGGCGGGCACCATGCCCAAAGTCGGCCAACGCTACGGACTGTGTCGTGTGGCCGAGACGCCGCCCCCGGCCGCGCCCGCGCCCCCGCCGCCGGCGGGCGGCCATGGGCACGGGAAATGAGGCGGGCCCTCGGGACGGCGCTGCTGGTCCTGGCCATGCTTTCCGGGCCACGGGCGGCACGGGCGGATTTCGACGCCGCCCTGCGGGCC
>JAEWCY010000240.1 GCA_023390395.1 Pseudomonadota bacterium | reverse complement strand
GGTAGCGCAGGTCGATCTCGTGCTGGCTGGGGGCCACTTCGTGGTGGCTGTATTCCACGGCCACGCCCATGGATTCCAGGGCGAAGTTGATGTCGCGGCGCACGTCGTTGGCGAGGTCGCGGGGCGGGGCGTCGAAATAGCCGCCGCGGTCGAGGATCTGCGGCTGGGAGGAATTGGCGAACAGGAAAAATTCCAGCTCGGGGCCGACGTAGTAGGTGAATCCCAGGTCGGCGGCCTTTTTGAGCATGCGCTTGAGCACGTAGCGGGAGTCGGCCGCGAACGGCGTGCCGTCCGGGTTTTTCACGTCGCAGAAAAGCCGGGCCACCGGACGATCGGAGGGCCGCCAGGCCACCAACTGGAAGGTGGAGGGATCGGGAAAGGCCACCATGTCCGATTCCTGGATCTTGGTGAACCCGGTGATGGAGGAGCCGTCGAAGCCCATGCCCTCCTCGAAGGCGTTTTCCAGTTCCCGGGGAGTGATCTGGAAGCTTTTGAGCACCCCGAGCACGTCGATGAACCAGAACTGAATGAAGGAGACGTTGTAATCCTTGACGGCCCGCAGGACGTCGTCCGCGTTTTTGCAGTGGAAAACCGCCATGCCTGTGTCCTCCTGTATGGGTTTGAAACCGCAAATCCCCCTGCGCTTCGAAAAGACGCGCCCGCCCGAACGGCGGGCGGAAAGGACCGCGACGGCGCGCCAGGCCAGCCAGCGCCGACCACACCCCATTTCCCTGGGTAGCCCACTCCCCTTCACGCGTAAAGTCCTCATCGAGCAAACCGGAAAACGCCTTGGATCGGCACGCGACTTCTGGTAACCGTGACCGTAATCTCATAATCCCTCAGCCCGGACGGCAGCCATGCGCACGCATCCCGAAGCGGCGGACACGGACCTTTCCCGCGACCCCAAGGAAGCCATCGTCGCCCTGGTGCGCGCCGGCCGCGACCGGGAGGCCGAGGACAGGGCTCGGGGCTGGGCCGGGGCGCACCCCGAGGACGCCTTCGGCCATGCCGTGCTCGGGTCCCTGCTCCTGGGGCGTGGCCTGGCCGGAGAGGCCCTGCCGCACCTGGCCCTGGCGGCGCGGCTCGCGCCCCGGGCGGCCGAGGTGCAGGTCAACCATGGCCTGGCCCTGGCCGAAACCGGCGACCCCGAGGCGGCGCTGGACTGCTACGCCAGGGCCTTGACGCTTTCCCCGGGCTGCCTGCCGGCCCTGACCAACCGGGGCGGGGCGCTGGAAGCCCTGGGCCGGCCGGGGGAAGCCGTCGCATGCTACGACGCGGTCCTGGCCCTGTGTCCGGACCATGCCAAGGCCCTGTACAACCGGGGCAACGCCCTGCGGGACCTGGGCCGGCAGGAAGAGGCCCTCGCCAGCTACGCCAGGGCCCTGGCCCTGGCACCGGACTACGCCTTCGCCCGCGTCAACCGGGGCATCGTGCTGGCCGACCTCGGCCGCCCGGGCGAGGCCGAGGCCGAAGCCCGCCAGGCCCTGGCGGCGGCCCCGGACCTGCCCCAAGCCCTGGACCTCCTGGCCCGCTGCCTGCTGGCCCGAGACGCCGATCCGGCCGCAGCCATGTCCCTGGTGGAACGCTCCCTGGCCCTGGACGACGGGGTCGAGGCCAAGCGGCTGTTCGTGGCCTGCGCCGCGCGTCTGCCGACGCGGGCGCTCGCGGCAGGCCTGGCCGGCCACCTGGCCCGAGCCCTGGCCGAACCCTGGGACCGGCCGGAGCGGCTGGCGGCCACGGCCGCCCTGGTCCTGGAGAGCGACCCCGTGGTCGGCCCCTGCCTGGACCGGGCCGTGACCGCCTGGCCGGCGGACATCGACGCGGCGACGCTCTTCGGGCCGGCCGGGCCGGCGGCCCTCGGCGCGCATCGGCTGCTGACCGCCCTGCTCGAATCCGGGCCGGTCTGCGCCGTGCCCCTGGAGCGGCTGTGCACCCTGGCCCGCCGGGCGCTGCTCGCCCTGGCCGAGACCGGGGACGCGGCCGTGGCGGCCGATCCCGACGCCCTGCGCTTTTTCGCCGCCCTGGCCGTGCAGTGCCACGTCAACGAATACGCCTTCGCCGCGACCGACGACGAGGAGCGGCGGGCGGCGACCCTGACCGCGACGCTTGGCGAGGCCGGGGCGTCCGTCCTTGCCCTGCTGGCCGCGGCCGCCTACCTGCCCCTGGCCGATCTGCCGGAGGCGGCCGCCCTGGCCGAGGCCCCCTGGCCGCCGGCCGCCCGCCACGTGCTGGCCGCGCAGGTACGCGAGGTCCTGGCCGAGCGGGCCCTGCGCCGGACCATGCCGCGGCTCACCCCCATCGAGGACGAGGTGTCGCTTCGCGTGCGCCGCCAGTACGAGGAGCACCCCTACCCGCGCTGGGCGCGCACCGCGCCGGCCGACGCGCCCCAGGCCCTCGACGCCTCCCTGCGCCGCCGCTTTCCCCGCGCCCCCCTCGCGCCCGTCGGCGGAAACGGCCGCCTCGACGTGCTGGTGGCCGGCTGCGGCTCGGGCCGCCACACCCTGGAAACGGCCCGGCGCTTTCGCGGGGCCGAGGTGCTGGCCGTGGACCTGAGCCTGGCGAGCCTGGCCTACGCCAAGCGCAAGGCCGCCGAGGCCGGGGCGGCCAACATCCGCTTCGCCCAGGCCGACATCCTGGCCCTGGGGTCCCTCGACCGCCGTTTCGACCTGATCGAGTCCTCGGGCGTGCTGCACCACCTGGCCGCCCCCTACGCCGGCTGGCGCACCCTCGCCGGACTGTTGCGCCCGGGCGGCGTCATGCGCCTGGGCTTTTACAGCGCCCTGGCCCGGCGCGACATCCCCCGGGCCCGGGTGCTGCTCCAGATGCGGGGCTATGCCCCGACCACGCCCTCCCTGCGCCGCTGCCGCCAGGAACTGCTGTCGCTGCCCGAGGGCGATCCGTTGCGCCGCCTGCTCATGCAGGACGTCTTCACCATAAGCGGCTGCCGGGATCTCTTCTTCCACGTCAGCGAGCAGACCGTCACGTTGCCAGTCATTGCGAATTTCCTGGCGCAAAACGGGCTGACCTTTCTTGGTTTCGACATCGAGCCGGAAACTCTGGCCGACTACATGCGCCGCTTCCCGGACGATCCGGCCGCCACGGACCTTGTCCACTGGCATGACTACGAAACGGAACACCAGGATACGTTCCTGGAAATGTACCAGTTCTGGATACAAAAGAATCCAGGCTGATTTTTCCTCGCCGCAACCATGGATTTCCTCCGACGCATCGGCTAGTCTCCGGCCACGCCGTGCCGCTGCACCATTCCCTTCGCCGGAGGGCCGTCATGCGTCGCAGTTCCGCCGCCCGCAGCCTCCTTCTCGCCGCAGTGCTCCTTATGCTGGTTCCCCTGGCCGCCCTGGCCGCGCCGGCCCCGGTGGGCCGGCTCATCGACGCCCGGGGGCAGGTGCGCCTGCGCCGGGCCGGCTCCCCGGACTGGCGCGAGGCCGCCCCGGGCGGCGACCTGTATCCCGGCGACGCCCTCCAGACCGGCCCGGCCTCCCGGGCGGCCGTCCTTTGCGCCGACGAATCGCAGATCAAGCTCAACGAAAACACCGTGCTGGTGCTCAAGTCCGCCGCCGCCTCGGCCCGGCTGGCCGGGGGCGGATTCGTGCCGGCCAAGGCGGCCGGCGGCCGCGAGGCCAGCTTCTACGAAGTGCCCCAAGGCGAGGTGTGGCTCAAAAACGAGGCCGAGCGCTTCCGGTTCGAGATGGCCACCCCGGCCCTGACCGCCGCCATTCGCGGCACGGAGTTCGTGGTGCGGGTGGCCCCGGACGGCTTCACCTCCGTGGCCCTTCTCGGCGGGGCGCTCACGCTCTTCAACCCCCAGGGCGAGCTGGCCCTGGCCGCCGGGGAGATGGGCTCGGCCCGGCCGGGCCAGGCCCCGACCAAGCAGGTGCTGGTCAATCCGGAAAACGCCGTGCAATGGACCCTGTACTATCCGGCCGTGGCCGACCCGGCCGCGCTCCTTGCCGGCGCGGGAAGCGGCCAGGCCGACCGGCTGGCCCGGCAAGCCCTGGAGCGGGCCGGGGCGGGCGACGTGTCCGGGGCCTTCGCCGCCCTGCACCGGGATTTCGCCCCCGGCGCGGCCGACGCCCCGGCGCTTTGCGCCGGGGCCTACGTGGCGCTCATGGCCGGCGAACCGGGCGCGGCCCGGCGCTGGCTCGACCAGGCCCTGGCGCGCGACCCCGGCAGCCTGCCCGCCCAGGCCCTGTCCGCCCAGATCGCCCTTTTCGAGAACCGCCGCGAAGACGCTGCGAAAACGGCCGACGCCCTGGCGGAGAAAGCCCCGGACAGCGCCCTGGCGCAAGTCACGGCCGGCCTGGCCGCCATGGCCGCCTTCGACCTGCCCGGGGCCAAGGCCCGCTTCGCCAGGGCCCTGGCCCTCGATGCGTCCTTCGTGGCCGCCGCCGTGTACCTGGCCCGCATCGAGCTCGGGTCCGACGAGCTGGAGGCGGCCTGGCGCACCGCAAGCAAGGCCCTGGCCGCCGCCCCGGACGAGGCCGTGGTCCTGGCCACGGCCGGGTTCGTGCGCCTGGGCTTTCGCGACTTCGCCCAGGCCGAGACCTTTTTCGAGAAAGCCCGGCAGCGCGACCGGGGCCTCGGCGACGCCTGGCTGGGGCTCGGCTACGTGGCCTTTTCCCGAGGCAAAAAGGCCCTGGGGCTCGAGCGCATGCTCGCGGCCACGCTCCTTTCCCCGCGCCTGTCGCTTCTCCAGTCGTCGCTCGGCAAGGCGCTCTACCAGAACCGCGACTTCGAAAAGGCCCTGGCCACCTACGACTATGCCGCCCGCCTCGACCCGCGCGACCCCACGCCGCACCTCTACAAGGGCATCGCGCTGACCGACCTCAACCGCCCGGGCGAGGCGGTGCGGGAAATCAACGCCTCCATCGCCAAAAACGGCAACCAGGCCGTCTTCCGCTCGCGCCTGACGCTCGACCGCGACCTGGCCGTGCGAAACGTGGACCTGGCCCGCTCCTTCACCCTGCTCGGCCTTGGCGACTGGGCCTATTCGAAAGCCGTCACGGCGGTCAAAAACGATCCGCTGAGCCCCTCGGCCCACCTGTTCATGAGCAACGCCTACATGGCCACCCGCCAGCGCACCGGAGCCTCGGGCACGGAGCTGCTCCTCTACCGCCTGCTCTCCCCGGCCAACCAGAACAGCTTCACCCTCTACAACGACTACACGCCCATGTTCGAGATGCCCTATCTGCGCCTGCAGACCGTGGGCAGCGCCGGGTTCTGGAGCAACGGCAGGCCCGTCTGGTCCGCTTCGGCCGAGGCCTACGGCGGCGTGCCGGGCGTGGCCGGCGACGTGTACGGGGCGTGGAACGCCGATGAGGGCATGCGGGAGAAAAACAGCGGCTCCCGTTCGCTCTACGGCTTCGGCCAGCTCAAGTGGGAGCCCACCGTGCGCGACGCGGTGCTGGCCGCCGTCACCTCCAACAACACCTGGACCGGCGACAACACGAGCCTCAACGATTGGCGCTACGCCAATTCGCCCGACCAGCGGCAGTTCTTCGACTACAAGACCGCCGAGATGGGCTACGTCCACCGCTTCGGCCCGGGCGCGACCCTCATCGGCTACGCCGCCACGGCGAACGATCTCTGGGACTGGAAGGACCGCAGTTATTCCTCCACCACGCCCGAGGGCGGCGACGCGCCCCTGGTGGAGTCCTACGCCCAGTACCGGCGCACCCGGCAGCAGTTCTCGAGCTTCCAGGCCCAGCAGCAGCTCGTGCTCGGCGACCACACGCTCCTGGCCGGCGGCGACTACTTCACCGGCGAGCTGGACTACCTGCGCAAATCCCGGGACATCTTCGCCTACTACGGCCAGATCGCCGAGGACGCCTACACCCGTTATCACTACAATCCGGCCAACCGCTCCGGCAGCGTCTACGCCATGGACTACTGGAAGCTGGCCCCGGGCCTGATCGCGGAAATCGGCCTGGGCTACGACGCCGTGGACTCCCCCCGCTACAACTGGCCCGACCCCATCCACAGGGAGCTCGTGAGCCCCCGCCTGGGCCTCGACTGGCAGGTCGCCGAAGACCATACCCTGCGTTTCGCCTTCCAGAGGTATTTGAACACCCATACCTTGTTCCAGTCCGTGATCCAGCCTTCGGAAGTCGCCGGCTTCCCGGCCCGGCTCAACGCCGACGACGGCTCCACGGTCACGGAGCTCGGGGCCGGCTGGGAAGCCCAATGGGACGCCGACACCTTCACCGTGGCCAAGCTCACCTACCACAACGTCGTCAATCCCCAGTACGACCCCTACGCCAGCGGCGACCGGGAAGTGGACGTGACCGTCAGCCGCTACATGGCCACCCTCGGCGTCAACCGCATCCTGGCGCCGTCCCTGGGGCTTTCGGCCTTCGGCGTGGCCAAGCGCCTGCTGCCCACGGAAGTCACGGCCCGGCGCTATCCCGAAAACGACTTCTTCGAGGCCGACGGCGTGCTGGCGCTCAATTACCTCCACGAATCGGGCCTCGGCGCGGGCATTTCCGGCACGGCCGTCCACCAGTACTACTTCGACGACCGCTACAAGAACGTCACCGGCGAGCGGCGCACGGAAACGCTCTTCGGCCTGCTGAGCGCCCAGCTCTCCTACCAGTTCCCGGGCAAGCGCGGCTTCGCCTCCGTGACCGGGACCAACCTCACTGGCACGCGCTTCACCTACCAGCGCGAGGCCGTGGCCCTGGACGCCTTCTATCCCGACCGCCAGATCGTGTTCAAGCTGGGCTGGTTCTTCTAGGACCCCGCCATGACCGACGAGACGCGCGAAACGACCCGGCCGACCCGGCGCGCCCTGGTCCTCGGCGCGGCCACGGGGCTGGCCTTCTGGCTGCTCGCCCTTCTGGCCGCGACCACGCCCCAGGGGGTGTCCCTGGAGGACATGGCCCTGAACGCGGCCTGGCTGTTGCGCGCCCGGGGACGGCCCCCGGCGGACATCCTGGTGGTGGCCGTGGACGAGCCCTCCTTCCAGGAGATCGGCCTGCCCTGGCCCTGGCCCAGGCGGCTGCACGCCCGGCTCCTGGACCGGCTGACCCGGGCCGGAGCCCGGGCCGTGGTCCTGGACATGGTCTTCGCCGAGCCCTCGACCCCGGCCGACGACGCGGCCCTGGCCCGGGCCCTGGAAGCCTCCGGACGGACGGTGCTGGCCAGCGCCCTGGAAACCGTGGACGACCCGGCCTTCGCCCGGCAGGTGCGCGTCGAGCCCCTGCCGCTTTTCGCCCGGGCCGCCGCGGCCACGGGGCTGGCCGTGCTGACGCCCGATGCGGACGGGGCCGTGCGCCGCTTCTCCGGCCGCCTGGCCGGCCTGCCCACCCTGGCCGGAGCGGCGGCCGCCCTGGTTTCCGGGCGAAGCGACGCGCCGGACGCGGCCGGGCTCATCGACTACCCCGGCCCGCCGCGCACCATCGACACGGTCTCCTACGCCGACGTCCTGGACCCGGACCATCCCCTGCCCGAGGGGCGCATCCGGGGCCGCATCGTGGTGGTCGGCCGGGCCATGGCCGCCTCGGCCGCGCCGCTGGGGCAGGCCGACGCCTTCGCCACGCCCTTCACCCGGGCCACGGGCCTCCCGGCCTTCGGCCCGGAGATCCACGCCGCCATCCTGGCCACGCTCCTCGGCGACGGCCCCGGGGGCGAATGGCCGCCCCTGACCGCCCTGTCGCGCCTGGGTCTGGTCCTGCCCCTGGCCGGGGCGCTTTTCTTCCGCCTGCGCCCCGCTACGGCGGCGGCCGGGGCCGTGGGCCTGGCCGCCGGACTGATCGCGCTCTCGGCCGGGCTTTTCATCTGGCGCTTCTTCTGGCTGCCGCCGACGCTGCTCGCGGGCGGGCTCCTCGCCTGCGGCGCGGCGGCCACGCTCTACCGGGGACTGGTGGAATCGCGGGAGAAACGGTTCCTGGCCCGGGCCTTCTCCCGCTACCTCTCGCCCGTGGTGGTGCGCGATCTGGTGCGCCGGCCCGAGCGGCTGGAGCTTGGCGGCGAGGAGGCCGTGGTCACGGTGCTTTTTTCCGACCTGGCCGGGTTCACCGGCTTTTCCGAGACGCTCTCGCCCAGGGAACTCATCGGCGTACTCAACGCCTGGTTCACCCCGGCCACGGACGTCATCCTGGCCGCCGGCGGCACCCTGGACAAGTTCATCGGCGACGCGGTCATGGCCTTCTGGGGCGCGCCCCTGCCCGACGAGGCCCAGGCGGCCAAGGCCCTGGGCGCGGCCCTGGCCATGGAGGCGGCCCTGGCCGGACTGGCCGGGACTTTCGCCGCCCGGGGCCTGCCGCCCCTTCGCGCCCGCATCGGCCTGCACCGGGGCCCGGCCGTGGTCGGCAACGTGGGCTCGCGAGCCCGCTTCAACTACACCGTCCTCGGCGACACGGTGAACCTGGCCTCGCGCCTGGAATCCCTCAACAAGCAGTACGGGACCACGGTGCTGGCCAGCGCGGCCGCGATCGAAGCGGCGGGCGGCGGCTTTCCCTGCCGACGCGTGGACCTGGTGCGCGTGGCCGGCCGGGCGGCGGCGGTGGAGGTCTTCGAGCCCCTGGGCCCGGCCGGCGCGCCCCTGCCCGACTGGGCGGCGCTTTTCGTCGTCGCCCGCGAAGACTACGACGCCCGGCGCTTCGAAGCGGCCCTGGCCGGATTCCTGGCCGCCGACGCCGCACGGGGGGGCGATCCCCCGGCGAGGGTCTTCGCCGGACGCTGCCGGCGCTTCCTGGCCGCGCCGCCGCCCGGGGACTGGGACGGCGTGTTCGTGCCTACTGGGAAATGATCGCCGCCCCTTGTGGGCGACGGCGAAAGGTCGTAGTCGTCACAGTGAAAATCCAACCATGGAAGGCGCGACATGGCACAAAACATCTCCTCGACGGTCTACGCCGGCGAAAGCGGCGACCTGCTCATCGACTCCCTGGTCTACGAAGGCCTGCCCCTGTGGACCGAGGAAACGCCCTCCCCGGGCCTCACCGTCACCTACGCCTTCATGACCGCGCCCCTGGTCCCGGCGGACAACGAGGAGTCCATCAACGACTTCGCGCCGCTTAACGCCACCCAGCAGGCGGCCGTGCGCCTCATCTACGCCACCTCCCAGCCCCTGACCGGCCTCAACATGGTGGAAACGGCCGATCCCCTGACGGCGGACATCGCCTTCGGCACGGCCGATCTGCCCGATCCCGACGTCATGGCCGTGACCATGACCGGGGCGACGTATTCCACGAACGCCGACGGCCAGACCGTCATCGACCGCCAGGACTACGTTTATCTCGACAACGCGGAATACGGCGAGACGCTCTCCAACCCCCTGCCCGGGACGCTCGGCTACGAGACCATCTTGCACGAGACCGGCCACACCCTGGGCCTCGACGACACGGCCTACACCCAGACCCTGCCGGCGGTCCTGGACAACACCGACTTCACGGTCATGTCCTACAACGAGACCGACACCTACAAGGCGACCTTCTCGGTCCTCGACATCCAGACGCTCCAGTATCTCTACGCGGACACGGGCACCATCCGCTCCTTCGGGGTCATCCCCGTGGCGACCTGGCCGGGCGTCTCCGGCCAGGCGAGCGCGGGCGCGACCCTGGCCGCCGGCTGAGCGCCTTCGCCCCGACACGCAATCGTCAAGCAAACGTCACCCTTCCGTTCCCCTACCGTCGGGAGAAAACCCGGCCCCTGGGCTTGACTGCCAAGCGCGAGCCCGAGCCCCGGGCCTCGCGGAGGCGGCATGGAACCGACACGCATCACGTCCTCCATCATGTTCAAGCACATGCTGGAGCAAAACAGGGTCCTGGCCGGCAAGGCCGGACGGGGACGGCCCCACGTGGCGTCGCTGCTCGACGCCGCTCCCATGACCGGCGACGATCGCCTGGCCATCCTGACCTTCGAGGCGGCGGAATTTCACCTGAAGTTCGCCGGCATCGGCGTGGAGGCGGGTCGGGCCTGCCTGCGCGCCTGCCTGGACGCGGCCGTGGAGCGCTTCGCCCAGGGCTTTCCGGGCTGCGACCTGCTGTTCATCCAGGAAGCCTCGCCGGGCGAGGCGGTGTTCGTCTTCGAGCACGAAACCGACGACCAGAGCGAACTCTTTTACTGCTACCTGGGCTACCGGGCGGCCCTGCTGCGGGCCGTGGCCGAGGGGCCGGGCCGCACGGCCGGCGGCGACCTGGACCTGCGCGTCGGCTTCGCCTGCCTGGAGCGCACCGGAGACCTGCCCGCCTCCGAAGCGCTCTTCGCGGCGGTGTGCAAGGCCAAGCGCCTCTCCCGCCAGAGCATCGACGAGGCCGCCGTCCCTTCCCGGGCGGAACTGGCCACCCTTTTCGCCAAGGGGCTGGCCGGCGTGGTCTACCAGCCCATCGCCGACCTGGCCACGGGCGTGGTCCTCGGCTGGGAAGCCTACGCCCGCAGCCCCTCGGGCATCCCCATCCAGGACGCCTTGCGCCTGTTCGAGATGATCGGTTCCTCGGACAAGGCCCTGGAGGTCGAGCTCGGCCTGTGGCAGCTGGCCCTGGCCGGCGTGGGCGGGCTTTCCCCGCGCCAGAAGCTGTTCCTCAACGTCGGTCCGGCCTGCCTGTGCGCCCGCGACAGCCAGGCCGGAGCCTTCGCCCGGCTGGTGGAGGCGCACGGCCTGGCCCCGGGCCAGGTGGTGCTGGAATTTTCCGAGCGCTTGAGCCCCGGCGAACTGGCCGCCCTGCCCGAGCGCCTGGACGACTACCGCTCCAGGGGATTTCTCATCGCCATCGACGACGTGGGCGCGGGCCATTCCAACATGATGCTCCTGGCCAGGCTGCGCCCGGACTTCTTCAAGGCCGACCTGGCGCTCACCCGCGACGTGGCCAACAACCCCTTCAAGCGGGTCATGATCGAGACGCTGGTGCTGGTGGCCGACAAAATCGGGGCCAAGGTCATCGCCGAGGGCGTGGAATCGGAGCTGACGCTCACCTCGCTCGTGTCCATGGGCGTGCACGCCGGCCAGGGCTACCACCTGGGCGTACCGGCCTTTCCCAAGCCCGAGGGCGGCCGGGTCATGCCGCCCAAGGCCGGCTACGGCCAGGTGGCGGCCGGCGACTGGAAGTGCGCCTCGCCCGTGGGCGACCTCATCGAGCCCTGCCTGGCCGTGGACACCGGGCGCAGCATCGGCGAACTCAAGGAGATGCTGGCCGACAAGCCGGTCATGTGCTCGGCCGTGGTGGTGGAGGGCGACGCGCCGGCGGGCCTGGTCATGAACTACAACCTGGACAAGGCCCTGAGCTCCAAGTTCGGCGTGGACCTCTACCACAGGAAGCGCGTGACCCGGCTCATGGACGCGAGCCCCCTGTGCGTGGAGCACGACACGCCCATCGAGGAGGCGGCGCGCCAGGCCATGAACCGCGCCCCGGCCAAGATCTACGACGACATCGTCGTCACCCGCGACGGGCTGCTGGCCGGCACGGTCTCCGTGCAGAAGATGCTCGACACCCTGGCCAAGGTGCAGGTGGAGCTGGCCAAGGGCTCCAACCCCCTGACCGGCCTGCCCGGCAACGTGGCCATCGAACGCGAATTCTCCCGCCGGGGCCGGGAGCGGCAGGCCTCGTGCATGATGTACGTGGACCTGGACAACTTCAAGGTCTACAACGACGTGTACGGCTTCAGCCAGGGCGACCGGGTCATCCTGCTCACGGCCAGGGCCCTGCGCGAGGCCGTGGCCAAGGAGGGCGCGCCCGGGGACTTCATCGGCCACGTGGGCGGGGACGACTTCGTGGTCATCGCCGCACCCGAAGCCGCCGACGCCATCGCCGGGACCGCCGTGGCCCTGTTCGCGGCCGAGGTCCCCTCCCTCTACACCCCCGAGGACCGCGGCCGCGGCTCCATCCGGGGCAGAGACCGAGAGGGCCGGCAGCGGGAATTCCCCCTCATCACCCTGTCCATCGGCATCCTGGAATGCCTGTTCGAGACCAGCGTCACCTTCGAGGACCTGAGCCACCGCGTGGCTTCGGTCAAAAAGCTGGCCAAGGCCCGCGCCGGCAATTCCGTGGTGCGCGACCGGCGCTCTCCCCTGGGCGCGGCCGCCGCCTGCTGATCCGCGCTCCTGGGCGCGACGGGGCAGCGGGCGATCGTGCCGGATTGCGGCGCAACATCCCAAAAATCATACCGATCCCTTCACGGCTTGCTCCTCCTCCCCCGGATCCGGGCACGGACTCCCCCATCCTGAAGCGCCCACGACACGGCCCCCTTCCCGGACGCCCGTCGCCGTCCTTGACAGGACCGGCCATTGTTGAAACAAACGCTTCAAACATTTGTTTGAAGCGTTTGTTTGAAGGAGCGCCCATGAACCAGGACCAATCCGCCGGGACGCGCCGGGCCATACTGGACGCGGCCATCGGGCTTTTCGCCGAGAAGGGCTACCGGGCCGCCACCGTGCGCGAGCTGTGCGCCCGGGCCGGGGTCAACGGCAGCGCCGTCAACTACCATTTCGGCGGCAAGGAGAAGCTCTACGGGGAGATCCTGCGGCTGCTCGTGGAGGGCCTGCGGGCCGGGGCGGCCGTGCCCGAGGGAGGCGGTGCGGCGGGCGGGGCCCGCGAGGAGGACTTGAAGCGCTTCGTGACCGGCTACTGCCGCATGCTCTACGGCGGCGGGCGGACGGCCGCCGACCTGTGCCGCATCTTCGCCCGGGAGATGGCGAGCCCCTCGCCGTTTCTCGACGCCCTGACCGAGCAGTCCCTGCGGCCGGCGACGCTGGCGCTCACGGACTTCCTGCGCCCCTTTCTCGGGCAGGCTCCCGAGGCGGCCCTGGTGCGCGACGCGGCGGCCTTCGCCGTGGGGGCCATGAGCTACTTCGCCTACAACTTCGAGGCCTTTCGCCGCATCTTCCCCGACCATCCGGGCATGGACGCGGCCTGGGAGGACACGGCGGCAAGGGCGGGCGACTTCATCGCCGGCGGCCTGGCCCGCCTGGCCGCGTCGGGCCGCCCCGGGGAGGACCGGCCATGACCGGGCGCGCCCCCCTCTTCGACCGGGCCAGGACCGGGCTGGTCCTAGGCGTGGTGGCGCTGCACGCCGCCTGCGGCTACTCGGGCCTGGCGCCCTGGTGGCACGTCCGGGGCACGCCGAGCGCCGCGGCCGACCTGACCGTGGCCGTGCTGGACGTCTTTCTCATGCCGCCGCTTTTTTGCATCGCCGGCGTGTTCGCCCCGGCCTCGGCCGCCCGGACCACGGCGGCCGGGTTCGTCGCCGCCAAGGCCCGGCGGCTCCTGGCCCCCCTGGTCCTGCTGACGCTTTTCTACCTGCCGCCCATGGCCTGGCGGGGCCTGCGGGAAGGCGGCGACGCGGCCGGCTTTCTCGACTTCTGGCGGCGTTCCCTGGCCGGCCTGGCCGACTGGCGGCCGGCGCTGCTGGACACCCTGGAAAAGGGCCAGGCGGCGCGCGGAGATCTGTCCCCGCACCTGCTGTGGTTTCTGGGCCTGCTTTTCCTCTTCTTCATGGCCTACCGCTTCCTGCCGGGGCTGCGGGAACTGGCGACGCGGCTCGGGGCGCACCCGGCCCGTTGGCTCGGGGCCTGCCTGGCCATGGCCCTGGCCGCGACCGCCGTCAACGCCCTGGTCCCGGCCGGAGCCTGGTGGCGCTGGGGCCCTTTTCTGCTCTTCCAGCCCGTGCGCCTGCCGCTGTACGCCGGCTTCTTCCTGCTCGGGGCCGGCCTCGGCGGCCGGGGCGACGGGCCGCCCGCCCCGCCCCGGGGCCGGGCCTGGCCGTATCTCGCCGCCGGCGGCGTCGCGGTCGCGGCCACGGTGGTCCTGGCCGGCCCGGTCCATGGCCCGGGCCCCGTGCCCTTCGCGGCCATGGCCCTGCACGCGGCCTGCCGCACGGCGGCCAACGCGTTCCTGATCCTCGGCG
Source organism: Pseudomonadota bacterium (assembly GCA_023390395.1). Lineage (GTDB taxonomy): Bacteria > Desulfobacterota > Desulfovibrionia > Desulfovibrionales > Desulfovibrionaceae > Solidesulfovibrio. Next base: position 34,971 of record JAEWCY010000240.1, on the reverse strand, counting down.
GCCTGCGGCTCATGCGTCTCCGCCGGCCCCTGGGCCCCCTTGGCGCGGCCCTGTCCGCCGCCTCCTACGACACCTACCTGCTGCACATGCCGTTGGTCGTCTTCGCGGAATACGCCCTGGCCGGCCTGGCCTGGCCGGGGCCGGCCAAGGCGGCGCTTGCCGCCCTGGCCGTCGTCGCCGTCTGCCTGGCGGCAAGCGCCGGGCTTACGCGCCCGCACCCCCGCGCCGCCCTGGCCGCCCTCGGGCTCTGGTTCGCCGGATTCTGCCTTTCGGGCGGCTGAGGCGGCTCCTTTGCCAAACGGCCGCCATGCCGCCGCCGGGAAGTCATCCGCCCCGGGCAAACTGACGGCGGCGCTTGCGACATGGCGGCAAGCGCCCTATCTTACCGCCACATTACAGACAAGGATGTCCCCATGCCCGTTCCCGTGTTCACGGCCGTCACCGACGTCGTTCCCGAGCTGACGGAAGAGTTCCTGGTCTGCCTCGGCCGGCCGGATCGCCTGCCCCCACGCGACCCTTCCCTCGTCTACGTGGCCGAGGCCGTCACGAACCAGGTTCTGACGGAGCTGGCCGCCCTCGATCCGGCGCGCATGTCCGGGGGACTCGTGGTGGCGACCGCCTCCCGGGAGCACGCCGCCCGGCCGGCCGAGACGCTCCAGGCCCAGAAGCTCCTGGCCCTGCTGTTCACGAAATACGTGCTCACCCCGGCCTCGACCACCCGCGTGCCCGACCCCCTGGGCTTGCGGCCCCAGGACACGCCGCCGGAATACCTCCACGAGCTGGATCTGCTGCGCAACACGCCCCTGCACCTGCGCCACAACCTGGTGGACAAGCTGGAGGGACAGCGCGTCGGCCTGCCCTGCCTGCTGCTGCTGCCCGGCCCTTCCCTGGCCGGACTGGCCCCGCACCTGCGGGAGCTGTCCCGCCGCAACCTCGTCGTGACCATCTCCCGGACGCTGCCCTTCCTGCGCGCCAACGGCCTGGCCCCGGACGTGCTGCTCCAGCTCGACACCGTGCCCATCCAGACGCATTTCCACCATCCCGGCGACCGGTTTCCCGAATCGGTGCTCCTGGCCCTGCCCCTGGCGCCCATCCGCTCCTTCGCCTCGCACTTCCGCCGGGTCTTTTTCATCGACAGCTTCAACATCGCCGTGTTGCCCAACCAGGCCCGCATCCGGGAATCGTGGCTCAGCTCGCTTCTGCCCTGCCTGGGCTGCGCCGAAGCGCTGCACGCCCCGCGCGTGCTCCTGGCCGGGGCCGACCTGCGCCTGCTCGGCCAGGACGCCTACTACAACGACGCCGCGACGGACCAGCCCACGGCCCCGGTCGACCACGACGCCCCCCTGGAGACCAGGCCCGACAACATCGTCGTGTTCCGGGACAAGGCCGGCAAGAAGGTGCGCACCACGATCCAGTACTTCGCCACGGCGGCCGAGGCGGAGCTGTTCGCCCTGCACATCCACAAGGCCCAGGCGACCCTCTTCGGCAACCTTTCGACCACGAGCATCCTCGACCCGGGGCTCTTCACGCCGACCGCCATGGAAAAGGCCCTCGACGCCCCGGTCATCGACAAGGCCGCGTTCCTGGCCAAGGCCGACGCCGCCGACGCGGCCAGAGAGGACATCTCCCTGCGCGCCCTGCGCGCCCAGTACGGCCGCCGGCTGGACGAAGCCCGCCGCGACCGCGACCTCATGGCCTGCATGCGCCTGGCCGACCGCGAGAAGGTCAAGCAGCACCCCTGTTTCCGCTACGTGGTCGCCAACCTGCCCTGGTTTCGGCCCGTCAACGACGAAAGCCACTTCGTCCTGGCCGCCGACCTGGCCGAGGAAATGTTCCAGGCCGCCCGCTTCGCCCGCAACGTCGCCACCCTGCACGTGCTGGCGGACAAGGGCCGGCCCGTGCCCGTGCTGGCCACGGCGGCGGAGGAGGAGCGCCTGCGCCGGCTGCTCTCCCTGTGGCGGCCGGGCTGGAACTGGCTTTTTCGCGGCATCGAGGCCATGGGCTACGAAGAGCCCATGCCGTCCGGCGGCGGCCTGACCCTGGCGGCCGTGGGCGACTGGATGCTCCACCAGGAGGCGGTGATCCTCGGCGCGGACTGCGCCAGGGAGTTCCACTACGCCCTGTCGCTCATGGCCTTCGACAACGTGGTGGCCGCAGGCGAGCTGCTGGCCTTCCGGCCCATGGCCCTGGAAGAAGCGGACGCGGCGGAAGACGGCGACTAGGCGAGGTTTTCGTAGAAGCGGACCAGGTCGGCGGTCAGGCGGGCCTCGGTCCAGACGGTTTCCATGAAGCGGCGGGAGGCGGCCCCGACGGCGGCGCGGGCGTCCGGGTCGAGGACCAGCCGGCGCACGGCCCCGGCCAGGGCCTCGCGGTCGCGGGCCACCACCCAGGGCAGGGCGTCGCAGGAGAAATAGTTGCGGATGGTCGCGATGTTCCAGTCGTCGAGGCCTGCGATGGTCGGCAGTCCCTGGGACAGGGCCTCCAGGGAGGCCATGCCGTAGTAGCCCTGCATGTGGTCGAAGGCCAGGTCGCAGGCCTGCTTGCGGGCCAGGCACTCCACGTGGGGCACGTCGTCGATGAGTTCGAGTTCGAGCATGGGCAGGGCCGGAGCGAGGTCGCGGCACACGGCCAGCAGGTCGTCGGTGTTTTTCAGGTCCTTGCGCGTGGGCGAATGGGCCAGGCGCACCTTGCCGTCGGGCCGGCGCGGGGCCGGCCGGTAGGCGGGAAGATGCTCCGGCACGAGGTTGGGCTGCCAGCGCGCGCCGGGGAGCTTCTTGAGGAGATCCGGCGTGCTCACCAGCAGGTTGCGCCGGCCGAGGTCGCGGTACTTCTTCTGAAATATTTCCGGGTTGGCCCGGAAGACGTGGTGCCCGTGGTGGTGGTGCACGATGGCCTTGCCGGACAGAAACGGCGCGGCCGTCACCTCCCCCAAGGGCATGTGCTCGTCGGCGAGCATGTGGAAATGCAGGATGTCGGCGCTTTCGAGGACCGCGACCAGCTCCTCGCGGCCGGCCGCGTCCAGGTCCGGCACGTGCAGGTCCTTTTCCCAGGCGTGGGTGTAGCGCGTCTGGGTGGTGACCAGCCGGCAGACGTGGTCCGTGCGGCGGTGCAGGGCGTTTCGCAGCAGCGACCCGACGCCGGCCGGATCGTTCTCCGCGATCATCACGATGCGCATGGCGCGTCTCCGTCCCGCGACGCCTTATTGCCGCCCCACGGCATCAGGACCGCTCGCCCGCCGCTTCCTTGCGCCGCCGGCCCTTGGGGGCCTCCGGCACGGCCGCGGCCGCGGCGGCCGGGTCGGAAAGCAGCAGCGAATTCCAGTCCACGAGTTCCTCGCAGGCCACGCTGCGGGTGAGCCGCGCCCCGAGCACCTCGTCCCAATGCACGGGCGAGATGCCGTTGCCCGGACACTTGACCGTGACGTCGGCCGGGGTCAGCACGTGGCCGGCCGGCAGGTCCCGGGCGAAGACGATGCTCTTGCGCAGCTTGCCGGCCGAGGCCGACTCCGCCGGGCATATCTGCTTTTCCGTGAGCAGCATGGCCGCCTCGGCCTCGCGGATCATGGCGCGCATGGCGGCGAAGCCGGCCGGCTCCAGGGAGGCCTGGTGGTCCGTGCCGCGCTGGGTGCGGTCCAGGGTGAAATGGCGCTCCACCACGCAGGCCCCGAGCACGGCCGCGGCCACGCTCGGCCCGAGGCCGGCCTCGTGGCCGGAATAACCGACGGGCAGCCCGTAGCGCCGGGCCAGGGCGTGCATGACCGGCAACCCCACCAGCTCGTCCGGGCAGGGGTAGGAGCTGTTGCAATGCAGGAGCACGATGCGTTCGTGGAAGCGGCGCATCTCGGCCACGGCCACGTCGATGTCCGGCCAGAGGCTCATGCCCGTGGACATGACCACCGGCACGTCGGCCTCGCCGATCAGGCGCAGCATGGGGATGTTGACCACGTCGGCCGAGCAGACCTTGAAAAGCTCCATGCCGAGTTCGAGCATCTCCCGGGCGCTGACCGCGTCCCAGGCCGAGGCGAAAAAGACCAGGCCCAGGGACTCGGACAGGGCCTTGAGCTCGGCCATGTGGTCCAGGGAAAGCTCCAGGGCCAGACGGTGCTCGCCGTAGGTGGGGCCGAAACTGTTGGCTCCGCCGTAGGGGGCGGACAGGCCGGCCTGGGTGAACAGGGCGTCCATGTCGCGCTTCTGGAACTTGACGGCGTCGGCTCCGGCCTCGGCGGCGGCGTGCACCATCTCCCGGGCCCGGGCCAACTCGCCCTGGTGGTTGTTGCCTATTTCCGCGACGAGAAAGCAGGGTTCGCCGTGTCCGATACGCCGGCCGGAAGCCAGGCGGATGCTTTGCTCAGTGCTCATAGGCTCACCATCTCCATGCCCCGGGCGCGACACAGGGGCTCTAGTTGTTGACGAATCTCGTCCCGCCGCCCGAAGGACGTGATGAGTACGGCCTGGCAATCCACCATCTCGAGGACATGCGGAGGAGACACGACGTAGCCGTGGAAAATCGAGCCCTGCTTGTCCGGGTCGTTGTCCACCACGGCCACGACCTTGACCGGCATGGGCACGAGGGAGGACAGGGCCACCTCGCAGGTCTCCGAGGCGCCGAACAGGGCGATGCGCTTGATGTCGCGGCGCGCCAGTTCCTGGAGCCGGTCGCCCACCTGGCGCTTGAGGGCGGAATAGATGCGGATGGCTTCCCCGGAAAAGCCCCGGGCCATCTCGGCGTGGACGTCCTCGCCCTCCGGGGTGGGGATGTAGCGGTAGCTCTTGCCGTTGCGCGCTTCGAAGCGGATGAGTCCGCGCTCCTGAAGCTCGCGCAGGTGCTGGTTGACCACCGCGCCGCTTAAGCCCAGGCGGCGGGCCAGATCACGCTGGGAGAGGCCGCTGTCGTGGCGCAGGGCGTCCAGGATGGCCAGCACCCAGGCGTCGCGGCTGGGGGCGAAATACTGGGTGGCCAGGGGAAGCGCCGGCAAACTGCTCATAACTCGATCATTTTGTTGCACATGCCTGTTCCTATCAGGGACATTCCCCCAACACAACCCGTGGGCCAAATTCCCGTCGCCCCACGACTCCCCGGCCGTCGCCCCGGGAAGCGCCGCCTCCCGACCGTTCGCCGTCAAAACAATTATCGGCGCGCGCGACGAAAAACTTTACCGTGCCAGACAGGCGAGCCTGAGCCGGGACGGCCGGTCCCGCGTCCGGCCCAGGCGCTGCCCGAGCAGTCGCCGCAGGGCCGCGGCGTCGGAATTGCGACGCGGTGACGCGTATTTTTGCAAGGTTCGGGCCAACCAGGACGCAACCTCCCGCTCCTCTTCCCTGTCGCGCCCGAATCCCTCCAGGCAGGCCGCCAGCCCCCGGGCCAGGGAAGCGGCATTCGGGCGCGAGGCCTCGCGGGCGGCCGTTTCCCCGGCCCGGGCCCCGAACACCAGGCAGGCCGCCACCATGGCCCCGCCGATCCGGTTGGCCCCGTGCATGCCCGTGGCGCATTCGCCGGCGGCAAAAAGCGCCGGCACGTCCGTGTGGCCGTGGGCGTCGACTACCGCCCCGCCGTTGGCCGCCTGGGCAAAAAGCGCCACCTTATGGCGCCGCCCGCCCCAGGTCACGACGGCGACGCCGTCCGCGTTGGCCCGGTCCGCCAGCCACAGGTCCAGGGCGGCGTCGTCCAGGCCGTTGCCCAGGGGGCAATGCCCCTCCCGGCCGGCGGCGGCCCGGGCCACCTCCCCGGGCAGGGCCGCGCCGGCCGAGGCCGTGCCGTCCACGAGGCTCCACACCGGCCAGAAGCGGCGGTCGTCCGCCCCCGCCCACATCCATTGCAGGTATTCGGTGTTGGCCAGGCGCGCCCCGGCTGCGGCCAGCAGGCCGTGGCCGAAGCCGGGGTTGCCGCCGCCGGCCTGGTGCCTGAGAAAAAGCGGGGCCGTGCCGCCCATGGCCGCCACCGTCGCCCCGGCCGGCTGCATGAAGAGGCTTCCCGACGCGTCCTCCACAAGCGCCCCCAGGACGGCCCCGCCGGGCTCGCGCGCCAGGGAAAGCGCGGTCGTCCCGGCCAGGCTGCAACCGCCGGCCGCCTTGATGCGCCGCCACAGGAGCCGCCGCAGGCCCGGCAGATCCACGAGCAAGGCGGCGCGGCGCGAATCCGGGCTGAAGCAGGAGCCGTACAGGCGCAGCCGGCCGTCCGGTTCGCGCTCGAAGGCCGCGCCCAGGGCCTCGAGCTCCAGGCGGCGCGGCAGGGCCTCGGCGGCCAGCACGGCCGCCAGTTCGGGCACGACGAGCCCCGGCCCGGCCACGGCCAGGGCCTCGCGGCAAAAGGCCTCGCGCGCGGCGTCGGTTTCCGGGGCGTGCAGGCCCAGCCGGCCGTTTAGGTTGACGAAGGACGAGCCGGACGGCCCGGCCGAAGGCGCGGCCACGGCCACGGCCGCCCCGGGCGCGGCTTCCAGGGCGGCCAGGGCGGCCCGCAGCCCGGCCAGGCCGGCCCCGAGGACCAGCACGTCCACGGGAGGCAGGAGAACGACATCGGGAGTGGTTTTCGGGTCCATGGGCCACCATCCCGCAACATGCGCTCGCGGGCAAGGCCCGGGCTGGACGGCCGGAGGCCGCCGGGGCATAACCCCGGAAACCCGCCTTTCCCGGAGGTTCCATGAAGATCCTGTCCGCCGTGCTGCTGTGCGTCCTGATGCTCCTGCCCGCCCTGGCCCTGGCCGAGGAGGCCGCGCCCATCGACGACGACCAGAAGCCGGCCGTGGAAGCGGCCAAGACCTGGCTGACCGGCATCGACGCCGGGGCCTACGCCAAGAGCTGGCCCGAGGCCTCGGCCCATTTCAAGGGCGCGGTTTCGCAAAAGGACTGGGAAACGGCCCTGACCGCCTTTCGCAAGCCCCTGGGAACGCTCGTTTCCCGGCAGGTCACCAAGGCCAAGAGCCTTTCGAGCCTGCCCGGCGCGCCGGACGGGGCCTACGTGGTCATGGAGTTCGCGGCGAGCTTTTCCAACAAGAAGGAGGCCTTCGAGACGGTCGCCTTCTCGCGCGAGGCCGACGGCGTCTGGCGCGCCGCCGGCTACTTCATCCGGTAGCGCCGGCGGCCACGATGCTGCCGCCGGAGTTCGTGCGGGCGGCATTGGCGTCGTGAGGCGCTCCCGGCCGGGAAAACCTCGCGCTCTTGCCTTGCCAACCCCCCTGACGTAGACTATTTCCCCCTTGGACCCGGCCCGCCCGGGTCTTTGGTCTTTTCCACAAGGGACGCCGCAAGCCGCCCAAACGAGGGATATCCACTTATGCGCATCAGCCCCATCGAGGAAGCCATCGAGGAGATCCGTTCCGGACGGATGGTCATCCTCGTCGACGACGAAGACCGTGAAAACGAAGGCGATCTCACCGTCGCCGCCGAAAAGGTCACCCCCGAACTCATCAATTTCATGGCCACCCACGGCCGGGGGCTCATCTGCCTGTCGCTGGCTCCGGACATCGTGGACCAGCTCAAGCTGCCCATGATGACCACGGACAACAAGTCCCCCTTCGGCACCGGCTTCACGGTCTCCATCGAGGCCAAGGTCGGCGTGTCCACGGGCATCTCCGCCTTCGACCGGGCCACCACCATCCTGGCCGCCGTGGCCGACGGCGCGACCCCGGACGACCTCGTCACCCCGGGGCACATCTTTCCGTTGCGGGCCAAGGAAGGCGGCGTGCTCGACCGCGCCGGCCAGACCGAGGGCTCGGTGGACCTGGCGCGCCTGGCCGGGCTCAAGCCCGCCGCCGTCATCTGCGAGATCATGCGCGAGGACGGCAACATGGCCCGCATGCCCGACCTCGTGGAATTCGCCGAGAAGCACGGCATCAAGATCGCCACGGTGGCCGACCTCATCCGCTACCGCCTGAAGTTCGGCCGCCTGGCCGTGACCAAGGTGGCCGAGGCCGGGCTGCCCACGGCCTTCGGCACCTTCCGCGCCGTGGCCTTCACCGCCAGCGAGGACAACAAGACCCACATCGCCCTGGTCAAGGGCGACATCCACCCGGACCAGCCCGTGCTCGTGCGCGTGCACAGCGAGTGCCTGACCGGCGACGTGTTCGGGTCGCTGCGCTGCGACTGCGGCAACCAGCTCCACGAGGCCATGCGCATGATCGAGTCCGAGGGCAAGGGCGTCATCCTTTATATGCGCCAGGAAGGCCGGGGCATCGGCCTGGCCAACAAGATCAAGGCCTACGCCCTCCAGGAGCAGGGCCTCGACACCGTGGACGCCAACCTGCGCCTGGGATTTAAGGCCGACCTGCGCGAATACGGCACCGGGGCGCAGATCCTGGTGGCCCTGGGCGTGTCCAAGATGCGGCTTATGACCAACAACCCGAAAAAGATCGTCGGCCTCGAGGGCTACGGCCTGGAGGTGGTGGAGCGGGTGCCCATCGAATCCTGCCCCTGCGCCGAGAACACCTGCTACCTGACCACCAAGCGCGACCGCATGGGGCACCTGCTCCACCTGCCGGACCAGGCGGCCAGCTAACGTCGTTTCCTTTTTCCACCGAGCCAAGGGGCGGCCCGCCGCCCGGGAGAAGAGCAATGCACCACATCGCCACCATCGAAGGCCAGCTCGACGCCAAGGGGCTCAAGTTCGCCCTGGTCGCCGGCCGCTTCAACGACTTCATCACCGAACGCCTCGTGGGCGGGGCCGTGGACTACCTGACCCGCCACGGCGGCGACCATGCCGACATCACCGTCGTGCGCGTGCCCGGGGCCTTCGAGATCCCGCTGGCCGCCAAGAAGCTGGCCGCCTCGGGCAAGTACCACGGCGTGGTCTGCCTGGGCGCGGTCATCCGCGGGGCCACCCCCCATTTCGAGTACGTGGCCAACGAGTGCGTCAAGGGCCTGGCCCACGTCATGCTCGACACCGACGTGCCGGTGGGATTTGGCGTCCTGACCGTGGACACCCTGGAGCAGGCCATCGAGCGCGCCGGCTCCAAGGCGGGCAACAAGGGCGTGGAAGCCGCCGCCGCCGTGCTGGAGATGGTGCGCGTTCTGGAGCAACTCTAACCCATGACCCAAGCCGCGATACGCATCATGCCTGAATCAGAAGACAAAAAGCCCGTGGCTTCCCGCCGCAAGGGCCGCAAGCAGGCCTTCGAGTGCCTGTACGGGCTCATTTTCGAATCCGCCGCCGACGAGCGCTCCCTGCGCCGGGTCTTTTCCCGCTGCCCCCACGACGTGACGGAGGGGGAGGCCGAGGACGCCGGCCGGGACTTCGCCTGGGAGCTGGTCTCCGGGGTCTGGAACAACGAGCGGGAGATCGACGCGCTCATCGTGCGCTTTTCCAAAAACTGGAAGCTCTCGCGCATCGCCAAGGTGGAGCTGACCATCCTGCGCCTGTCGGTCTTCGAGATCCTGCACCGCCCGGACATTCCCCTTCGCGTGACCCTCAACGAGGCCATCGAGCTGGCCAAGCGCTACGGCGACGAGAACTCCCGCAACTTCATCAACGGCATCCTGGACGCCATCGCCAAGGCCGTCGACAGCGGCGAGTTCGAAATCCACAAGGACTTGTAGCCTCTCGGCTTCGCTTCGCAACAGCCCACGACAAGCGCCCATTCTCCAAGGAGCAGCCCCCCATGAGCAAGTACGTGCCCGAGGACGTCGAGAAAAAATGGCAGGCCGTCTGGGAAGACGGCGGCCACTTCAAGGTGGAGGCCGACCCTTCGCGGCCGAAATACTACGTCCTCGAAATGTTCCCCTACCCCTCGGGGCGCATCCACATGGGGCACGTGCGCAACTACTCCATCGGCGACGTGGTGGCTCGGTTCAAGCGCATGGAAGGCCACAACGTGCTCCACCCCATGGGCTGGGACGCCTTCGGCATGCCGGCGGAAAACGCCGCCATCAAGCACGGCCTGCACCCCGCCTCCTGGACCATCTCCAACATCGACTCCATGCGCACCCAACTCAAGCGCCTGGGCTACTCCTACGACTGGCGGCGCGAGATCGCCACCTGCCACCCCGGCTACTACGTCCACGAGCAGGGCTTCTTCCTGGACTTCCTGGAAAAGGGCCTGGTCTACCGCAAGCACTCGCCCCAGAACTGGTGCGAGACCTGCGGCACGGTGCTGGCCAACGAGCAGGTCATCGACGGCTGCTGCTGGCGCTGCGACCAGAAGGTGGTGCAAAAGGATCTGGAACAGTGGTTTTTGCGCATCACGGCCTACGCCGAGGAACTGCTCGCCGACCTGGACAAGCTGGCCGGCGGCTGGCCCGAGCGCGTGCTCACCATGCAGCGCAACTGGATCGGCAAGTCCGTGGGCGCGCAGCTCACCTTCGACCTGGCCGAGCCCGTGGAGGGCGAAACGGGCGTCACGGTCTTCACCACCCGGCCGGACACGCTTTTCGGCGCGACCTTCATGAGCCTGGCCGCCGAGCATCCGCTGGTGCCGCGGCTCATCGCCGGCAAGCCCCAGGAGGCGGCCGTGACCGCCTTCGTCGAGCGCGTGCGCAACATGGACCGCATCGAGCGCGGCGGCGAGGACCTGGAAAAGGAAGGTGTCTTCACCGGCGCGTACTGCATCAACCCGGCCACGGGCGCGCCGATCCCCATCTACGTGGCCAACTTCGTGCTCATGGGCTACGGCACGGGCGCGGTCATGGCCGTGCCGGCCCACGACCAGCGCGACTTCGAGTTCGCCCGCAAGTACGATTTGCCTCTCAAGGTCGTCATTTCGCCCGAAGGCCAGCCCCTGGACCCGGCGTCCATGACCGAAGCCTACGCCGACCCGGGCGTGCTCGTCGCTTCCGGCGACTTCACGGGCCTGCCCAACGAAGAGGCAAAAGGAAAGATCATCGACTGGCTGGCCGCGACCGGGCGCGGCACGCGCAGCGTCCACTACCGGCTGCGCGACTGGAACATCTCGCGCCAGCGCTACTGGGGCGCGCCCATTCCGGTCATCTTCTGCGAGAAATGCGGCGTGGCGCCCGTGCCGCGCCAGGACCTGCCCGTGGAGCTGCCGCGCGACCTGGCCCTTCTGCCCGACGGCCGTTCGCCCCTGCCCGTGTCGCCGTCGTTCACCGACGTGGCCTGCCCGGTCTGCGGGGGCAAGGCCCGGCGCGAGACGGACACGCTGGACACCTTCTTCGAGTCGTCCTGGTATTTCGCCCGCTACGCCTCGGCCCGCAAGGCCGACGGCCCCTTCGACCCGGCCGAGGTCGGCTACTGGCTGCCCGTGGACCAGTACATCGGCGGCATCGAGCACGCCATCCTGCACCTGCTCTACGCCCGCTTCTTCGTCAAGGCGCTTCGCGACTGCGGCCACGTGGCCTTCGACGAACCCTTCGCCAACCTGCTGACCCAGGGCATGGTCATCAAGGACGGCTCCAAGATGAGCAAGTCCAAGGGCAACGTGGTGGACCCGGACCTCATGATCGCCAAGTACGGGGCCGACACGGTGCGGGTGTTCATCCTCTTCGCCGCGCCGCCGGAAAAGGACCTCGAGTGGAGCGACACCGGCATCGAGGGTTCCTCCCGGTTCCTGTCGCGCCTGTGGCGGCTGGTGACCGAGGAACTCGACGGCGTGCTGTCGCCCGTGCCCGCCTGCGCGCCGGCCGGGGAACTGGGGATCGACGGCCTGCCGCCGCTTTTCGCCGAGCTGCGCCGCCGCGAGCACGCCACGGCGGCCAAGGCCGGGGCGGACATCCGCGAGCGCTTCCAGTTCAACACGGCCATCGCCGCGGTCATGGAGCTGGTCAATTTCCTCTACGCCAACGTCGAGGCCATAAGGGCCGAGCCCAAGGGGGCAAAGGCCGCGTCCTCGGCCGTGTCCACCCTGCTCACCGTGCTTTCGCCCATCGCGCCCCACATCTGCGAGGAGCTGTGGCAGCGGATCGGCCACGGGAAGCTTCTCATCGACCAGCCCTGGCCGGCCCACGACCCGGCGGCGCTGGTCACCGACGAGGTGGAGATCGTGGTGCAGGTGTGCGGCAAGCTGCGCGGCAAGGTGAACGTGGCGCGCGACGCCTCCAAGGAGGACGTGGAGCGGGCCGCCCTGGCCGACGCCAACGTGGCCAAGCACCTCGAGGGCAAGACGGTCCGCAAGGTGATCGTGGTGCCCGGCAAGCTCGTCAACGTGGTGGCCGGCTAGCGCCGCCGTTTTCTCCATATGCCGCCAAGGGCCGGGAGGACGTCAGTCCTTCCGGCCCTTTTGCGTGATCCCCGCCGACGCCGCCATAAAAGTCACGATTCGTGGCCGACGCGACGCAAAGTCTGCGCCGGATGTTCCCAAAACGCCCATTACGCCTGCCCCTGCAACCCGGCGGTGCTGCTTTCCATGCTCCCCGCGCTAACCCAAGTTTGCACTTTGGGCGGCTAACGCGACAACAATCGCGGGATTCTGCCATGTTACAATCTCGTTATTGTTGGTACGACCCTTGCTATACCTGAGTCCAAGCACAAAGCCCCCCATACAGCGACGGGAGTCGCCCTCTCGCCGCAACATCAGCCGCCTGCCGCAAAACATCCGCGCCAGGCGGCAAGGGGAGATATTTTCCGCGAAACAGTGGATACGCCGTCCACCGTGACGGCCGGATGCAAAAAGTGCATTTTACCAGGAGCACCGGATGAATCTGCAAAAAATGTTCATGCTTCTTTGCGGGTGCATCTGCATCGCCACCTTCTCCGTCATCGTCGTCATCGTCAACACCGACACCGAGAAGGCCATCATCCAGGAATACCAGCAGAAAGCGGACATTCTCCTGCAGGCCATGAAAGCCGTGCGAGCGCACATCGGCGGCGTGGTGCGCCCGGCCGCCACCCAGCTCATCGGCAAGGACGGCTTCCAGGTGGAGCTGCAATCCACCTCCTTCGCCGCCAACAAGGTCTTTTCCGTCATCGCCCCGGAACATAAATACGACATCTCCTTCCGCACCCCCTCGACCAAGCCCCTCAACCCGGCCAACCGGGCGAGCGACGTGGAGGCCGACCTCATCGGCAAGCTCGACGCCATGCACGCGGCCGGGGCCAAGGAACTCGTCTGGAAGGGCGTGCGCAAGGTCGGCGGCGTGGACTGCTTCGTCATCGCCGTGGGCGAGATCAACAAGCAGAGCTGCCTGCCTTGCCACAAGCACAAGGAGGACGCGCCGGCGAGCCTTCGCGACAAGTACGCCTTCGACAGCCCGCCGCGCCTGGCCGACCGGGTGGAATCGGCCGAGGTCGTGACCATCCCCATCGACAAGCTCTACGCCTCGGTCAAGCGCTCCACGACCCTGCTCGTGCTGGTCTGCCTGGCCGGACTCGTGGTCATCCTGGGCGCGACCACCTACGCCTTCCGCGTGCTGGTGAGCCGGCCCCTGTCGAGCCTTGGCGACTACGCCACGCAGATCGAGCGCGGCAACCTCGACGCCGCGCCCCACGGCGTCTTCCGCTACGGGCTCAAGCGGCTCAAGGACTGCGTCGAGCGCATGGTCGGGGAGCTTAGAAACCGCATCGCCGAATCGGGCCGGCTGGCCGAGGATTCCCGCCGCCAGGCCGAGGAGGCCCACACGGCCAAGGCCGCGGCCGAGCAGGCCCGGGCCGAGGCCGAGCGCAGCCGCCGCGAGGGCATGCTGCAGGCGGCCGAAAGCCTGCGCGGCGTGGTGCGGGTCGTCACCGACAAGTCCGGCGAGCTTTCGGGCCAGGTGGACCGGTGCAGCCAGGGCGCGGCCACCATGACCGCCCTGGCCGGCGAATCCGAGGCGGCCATGGCCGACCTCGACGCCTCGGTGGAGGACATCGCCAAAAACGCCGCGGCCACGGCCCAGGCCACCGGCCGCACTCGGGACAAGGCCCTGGAGGGCGAGGACGTGGTCGGCCGGGCCGTGGCCTGCATCGTGGACGTCAACGCCCAGTCCCAGGCCGTCAAGGCCGACATGGCCGAGCTCGGCCGCAGCGCCGACAGCATCGGCCGCGTCATCGACGTCATCAACGAGATCGCCGACCAGACGAATCTCCTGGCCTTAAACGCCGCCATCGAGGCGGCCCGGGCCGGCGAGGCCGGCCGGGGCTTCGCCGTGGTCGCCGACGAGGTCAGAAAGCTCGCCGAAAAGACCATGACCGCCACCAAGGAAGTGGGCCAGGCCGTGCGCGGCATCCAGGACGGCACGGCGAAAAACGTGGCCAACGTGGACAAGGCCGTCCAGGGCATCGCCAAAGCCAACGCCCTGGCCGTGGCCTCCCGCGACGCCCTGCGCGAGATCGCCGGCCAGGTGAGCGAAGCGGCCAGCCTCGCCGCGGGCATCGCCGCCGCTTCCGGCCGCCAGTCGCAAGCCAGTGAACGCGTCGGCGGCTCCATCGAACAGATCCGCGCCCTGGCCGTGGAAACGGCCGAGGCCATGACCATGGCCGAACAGGCCGCCGGCGAAATGGCCGGCCAGACCCATGCGCTCAAAAGCCTGCTGGAATCCCTGTGAGGGATGGCGGGCAACAATATGTTCGGAACTCCCGGCCATGCAGGCGGGGGAAAAAGGACGAGAAAGGAGTAAGGCATGGACTTGAACAGACGAGCGGTTCTCGGGGCCCTGGGCGGGCTGGCCTTCGGCGGCGCGCTGGCCGCAACCGTAGGCCAGGTCGCGGCCGCGCCCTTCGACCAGAGCACCAAGCCCTTCGGCTGGACGCCCCACAAGCTCGACGCGGCCGCCTGCGCCAAGACGGCCTACGAGGGCTACTGGTTCAACGACTACGGCTGCTGCTACGGGGCCTTCTACGCCATCGTCGGCACCATGGCCGAGAAGTTCGGCGCGCCCTACAACCAGTTTCCCTTCACCATGATGGAGGTGGGCAAAAGCGGCATCTCCGAGTGGGGCACCATCTGCGGGGCGCTTTTAGGCGTGGCCAGCGCCTACTCGCTCTTCTGGGGCCGCAAAGAGCGAAACCCCATGGTGACGGAGCTTTTCCGCTGGTACGAGCAGACGGCCTTCCCCATGTACAATCCGGGCGAGGCGGCCCAGGGCGTCAAGGGCGACCTGCCGACCAGCAAGTCCGACTCCGTGCTGTGCCACATCTCCGTGAGCCGCTGGTGCTACACGTCCAAGCTGGCCCAGAGCTCCAAGGAGCGCAGCGAGCGCTGCTCCCGCATCACGGCCGACGTGGCCGCCAAGGGCATCGCCATCCTCAACGCCAAGATCGACGGCGCGTTCAAGCCCGAGGGCAAATCCGAGGCCGTGGCCTACTGCGGCGAATGCCACGACAAGGGCAAGGCGGCGGACAACGCCAAGGGCGCCATGGACTGCCGGCCCTGCCACAGCGGCAGCGAGCACACGCAGAACAAATTCCAGAACCACCCCTAAAAAAGCCCCAGGCGGTCCCCTCCCGCCTCGCCGCGCCCCGTCCGGACCTGGCCAGTGGTCCGGGCGGGGTTTTTCACGTGCCTACTCCCTGCCGCCTTCCCCGGCGGGCGTCTCGATGCCGGCCGCGACCTTGCCGGCTTCGCAAAGCGGCTTGCGCCCGGACGGGGGCCGCTCGAAGCGCAGGCGCAGCGGCGCGCCGGTCAGCAGCGCGAAAAGGCGCGGCAGGTACACGGCCAGCCCCCAGCCCAGAAGCGACAGGCCGGCCATGGCCACGCCCCCGACCAGGGGATAGGCAATGAGCTGGGCCAGGGTGGTCGACGGCCGCCAGACGGCCAACAGCTTGGCCTGGAGCACGGAAACCGTGGGCTCGTGGGTGAGGAAGACGAAGAAGCTCATGGCGGCAAGCCAGTGCAGCAACCGGCTGTCCCGCAGCCAGGGCCGGCGCGACAGGCACCAGAAGGCAGCCACGCCGAGCATCTGGTAGACCTTCTTGAAGGCCGCCAGGGCGTATGGCTCAAGGCCCAGCCAGGGCTGCAGCCCCACCACCACGGTGGCCGCCGCGTAAAGCGGCAGGACCCACTTGTCCCAACCGGCCGTGTCGCGCAGGTTCGCCCGCCGGCGGGCCAGCCAGCCCCCGGCGTAGAAGGCGAAGGCGAACCCGGCCAGGGAATACTCGTTGTCCACGGTCTCCAAGAACCAGGCGAGGCCAAGGAGCACCAGCCCGAGGTCGGGCAGGCGGCGGAAAAACACGAGGAAGACCGGAGCGGCGACGAAGACCAGGAGCAGGTCGCGTAGGAACCACAACGGGTAGTTGAATGGGGACGTGCCGATGCCGAGGAGCTTTCGCGCGATGCCGGCCGAGAGCACGAACGACCGGCCGCCGAACATGGGGATGCTGCCGATGGACAGCACCCAGGCGATCCAGATGGCGTTGAAGAGGATAAGCGGCACGCCGATGGCCACGAACTTGGTCCGCAGGAGCCGGGCATAGGCCGCGGGCGTGGCTTCGAGCTTTCGCAGCAGCAGGTAGCCGGAAATGGCGAAGAAAAGCGGCACGGCCACGCAGGCCAGGCCCCGGTTGAACACGGTCAGGGCGAACTCGGCCGCCGGCGAGGCGAAGGGGACCTCGGAACCGAGGTAGCGGCCGCCGTGGCACAGCACGATCAGGCCGATGAGCACGGCGCGCAGCACGTCGATGCGGGCCGAGACGTCCGGATCGATGGGATCGCGGACGGGGTCCAGAGGACGCGGGGAACGGATGGTCGATGCCAAGGGAACTCCGGAAAGCGGTCGCCGGGCAGTCGCTCCAGGTGCGGGAGGCGGCCCCGATAACGGAACCTGTCGCCGGAGGAGGCTGCACGGTTACAGGCGAAAGAGCACCTTGCGTCAATAGACAAGGCCAGAATTTATTATTATGCATGAAATACGCTTCCAGTCAAGCGCATATCCCGACGCCCCCTCCCGAAGCCGCGCCGACGCCTGTCCGCAACGGAGGTCCGTCCATGATCCAAGATCTTCTGCTCCCCTTTGTCCTGCCCTGGCTGTCCGCCGCCTTGCTGCTCGCCGGGCTGGCCTGGCGGCTGGGCCGCTGGCTGCGGGCCAAGGCCCGGCCCGCGCCGCTTTTCCCCGCGCCGGCGGACCCCCTGGCCGCCTGGGCCGGCATCGCCGCCGAGGTCTGCCTCCTCGGCGGCCGCCGCACCGTCCCCACCCCGGGCCTCGTCGCCGCCTGGTGCCTGCACGCCGCCCTGGTTCTTCTGGCCGTGGGCCATGTCCGCGCCGTGGCCGACTTTCCCGGCCTGTGGGCGGCCCTCGGCCTGACCGTCCCGCAGATCGACCGCCTGGGCGCGGTGGCCGGCGGCGCGGCGGGACTTGTCGCCCTGGCCGCGACCCTGGCCCTGGCCCTGCGCCGGATCGCCGCGCCCGCCGTACGCCGGGCCAGCCGGCCGGCGGATTTCCTCGTCCTGGCGCTTCTCGCGGCGGTCCTCGTCTCGGGGCTCTGGCTGCGCCTGGACGGCCGCACCGACCTCCCGTCCGTACGGGCCTTCCTCGTCGGCCTGCTCTCCCTGCACCCCGGCCCCCTGCCCGCCTCGCCGGGGTTCACCGTCCACTTCCTTTCGGCCCAGGCCCTGGCCGTGGTCTTTCCCTGGAGCAAGCTGCTCCACGCCTTCGGCGTCTTTCCGGCCAAGGCGGGCCTCGGCGACCGTCCCGGCCCTGCCGCCGCAGCCCGTCCCTGAACCCGGGAGACGCCCATGCACCCCCTGCTCGCCCGCCTCGGCCCCAAGGAACTGGCCCTGGCCCGAAAAGCCGTCCAGGACATGCGAAACGGCCCACGGGCCCTGCAACTGGCCCTGGAGGTCTGCGTGGGCTGCGGCCGCTGCGCCGCCGCCTGCCACGCCAGCAGCGCCAGCGACGCGGCCAGGCTCCACCCGGCCCGCCGGGCCGAGCTCCTGCGCCGGCCCCACCGCCGGGGGAAAGGGCCGGACGCCGCCGATCTGGCCGTGTGGATGCGGGATTTCTACGAATGCACGGGCTGCCGGCGCTGTGCCGTCTTCTGCCCCCTGGGGCTCGACAATTCCGTGATCACCCGGGCCGCCCGGGGCGTGCTCGACGCCCTGGGCCTGACCCCCTGCCGCATCGCCGCCACCCAGGAGGCCTCGGACCGTCACGGCAACAACGAGGGCGCGTCCGGGGCGGCCATCCGGGACATGGTCCGTTTCCTGGAAGGGGAGCTGCGGGAGGAGCACGGCGCGGACATCCGCATCCCTCTCGACGAAAGGGCGGACGTCCTTTTCGCCACGGCCTCG
This sequence comes from Pseudomonadota bacterium, assembly GCA_023390395.1. GTDB lineage: Bacteria > Desulfobacterota > Desulfovibrionia > Desulfovibrionales > Desulfovibrionaceae > Solidesulfovibrio. Next base: position 16,886 of record JAEWCY010000240.1, on the reverse strand, counting down.
AGCGAGATCATGGCCCGGCCGGAAAACCTCATGGGCTGCGCCACGTTCTTCCATCTGGCCGGCATCTCCTGGACGCTTTCCACGAAAGCCTTCGACGCGGCCAATTTCGGGCTTTTCTCCGGCGACGACGGCCACATGCGCCGCAAGAACCGGCTGCTCCACGAAGCCTGCCTGGAACTCGGCGCCAGGCGGCTGGTCATCGGCGAGTGCGGCCACGCCTACCGGGTGGCCCGGTACATGGGCGGGAGCACCAGCGCCCCGGGCCTGCCCTACCGCGTCACGGACGTCTTCACCGTGGCGGCGGACGTGCTGCGCCGGGGCGGCGTCCGCCTGGACCCGGCCCGCAACGCCCTGGCCACGACCTACCACGACCCCTGCAACTTCGGCCGCAGCGGCGGGATCATGGAGGCCCCGCGCGCGGTGTTGCGGGCCTGCGTGGCCGATTTCCGGGAGATGTCGCCCAACCGCGAGGCCAACTACTGCTGCGGCGGCGGGGGCGGGCTGGCCGTGCTGGAAACGGCCGAGGGGACCATCCGGGAGGACACCTTCTACGAGTACCGCATGCGGGTGTCGGGCAGGCGCAAGATGGAGCAGATCAAGGCCTGCCGAGCCGCCCTGGTGGCAGCCCCATGCTTCAATTGCCTGCGCCAGATCGAGCAGCTGGCCGACTACCACGAGGCGGACGTGGGCGTGACCACGGTGTTCGAGCTCTTCGACCGGGCCGTGCGGTTCTAGTTTTCGTCGGCGTCGTCCGTCTCTTCCGGGGCCGGCCGGGCGGCGGCCCGGAAAAAGCCCAGGCAGGCTCCGGCCCCGGCCAGGGCGAGCAGCCCGGCGAACCCGCGCGAGCGCGTGAGCCCGGCGAGGAAATCCAGGAAGGCGTCCGCGGCCATGAGGCCCTTGCCGCCGAAGACCTCCATGCGCCGGGCGTAGGCCTTGGTGTCCTCCACGGGCACGGGGTAGGCCACGCCGTCGATCACCTGGTAGCCCGAGGCGTCGGGCTGTTGCCCCGCCCGCTGCCAGACCAGGGCCGCAAGGCCAAGGCCCAGCAGCAGGCAGGCCGCGCCGAGGGCGCGCAGAACGCGCCGCCGCCCCCGCTCCCGGGGAGAGGCGGCGTCGCCCGGGTCCGCCCCGGCATCGGGACGCCCCGGGCCGGTCATGCGCCCGGGCCTTTTGCGGCCGCCTTCGGCGGCGTGTAGTCGCACAGGGGTTCCGGGGCCATGTAGTCGCCGGACATGGTCTGGGCCCGGGCCCGGCAGCCGCCGCAGACGCGGTGGTACTCGCACACGCCGCACTTGCCCTTGTAGTCGTCCTTGTTGCGAAACTGCAGGAACTGGGGCGAGGTGCGCCAGATCTCCGGGAAGGGCGTCTTGCGCACGTCGCCGCAGTCGAGGTCCAGGTAGCCGCAAGGCTGCACCTGGCCCACGGCCGAGATGAAGCAGAATCCCGTGCCGCCCAGGCAGCCGCGCGTCATGGCGTCCATGCCGAAGGTGTCCGGCGTCACGGACACGCCCTCGGCCTTGGCCCGCTGGCGCATGATCCGGTAGTAGTGCGGGGCGCAGGTGGCTTTCAAGTGCATGCTCGTGGTCTTGCGGAAGTCGTAGAACCAGTTGAGCACTTCCTCGTACTGCCTGGCCGTGATGATCTCGGCTCCGAGCTGCGCGGCCCGGCCCGTGGGCACGAGCAGGAAGATGTGCCAGGCGGCCGCGCCCAGCTTCTCGGCCAGCTTGAAGATCTCCTTGAAGTTCCCCATGTTGTGCTTGGTCACCGTGGTGTTGATCTGAAATTCCACCCCGGCCGACTTGAGGAACTCGATGCCGCGCAGCGCCCCTTCAAAGGCCCCGGGCACGCCCCGGAAGGCGTCGTGGTCCGCGGCGGTCGGCGCGTCGATGGAGATGGAGCAGCGGGCGATGCCCGAGGCCTTGATCTCGCGGGCGTTTTCCGCCGTGACCAGCGTGCCGTTGGGGGCCATGACGCAGCGCAGGTCGCGGCTCCGGGCGTGGCGCACCAGGTCGAAGATGTCCGGGCGCAGGAGCGGCTCGCCGCCGGTGAAGATGATGATGGGGCTGCCGGTCTCGGGAAAGGTGTCGATGAGCGCCTTGGCCTCGGCGGTGTCGCACTCGCCCGGCCAGGGATCGAGGCAGGCCTCGGCCCGGCAATGCTTGCAAGCCAGATTGCAGGCCCGGGTGACTTCCCAGGCGATGAGCCGCAGGGGCGGCATGCCGCCGGGGCCGGACGTCGCGTGGGGATGCCCGGCCGGATGGCCGCCGGGATGGCCGAGGGGGTGGCCGCCGGGATGCCCGGGGCCCTTGCCGTGGGGATGCTGCATATGGGGGTCGCGGACCGGCGGCGCGGGGCACGCGGCGGTCCCCTCCTTGGACGGGATTTGGCGCGGCCGCCGCCATGGCGAGGGCCGCGCGGGTCTGTCTGATATAATGGCTGGCCGGGGCGAGGCAAGGCGCGGGGCTAGAGCCAGGGCAGCACCTTCTCGGCGAAGTAGGTGATGATCATGTCCGCGCCGGCGCGCTTGATGCCGGTGAGCGATTCCAGGATGGCCCGCTTCTCGTCGAGCCAGCCGTTGGCGATGGCCGCCTGGAGCATGGCGTACTCGCCGCTGACCTGGTAGGCGGCGATGGGCGTGTCGAAGCTGTCGCGCAGAAGGCGCACCACGTCGAGATAGGGCATGGCCGGCTTGACCATGAGGATGTCCGCGCCTTCGGCCAGGTCGGCGGCGGCCTCGCGCAGGCCCTCGCGCACGTTGGCCGGGTCCATCTGGTAGCCTTTGCGGTCGCCGAAGGCCGGGGCGCTCTCGGCCGCCTCGCGGAAGGGGCCGTAGAAGGCCGAGGCGTACTTCACGGCGTAGGACATGACCGGGATGTGGGAAAAGCCGGCCTCGTCCAGGGCGATGCGGATAGCCCCCACCCGGCCGTCCATCATGTCCGAGGGCGCGATGATGTCCGCCCCGGCCCGGGCGTGGCTCACGGCCGTCTTGGCCAGCAGTTCCAGGGTGGGGTCGTTTTGCACCTCGCCGTGGCCGTCGAGCAGGCCGCAGTGGCCGTGGCTGGTGTATTCGCACAGGCACACGTCCGTGACCACGGCCAGTTGCGGATAGGTCTCCTTGAGGCGCATGACGGCGCGCTGCACGATGCCGTCGTCGGCGTAGGCCCCGGTGCCGGCCGGGTCCTTTTTTTCGGGCAGGCCGAAGACGATGACCGAGCGCAGGCCGTGGTCCATGGCCGCGCCCACCCGGGCCACGAGCTTTTCCACGGAAAGCTGGGACTGGCCGGGCATGGAGCCGAGCGGCTTTTCGAAATCCGCGTCGGGCGTGTCCACCACGAAATAGCCCTGGATGAGGTCGTCGGGGCGCAGCTCGGTCTCGCGCACCATGTCGCGCAGAAAAGCCGTGCGGCGCAACCTGCGGCCGCGATGGAACTCGCCGAAAGCCATGGCAAAACCTCGCTTGCTTGCGTTGGATCAGTGCTTGCGGGCCGGGAAGAAGGAGCCCACGATGTCGTCGATCTGGTCCTGGCCGGCGGCGGCCACGTCGGCCAGCCGGGCGGGGTCGAGCCCCAGCAGGTCCCAGGCCGCGGGATCGAGCGGCGGCACCATGAGCGAGGCCGGCGGGGTGAAGCCCAGGGCCACGGCCATGATGTCGGCCATGTGCAGGATGGCCGCCTCGACGTCGCCCGGGGAGGCCGAGGGCGTGTGGTGGCAGGACACGGCCGCCACCAGCGCCTCGGGGAACTTCCAGGCCTTGAGCAGGAGCCCGCCGATGAGCGGGTGGGAAAAGCCCAGCACCTCGTTTTCGGCCACGCACAGGGGCGTCATGTTGCCCTTGGCGTAGTAGATGGCCTCCACGGCGGCATGGGGGAGCTTCTTGAAGATGACCAGACGGCCGATGTCGTGGAGCACGCCGGCCACGAACAGCCGCTCGGAGCCGTTTTTCGCCGCCGTCTCGCCAAGGAGCCTGGCGAAGACGCCGACAGCCATGGAGTGCTCCCAGAACGTGCGCATGTTGATCAGTTCCGGGGGGATGTCCTTGAAGGCGTTCATGGCCGCGATGCCAAGGGCCAGGGTGGAGACCTCCTGGCTGCCGAGGACCATGACCGCCCGGCTGATGGAGTCCACGCGGTGGGGCAGGCCGTAGAAGGGGCTGTTGACGAGCTTTAAGAGCTTGGCCGTGAGGCTCGTGTCCTTGCTGATGACGTCGGCCACCTGCGCCGAGGTGCTCACGGACGAATCGAGCACCTGGCGGATCTTGAAATAGATGTCCGGGAACGAGGCCAGCTTGACCTCGCTGTCCACGAGGTCCTCCACGCCGCCTTCCTCGCGGAAGAACAGGTCGGTCATGGACTCGGCCCGGGGGCTGGGCTCGATGTCGGGCAGGATGGGCACGCCGGAGGCCAGGGCCCGGGCCTGCTGCTCCACGGCGATCTCGTAGAGGGCGGCGATGGCCGGGTGGGACAGGTCGCCGGACAGGAAGCGCCGGGCCACGTGGGCGGCGCTCTCCTGGAGCAGCACCTCGTCGATGTCGGCCATGCCCCCATCGTCGCCGTCTCCAGCCGCGGCCACGTCGGCGCCGGGCACTCCGCGCTTGCGCAGGCTGCCGATGAGGCTGTCGGTGAGCGTCATGCCCTTGGGCAACAGCATCTTGCCGTCGGAACCCATGAGGTCCGACGCAAGCACCATGCCCGGTTCGAGCGCGTCCACAGGAAGCCTGCCCACGATACGGTCCTTTGCGCGCCGCCGTGTTGCCGTTTGGCCGTGTTGCCGTGCTGCATGCTGAGCGGCGCTTCCATTGTCCCATATTCCTTTTCCCCGGCCATGGTCAACTGGCCGACCACGCTTTACACCGCCGCGGGCCGGGAGTATGACCGCCGCCGAAATCAACCGCCACGGGGGCGTGGCCTGGGGGAGTAGGACGTCATGAGCGCGAATGCGGCATCGCTGGCCAGGGTCAAGGACATCGAAACCATCGTTGAAGCCGGACCGGCCCCGGCCCCGGCCATGGACGACACGGCCAAGCTGGCCGTGGCCATGGAGGCCCTTTCGGCCATCGCCGGGGAAAACGACCTGACCTGCCTGCGGGCGCTTTTCCGCATGCGCCGCCGGGCCGAGGAAGCGCTGCTGCGCATCCGGGGCGTGCGCCTGGACCAGCATACGCTGTTTTAATTTTTGGGGAGGAGAGAGCCTCCGGCGGCCAGGAGGGGGCGAGCCCCCCTCCCGGACCACCCCGAGGGGGATCGAGCACGTTCCCGTCCCCTTCCGTAGTCTTACCTCGCCGATCAATGAGGAAAAGGGCCGTACGCCACGCGCACGGCCCTTTCTCGTTTTTTCGTCCGGCGTCCCGCTATTCTTCGGGGCGGATCTCGTCGTCGGTCAGGTAGCAGGCCGGATCGGGTCCCCATACGTCGCCGGAGACGGCCTCGGCCCGGGCCCGGAAGTTGCCGCCGCAGATCTCCAGGTAGCGGCAGGAGGCGCAGCGCCCGGTCACGTGGCGCTTCTTGTCCTTGAGCTTGGCCAGCAGTTCGATGGCCGGGTCGTCCCAGATCTGGGAAAAGGGACGCTCCCGCACGTTGCCGAACACGTGGTTGCGCCAGAACTGGTCGGCGTGGACCTTGCCGTCCCAGGAGATGCAGCCGATGCCCCGGCCGGAGCTGTTGCCTTCGTTAAACGACAGCAGCTCCTTGACCTCGGCCGCCCGGGCCGGGTCCTCGCGCAAAAGACGCAGGTAGACGTAGGGGCCGTCGGCGTGGTTGTCGACGGTGAGCACTTCCTTGGGCAGGCCGGCGTCGTGCAGGGCCCGGGTGCGGTCCATGATGAGGTCGACGAGCGCCCGCGTGGCGGCGTGGTCCAGGTCTTCCTTGATGAGTTCCGAGCCGCGCCCGGCGTAGACCAGGTGGTAGAAGCAGATGCGCGGCACTTCGAGGTCGCGCAGGAGGTCGAAGAGCAGCGGCACTTCGCTCGCGTTTCGCTTGTTGATGGTGAAGCGCAGGCCCACCTTGAGGCCTTCCTTCTGGCAGTTCTCGATGCCGGCCAGGGCCTTTTTAAACGAGCCCGCCACGCCGCGGAAACGGTCGTGGACCTCCTCGCCGCCGTCGAGGGAAATGCCCACGTAGGACAGGCCCACGGCCTTGAGCTCCCGGGCCTTTTCGCGGCTGATCAGCGTGCCGTTGGTGGAGATGACGGCGCGCATGCCGCGCGAGGTGGCGTGGGAGGCCAATTCGGTCAGGTCCTTGCGCACCAGCGGCTCGCCGCCGGAAAAGAGCATGACCGGCGCGCCGAAGGCGGCCAGATCGTCGATCATGGCCTTGGCCTCGGTCGTGCCGATGTCGTCGACGCCCTCCGGGTCCACGGCCTTGGCGTAGCAGTGCACGCACTTGAGGTTGCACCGGCGGGTCATGTTCCAGACCACGACGGGCTTCTTGTCCTTGGAGAATTGCAGCAGGTGGGAAGGGAGCTTGCCGGAGTGGCGGCCGTAGCGCAACGCGTCCGAGGGCTCGACCCCGCCGCAGTAAAGCTTGGATATGCCGATCATGAACAGTCCTCTGTTTCGTTGGGTGGGAAGGCCCTATAATACATTTTCCCGGCACGGGGTAGGGGGCGGGGCGAACACGGGCGCGGCGGCAACCCCCCGGGATGTCGGGGCAAGCGGCGTCAGGGCCGCGTGGCGGTCATCAAAAAAACCGTGAAGGCGCGCACCGCGCCGCAGGGTCCGGGCTTTTCGATGACCGAGGCGTCCACGGCGTCGATGGCGGTGAAGCCGATGCCGGCCAGCACGTCGGCCAGCTCCAGCCGGTCGAAGCCGAAATGGTGCACCCCGGCGTTGTCGTCGTGAAAGGCCCCGCCCTCGCTGTCCAGGTCGGCCAGGGCGATGCGGCCGCCCTTGTGCGCGGCCTCGAACAAGCGTTTGAGCACCGCGTCCAGTTCGGCCACGTGGTGCAGGACCATGGCGCTGGCCACCAGGTCGTAGCGCCCGGGCACAGGGTCGCCGGCGGCCAGATCGGCCAGGATGGTGGCGACGTTGGAAAGCCCCGCCGCCTCGATCTTGGCGTCCAGGGCGGCCAGCATGCCGGGCGAGAAGTCGAGCCCGGTGACGCGCTCGCAACGCCGGGAGAGCTCCAGGGTCAACAGGCCGGTGCCGCAGCCGAAGTCCAGGGCGTCGGGCACGGGCTGGCGGAAAAGGCCGACCCGTTCCATGGCCGAGGCGATGTCGGCGGTCAGCTTGCGGCGGTGGGGACTGGCGTCCCAGGCGGCGGCCCTGGCGTCGAAACGGGCGGCGTCGTCCATGCGGGGGGTTCCTCTCGTGCCCGGGAAGGGGCGGATCAGGCGGGGCCGGTGCCAGAGCCGGCGGCGGCCTTGGCCACGGCTTCGGCGAGCTTGGCCAGCAGTTCGTCGATGTCGCAGGGTTTGAGCAGGTAGTCGGCGGCCCCGGCCGAGAGCCCGTCCTTGGCCGCCTCCTCGGAGCCGTGCCCGGTGAGCATGATCACGGGCATGGCCGGCACCATCTTCCTAAAGACCTTGAGCACCTCGATGCCGTCCATGTCCACCATCTTGAGGTCGCACACGGCGGCGTCGAAGTCGTTCTCGCGCAAAAGCCGCAGCCCCTCGGCCCCGGACAGGGCCACGGACACGACCAGCCCTCGGCGGCGCAGGCGCTTGGCCAGCACATCGGTGAAGCCCGCCTCATCGTCCACCAGAAGGACCCGCAAGGGGTTCTGTTCGCTCATGCTTGTTCCTCGGGCCGGGCTTCAGGCCTGGGGGGTGCGATCGGGCGTCGCGTCCTCGCCGGGCTTTCCCGCCGACGGCAGGAAGACTCTGAAGGTCGCGCCCTGCTCCGGCGCGGATTCCACGGTGATCTCGCCGCCGAGCTTTTTGACGATGCCGTAGCAGATGGAAAGCCCCAGCCCCGTGCCCTTGCCCACGGCCTTGGTGGTGAAAAAGGGCTCGAAGATGCGGGCGGCCACGGCCTTGGGCATGCCGTGCCCCGTGTCCGAGACGGTCAGGACCACGCGGTCGCCGGCCAGGCGCGTGGAAAGCGTCAGGTCGCCGCCGTTTTTCTCCATGGCGTCCATGGCGTTGTTGACGAGGTTGAGCACGAGCTGCTGCAGTTCCGAGGGCGAACCGGCCACGTGGGGGAGATTCCCACCCAGGTCCGTGGCGATGTGCACGTTGACGTAGCGGGCGCGCTTTTCCGACAGCTCGGCCATCTCGGCCACCAGCTCGTTGAGGTCGAGCTCTTTGATGCGCTCGTCGGTCTTGCGGGCGAAGCTCAGGAGCTTGTGGGTGATTTCCTTGCAGCGCGCGCCCTGCTGCCGGATCTGGTCCAGGGCCCGGCGCATCTCGGTCATGTTCTCGGGCGTGTCGCGATCGTCGTCGGCCAGGATGTCGGACACCCAGCCAGCCTCTTCCATCATGATGGCCACGGGGTTGTTGATCTCGTGGGCGATGCCGGCGGCCAGCTCGCCCACCGAGGCCAGCTTGCCGGCCTCGATGACCTGGTCGTTTAAAAGGTCGCGCTCGGCGTCGGCCGCGGCCACCCGCGACACCATGCGCCGGGCCAGGACCCAGCAGGCGGCCAGGATGCCGATGCCGCCGAAGACCACGATGAGGATGGCCAGAAGCCGGGTCCGATAGAGCGCCGGGAAGGCGTCGGCCTCGTCCTGCTGGTAGACCAGGGCCCACTGGCCGTCCTTGAACACGCTGGCCACGTACAGGATCTGGCGGCCCGATTCCGGGTCGTCGTGGGTGAACACCAGCGGCTGGTCCCCGGCCTGGGCCGGGACGCCGCCCGGGCCGGCCCAGATGCGCTCGCGCAAAAACGGCGCGTCGAGCCTGGGCGCGCGCCTGGGCGTGGTCTGCAGCTCCCCCCGGGAATTGATGATGAAGGCCTGGCCCGTGGCCCCCTGGGCGATGTTCTCCACGAACCGGTTGAAGGCGGCGAAGTCGATGGCCGCGCGCACCAGGTAGTCCCGGCCGGCGTGGGGCACGCGCACGGCCACCACGAAGTGCGGCAGGCCGCGCAGGCCCAGAAAGACGTCGGAGACGGTCACGTCGCCCTTTCTGGCGGCCTGAAACCAGGGCGCTTCGGCGTAGTCGGCCCGGCCCAGGCGGAAGGGGCCGGCGTAGGAGACGAGCGCGCCCGAGGCGTCCACCAGCCCCAGGTCCACGAACACGCCGCCGTGTTCGTGCTGCATGGTGGAGAGCATCGCGGCCAGCCGGCGGTCGTCGGCGAAGTCGTCGAAGGGGGCGATTTCGGCCAGCACCCGCAGCTCGGCGGCGGTCTCGCGCAGAAACGCGGCCACCTGCTGCTGGTGCTTGAGCACCAGCTCCTCCAGGTGGGCCACCACCTTGGCCCGATAGGCGGTGTGGAACTGGTGGCCGAGCACGGCCGCGCACACCAGAAGCGGGGCCAGGGCCACGGCCGACATCCAGGCCACCATGACGCGCGTCAGGGACTGGTAGTAATGCCGATCGCTCAAGGCAGCCCCCGGACGGCGACGGGCGGGAACGCGGTGGCCAAATGCATGAAAAAAGCATACGTCTCCGGAAAGGCTTTTACAAGACGCCAATTCCGCGAAACGACCCGTCTCCCGGAGGCTGCCATGGCCGAGGACGTCATCGACCTCAAAAAACAGCTGCGCGAGCTCAAGGCCCACGAGCACCTGTCCGGATTCGCGGGCTTCTCCCTGGACCTGGGCCTGGGCGGCCCAGCCAAGGAAGGCGTGCTCAAGATCGCCGAATTCGTGCGGCCAGACGGCTCCGGCTACGTCACCCTGACCTTCCAGACCGAGCCCGACGACGCCCCGAAGGCCCGGGAGGCGCTGGTCGGGCTCTTCGAGCGCTTCTCCCGCTTCGCCCAAGCCGCGGACGCGGCCACGGGCGCGGCCCGCTTCGGCCAGGGCTTCGAGTACATCATGGTCGTCTCCGACGGCCTGGTCGAAGGCGACGCCTGGTTCGTGGTCGAGCTCGACGTGTATTACAAGGCGCTCAAGGGCCGGCTACGCCGGTTGATCGAGGAATCGGTGCTGCCGGGACTGGCCGCGGTCATGCCCGCCGCCTTCGAGCCCGTCACCTGGTGGGAGTGACGCGCCCGGCGCCGCGCCGTTTTATGAAGGCGACGGCGGGTTCGGGAAAAGGCGCCTCGGCGAGACCCTCCGCGATGCGCGCCGCGCCCGTTTCGCGGACGCGGCGCGCGGCATTGGACGCCCGGCCGCTTTTGCTCTACCAAGAATCCCTGCGTCCGCAGCGCGGGGGAAAGGCCCTGCGTCCGGGGACGGCGATCCTGAGGATTCCGGGAGAGTTGAGGACAGCATGTTCGGCGCATCCTTCAAGACTCGCTGGCTGACCGCCCTGGTCGGCCTGCCGCTGCTTGTCGCGGCGGTCTGGGCCGGCGGCTGGGTTCTGGCCGTGCTGGTGGCCGCCGCCTCGGTGGTCGGCATGCGGGAATTCTTCGCCCTGCGCGGCCGGCCGGGACCGGTGATCGAGGCCTGCGGCCTGGCGCTCGGGGCCGTGGCCGCCGGCAGCGCCGCGGCCGGCGGCTGGCCGGTCTTTCTCGCCTGCCTGGGCGCGGCCCTGTGGATCGAGCAGTTCCTGTTCCTGTGCCGGTTCGCCCGGCGCGGCGACACCGCGATGCCGCGCTCGGTGCTGGTGGCCGCCCTGCTCTACGTGCCCTTTTCCCTGCGGTTCCTGTGCCTTTTCACGCCGATCGAGACCTTTTTCGTGCTGGCCGCGGTCATGGCCGCCGACACCGGGGCCTATTTCGCCGGCCACCTCGTGGGCGGGCCCAAGGTCTGGCCGGCGGTGAGCCCGGGCAAGACCTGGGCCGGCACGGCGGGGGGCATCGTCGCCGCCGGCCTGATCGCGGCCGCCTTCGCCCTCTGCTCCCCGGCCGGGGCCTGGCTCCTGGCCGGCATCGGGGCGGGGCTGGCCGTGGTGTCGCAGCTCGGCGACTTTTTCGAATCGGCGCTCAAGCGCGCCGCCGGCATCAAGGATTCGGGGACGCTTCTGCCCGGGCACGGCGGCATCCTCGACCGCATCGACGGGCTGTTGCCCGCGATCCTGGCCTACGCCGCCGTCCGCCCCCTGGTCGGGCTCGGCTGAAGGAGGGTTCGTCGCTATGGAAGACGCCGCCCAATCCGCTCCCGAAAGCCGCGACGAGCGCTTCGCCGCCTGCCTGGCCCGGCTCGAGGAGCTCAAGGCCGTCAAGGCCCGGCGCGAGGTGCTGGAGGAGCGCGTCTTCCTGGAGTTTCTGCGCTCCAACCGGGGCCGCATCAACGAATTTCCCCTGCTCGAGACCGAGCAGCAAAGCCTCATGGACATGCTGCTGCGCCGGGCCGAGGGCCTGCACGGCGGCCACGAGTACGTCAAGGACCGCTTCTCGGCCTACCTGCTCGAGCTCAACCACTACGGCAAGGCCAAGGCCGTGGGCGACGCCGGAGAGCAGGAAAAGCTGGCCCGCCGCCTGGAGCGCGTGGAGACCGTGCTGGCCAAGTGCCTGCAGGGCGCGGTCTACGCCTCGAGCCTCATCAAGGACCATTTCAGCGACGCCGTGATCCGCCACTTCGGCGAGGACTCCCTGACCAAGATCGAGGAGATCACCGCCACGCTGGTCTTCGACGAGCACTACTGGAAGGCCTACATCGAACGCTTCATCCGGGAAGAGGTGCGCGGGGCCTACGACGTCATCCTGGCCGACCGCCGCTATCGCCTGTCGCGCGACGGCCAGCTGCTCATCGTCGCCTTTCCCTTCGACGCGGTGCTGGAAAAGCTCCAGGGCACGACCAAGGCCATTTCCAAGACCCGGGTCCAGACCGCCTTCGAGGAGGCGTCGGCCACACCCGAAGGGAAGGCCGTGACCGACGCCGCCCTGGCCGCCCTCAACCGGGCCGAGATTCCCGGCTGGGACCGCCGGGCCGACCGCGACGAGGTCCAGTTCGCCGCCCAGACGGCGGCCATGGACGCCGCCGCCGTGGACTACCGCGCCGCCATGGGCGAGGAGGTCGCCTCGCCGGAAGCCGAGGCCCGGCTGGAAGCCCTGACCGAGCAGACCGTGGCCCTGTGCGTGGGCGCGGCGGCGTCGCTGCGGGTGGTGCGCGAGGATTTCTCCCGGGCGCTTCGGGACTTCGCGCCCAAGGAGCGGGCCTACATCCTCCAGGCCGCCGGCTCCTTCGACGCCGCGCGCCTGGGCGTGATGCTCGAAAACATCATGGAGTTCGACTTCGCCTCCCTGTTGCGGGAAAAGGGCGAGGCCGACGCCGGGCGCATCCAGGTGCGCGCCGCCCGGCTGCGCCGGGTCTCCCGCGAGGCCGTGGACGCTCTGGCCGAAACGGGCCTGGGCAAGGTCCGGCGCAAGCACTTTTTCGACGACGACGCCGACCGGGCCGACGCCCAGCTTTTCCGTCCCAAGAACCCGGGGGAGCTCCAGGAGCGCCTGAAGCTCTTTCAGATCGAACCGGAGCTGACCCGTTCCCTGGTCGCCCTGTGGGAGAGCGCCTCCTTCAAGGTGGACCTTTTCGTGTGCATCAACCTGACGGCGCTCGGCAAGGTGGCCACCAACCTGTCGGCCCGCGTCACCGAGGTCCTCGGCCGCTACGGCATCGCCCCTCCCGGGGCCCAGGAGCCGGCCCGGACGAAAAATCCCACATGACCCAGTCCTGTCCCCGCGCCTGTCCCCCCGAGGCCGCGCCCTCGGGCTACATCACGTCCCTGTCCGTGCCCCCGGCCGACCGGCCCCGCCGTTTGGCCGTGCTCGGGGCCACGGGCTCCATCGGCGTGTCCGCCCTGCGCGTGGCCGCCGAGCACCCGGATCGCTACGTCGTGGCCGCCCTGGCCGGGGCCACCAACGTGACCCTTTTGGCCGAGCAGGCCGCGGCCCTGCGCCCGCCCGTCCTGGCCGTGCTGACCGAGGAGCGGGCCCGGGCCCTGCGGGCGCTTCTGCCCGCCGGCTACGCCCCGGACGTCCTGGTCGGCCCGGCCGGCTACGCCGCCGTGGCCGGCGCGGCCGACGTCGACGTGGTGGTCTCGGCCATCGTGGGCGCGGCCGGGCTCGCGCCGACGCTCGCCGCCGTGGCCGCCGGCAAGGTGGTGGCCCTGGCCAACAAGGAATCCCTGGTGCTGGCCGGCGACCTCATCCGGGAGATGGCCCGGGCCTCGGGCGCGGTCATCTTGCCCGTGGACTCCGAGCACAACGCCCTGTTCCAGGCCCTGGGCGGCCCGGGGCTGCCGGACCTGCCCCTGGTGGAAAAGCTCGTGCTCACGGCCTCGGGCGGCCCCTTCCGGTCCCGGCCGCGCCAGGAGCTCGACCGCGTCACCCCGGCCATGGCCCTGGCCCATCCCACCTGGGCCATGGGACCGAAGATCAGCGTGGATTCGGCCACGCTCATGAACAAGGGCCTGGAGGTCATCGAGGCCTGCCGGCTCTACGGCCTGCCCGTGACCATGGTGGACGTGGTGGTCCATCCCCAGAGCATCGTCCATTCCCTGGCCCAGCTCCACGACGGGTCGCTGCTCGCCCACCTGGGCCCGGCGGACATGCGCGTGGCCATCGCCTACTGCCTGGGCTATCCGGCACGGCTCCCCCTGTCCGTGTCCCGGGTGGACCTGGTGACGCTCGGAAGCCTCACCTTCGAGGCCCCGCGCGACCGGGACTTTCCCTGTCTGGGCCTGGCCCGGCGGGCCCTTTGCGCCGGCCCCAGCCACACCGTGGTCCTTAACGCCGCCAACGAGGCGGCCGTGGCCCTGTTCCTGGAAGGGGGCCTCCCCTTCATGGGCATCCCCGCCGCCATCGAGGCGGCCCTATGCGCCCACCCGGGCGAGGCCATGCCGGACGCGGACGCCGTCATGGACCTCGACGCCCGCGTCCGGCGGGACACCAAGGCCTGGGCGCGCAAACGCGCCTGACGTTGCATCGCCGCCCAGACGGCTTATACTAATCCATCGGCCGGCGGCCGGATAAACCGGGAACCGCCAGCCGCGACAAACCCGCGCCCGCCCGCGCAACGCGCGAAACGGGCGCAACCGAGCGCGCATGATCGAAAGCATCCTCGCCGTGGCCCTGGTTCTCGGGGGCCTGATCTTCTTCCACGAACTGGGGCACTTCCTGGCCGCCCGGGCCTTCGGCATGGGCGTGGTCACCTTCTCCCTGGGCTTTGGTCCCAAGCTTTTGGGCTTCACCCGGGGCCGCACCCGCTACGTGCTCTCGGCCATACCGCTTGGCGGCTACGTCCAGCTCGTGGCCCAGGACCCCGACGACCCGGTGCCCGACGGCTTTTCCGCCGAGGACCAGTTCCGGCTGCGGCCGGCCTGGCAGCGCATGGTCGTGGTGGCTGCCGGCCCGATATTCAACTTCGTGCTGGCTTGGCTCCTTTTCTGGGGCCTGCTCGTGGCCGAGGGCCGCTTCGAGATGCTGCCCCTGGTCGGCCAGGTCCAGAAGGACAGCCCGGCCGAGACGGCCGGCGTGAAGCCCGGGGACACGGTCCTTAAGGTCGGCGGCCAGCCCGTGGACAACTGGGAAGCCATGGCGCAAGCCATCCGGGGCGGCGGCGGCAAGCCCGTGACCATCGTCGTCTCGCGCGACGGCCGGGAACTGACCTTTTCCCTGACCCCGGCCGTGCGCACGGTCAAAAACATCTTCGGCGAAGAGGAAAGCGCCCCCCTGGTCGGCATCGTGGCCTCGGGCAAGACCCGCTCGGTGCCGCTCGGCCCCGGCTCGGCCGCGGGCGAGGCCGTCAAGCAGACCTGGAACGTGGTGGTGCTCACCTACACCGGGCTCATCAAGCTCATCGAGCGGGTGGTGCCGCTGGACAGCCTGGGCGGCCCCATCATGATCGCCCAGATGGTCAGCAAGCAGGCCTCGGAGGGCCTCGGCAACGTGGTGGCCCTGGCGGCGCTCATCAGCGTCAACCTGGGCGTGCTGAACCTCCTGCCCATCCCGGTCCTCGACGGCGGGCACCTGCTCTTCTACGCCATCGAGATCGTCATGCGCCGGCCCGTGAGCCCGCGCATGCGGGCCGTGACCACCAAGATCGGCCTGGCCTTCCTCATCGGGCTCATGATCCTGGCCACGGTCAACGACATCCGCCGCCAGTTGAGCCTGCTCGACGGCTGAAGACGTTTCACTTTGTGAGAAACTGGAGCGACCGACAAGCATGGACCCGGTGAAGGAAACGGCCGCGGGCGGCGTGGCGACGCCCGGCCACGGCCCCCTGCTCGTCCTTGACGGCGTCTCGCCCGAGCTGACCGTGCTGCTCGGCCGGCCGGGACAGGCCCCGATCCTGCGCCGGGCCCCGGCCTCCGGCCGCGCCGCCGAGCTGCTCGCCCCCATGATCGCCGAGGCGCTCGGCGAGGCGGGACTCGGCCCGTCGCAACTTGCCGGCGTGGCCTGCGTGCGCGGCCCGGGCAGCTTCACCGGCATCCGGGTGGTCCTGGCCACGGCCCTCGGGCTGTCGCTTGGCGCGGGCCTGCCCATGGCCGGCCTCGACTTCCTGCCGCTTCTGGCCGCCTCGGCCGCCCGGGCGGCCACCGGGGCCGTGCTGGCCGTGACCCACGCCCGGGCCGGCCAAGTCTATGTCCAGGCGTTCCTGGCCGACGGGGACCTGGCCCCCATGGGCCGACCCGAGGCGCTTTTTCTCGAGGCGGCCCTGGCCCGGGCGTCCGAGGCCGCGGCCGTGGGCCCGCTGTGGCTGGTCGGCGACGGGGCCGTGCGCCACCGCGAGGCCTTCTCCCGCGTCGTGCCCCTGGCCACGGTCCTCGGTCCCGAGGCCTGCGCCCCGCATCCGGATACGCTGCTCGCCGCGGCCCGGGCCGCGGCCTACGGCTTCGCCCCCATCGACCCGCTCTACCTGCGCCAAAGCGACGCCGAGGAGAACCTGGCCGCCCTGGCCGCCGGGCGCGGGCTTTCTCCCGAAACGGCCGACGCTCTGTTGGCCCGGGCCGTCGCCCGCGAATAGGCCCCGACCGCGCCGCAGCGCCGCGTAAACGTCCGGCGGCGCCGACGCGCCGGCCCGCCCCCTTTCCCGGCCGGTCCGTTACCCGGCCCTGTCCGTCCCCGCTTTCCCGTCCTTTCCCCGTGACGCCGCGCTCCTGCCGCGCCCGACCGTGCGGCGCGCGGCGCGAACGCGACGCATCGCCGCCCGTGCAACGGCCGCCGTGGCGGCGGTGCGTCCAGAGCCGGCGCGGCGTGCGACCATTGCCTGACCGGCCGCCGCAGCGACTCGACAAGCAACCTGGCCGGACATGGCGATCCTTCTTCAACAACACCGGGACAAGCGGAAACACCGTAACCAAAATAGTCCACACAAGGCGATACATCTTTCGGAAAATTCTCTTTCAAACAGCAACTCCGCCACTTTCCGCCGCACTGCTATGAGCACTTTGCCATGCATTTTTGCATTGCATCATTACTTCATCAAAATTTTCCTGCACGTCTTCTTGCCGTTCCTCCTCCTGCCCCAGGAAATTTTTTTTTCATTCTTCCGATCCCCCTCGCTAAAGAAACGATTTTCCGGGGTCGATAAGCCTAACAAAGAAGCACATGCCGGTCGCCGGCGGCCGAGGGCCCACGGCCGTGACCGGAGCGCGAAAAGGGCAAGGACGCCCGCATCCATTCAAGGAGGAACGAACCATGTCGCTGACCATCAATTACAACGGAATGGCCGCCAACGCGGCCCGCAACCTGTCCAACTCGTATTCCGCCCTGTCCACCTCGACCGCGCGCCTGTCCTCAGGCCTGCGCATCAACTCTTCGGCGGACGACGCCGCCGGCCTCGCCATTCGCGAGCTCATGCGCGCCGACATCGCCTCCATCAACCAGGGCGTGCGCAACGCCAACGACGCCATCTCCATGATCCAGACGGCGGACGGCGCGCTCCAGGTCGTGGACGAAAAGC
>JAEWCY010000267.1 GCA_023390395.1 Pseudomonadota bacterium | reverse complement strand
GATCAGGATCCTGCCCGATCCGGCCGCGTTGCGGCGGGCGGCGCGACGCCCGGGGCGCGGCCCGGCGCGCCTGGCCGCCGCCGGAGGCGGACGGCTGCACGTGTGGCCCGTGCCCCAGGCGGCCGTGGAGGTCGCCGTAAGCTACTTCCGGCTGCCGGACCCGTTGGCCGGCTGGGCGGACAAGCCGGCCTGCCTGCCGCCCCATCTGGCCGGGAGGCTGCTCGTCTCCTTCGCCTGCCGGGAGGTCTTCGAACGCCTGGAGGAGGGCGCGGACGGCAAGAAGCCGCAGACCACGGCCTACGGCGCGCGCTGGCAGGCCGCCCTGGACGAGCTCGTCGGGCTTTGCGGCCCGGCCACGTTCCAGGACGCGGCCGTGGACGTGCCGCTTTGCGCCGGGGAGGACTGGTCGTGACCCGGGAGTGTCGCCTGACGCGCTGTCTGGGCCTTGGCGCTTCGGCCTCGCCCCTGGGCCTGGCCTGCGATCCGGCCAAGGGGACCTACGCCCTGGCCGAGGCGGTCAACGTGGACGTGGTGGACGGCCGGCTGCGGCGGCGTCCGGGCTTTTCCAGGCTGGGGGAGGGGGGCTACGCGTCCCTGTTCTCCCACGACGGCCGCCTCTACGGCGCGCGGGACGGCGCGATCCTGGGCATCCCGGCCCAGGGCGAGCCGCGCGTCCTGCGGGAGGGCCTCACTCCCGGGGCGGACGTGGCCTTCCTCGGCGTCGGCCGCGACGTCTACTTCGCCAACGGCTTCGAAACGGGCCGCATCCGCGACGGCGCGGCCGGTCCCTGGGGCGGGGGGACCTATCCCGGACCCGACCGCCACGGGCGCTACGTCGCCCCGCCGGCCGGCCATCTGCTCGCCTGCTTCGCCGGGCGCGTCTGGATCGCCGACGGGGGGCTCGTGCGCTTCACCGAAGGGGCGGGGCTCCACGATTGGGTCGATTCCCTGGCCGGCTACCTGCCGCCGGCCACGGGGCGGGTGCGTCTGCTGCGGGCCGTGGCCGGGGGGCTCTACATCGGCGACGACGCCGGCGTGACCTTCGCCGCCGGGACCGATCCCGCCGCCATGACCTTCGCGCGGGCAAGCCCCGTGCCGCCGCTGCCGGGCAGCGACGTGACCCTGGCCGCCGGCCGCCACGACGCCGTGGCCGGTCGGGAACTCGTCGGCGACGCCGCCCTCTGGGCCGGCCGCGACGGCCTGTACCTGGGCCTGCCCACGGGCCGGGTCTCGCGCCTCGCCGTCGCCTCCGTCCCGGCCGTGCCGGCCAAAGCCGTGGCCGGGCGCAACCGCTACCTGCTCTTCCTGCATGCCTAGGCAGTCCCGCCGCAACCTCAAGCCACAAGGAGCGCCAGCATGGCTCTGCGTCTTTCCACCGGTCTTCGCAACAAGCTGCTCGGCAGCGAAGGGTTCAAGACCATCATGCGAAACGGCATGATCCGCATCTTCCCCGGCGTGCAGCCGTCCAGCGCCGACGACGCCGAGGGCGCGACCCCGCTTCTGGAGATCACCCTTTCCTCCGGGGCCTTCAGCCCCGGGACCTCCACCAACGGCCTCAACTTCGCCGACCCGGCCAGCGGCGCCTGCGCCAAGTCCTCTTCCGAGGTCTGGTCCGGCGTGGCGACGACGACCGGCACCGCCGGCTGGTTCCGGTTCTACGCCAACGACCGAACCACCGGCGCGGACACGGCCAACGCCCGATTCGACGGCTCGGTCTCCACCTCCGGCGCGCAGCTCAACATGAGCAGCACCGCCATCACCGCCGGGGCCACCACCACCATCGACAGCTTCACCGTGACCATGCCGGCTTCCTAGCGCGGAAACGTCCGGTTGCGGCGCGGAGCCGGGGCGGGACGTCCCGGCTCCGTCGGGAAAAACGCCAAAAGGCGCGAATTCGGGGGAAAGGGCATGTCCGAGATCTATCCGCAAACCATGCACTGCCGCTTCGAGGGGTTTCCGGCCCGGGTGCGGGCGGTATGCGGCCGGGCTTTTTCCGAGGCCAGGGCCACGCCCTATTCCTTCGGCAGCCGGGTGACGCTGTCGCAAACGCCCCGAAGCGGCGTCCTGCAAGGGACCCTCGTGCCCGGCGCGTCCCTGCCCGCCCTGGAGACCATCTACGCCGACACCGGCGACGACGACGCCTTCGACCTCAAGGTGTCCCATTACGGCTACGGCCGGTTCTACCTGCCGACGCAAGACGCCGACCGCTACGCCCTGGCCGTGATCAAGGGCGTGCGGGTCGAGGCCCTGGGCATCCGGCGGTCGTTCGAGACCGTGGACGTCTGGGACACCCTGGTCGCGGCCGAAGCCGACCTGGAGGCGACGGTCCACACCGCCATCGTCCAGGACGCCGACGCCTCGGAGCGCTCGAGCGTGACCTGGTTCGTCGGCGACATGCCCTCGGGGGGCCTCGTGGTCACGGGTCGGATGCAGCTTGGCGGTGCGGCCGCCCTGGCGATTTAAGGAGCCATCATGCGGACCCTTGCCATCTACAGCGAGACGAGCGGCGGAATCGCCGCCGTCGCGCCCGATCCCTACGATCCCCAATTCTACCGCGATGTGCTGCTCTCTCGCGGTTTCGACGACGTGCCGGGTTGCGTCGCGGCCGACGCCGACCGCATCTGCCGCACCCGGGCCCAGGTCTTCTATTCCACCCTGGGCCTGGCCATGGCCGACGAGGTGCAAAACTTCATGATCGGCAACGGCGACCTCTACAACGGCTGCTGGGCGCCGAACCCCAAAAACGCCGTGCCGGAATACGTGGGCCTGCGTTTCGACGCGCCGGTGCTGGTCACCGGATTCCAGTTCTCGTCCACGGCCTCCATTTCCGATTCCTGCCCCATGAAGGCCGCGCCCTGCGGCCATCCCACGAGCTTTACCCTGGAAGGCTCCAACGACGAGGCGCAGTGGACGACGCTGCTTTCCATGACGCGCTACGGCGGCATGCGCGTGACCTTCACCAGCCCCTACGCCGACGAGGACTGCTCCTGGTGGGACGACGGCGTCTACCTCTCGGACCGCATGGACATCGCCGATCCCCGCTACTTTCTGGCCTACCGCATGGTCGTCTCGGCGTTTAGGCCCGACATCTACGGCAACTACAACGTGGCGGAACTCGTGTTTTACGGGGCGTTCTAGCCCGCACGGCTTTCGCGGCAAAGGCACAGGTGACGTCCATGGCAAAGCGAACCGAGGCCGATCGGCGCGACGTGCCGCCCCTGGTCAGGTCCGAGACCCTGGCCGCGGCGGCCGCGTCCGGGGACGGGGAAGGCGCGGCCGCCCGCGACCGGGCCAATCCCTTCGCCGCCACGCGCTGCGTCTGCGTCGAGCACGGCCAGGCGCGCGGGGTCCTCGTCGGGAGGTCCCATGTCCGCCCTTGAGGACTACCTCTATTCGGTCGAGGCCCTGGTTGAGGAGGCGCTCACTGGCCAGGCGCTTTGCGCCCTGCGCGTCGAGGCTTCGGGCAGCGGCACCTGCGGCGTGAGCGCGCCGGGCGAGGGCCTGCCGCTGCCCGTGCCGGTCGTCGCCGCCCTGGGGGACTGGCTTCCCCTGGGCGCGTGCGCCCTGCCCGCGCCGGGCACGGCCGGGGCGACCCCGGGTTGGCGGTACAACCAGGGGGCGGTCGAGTTCCTCTTGCCCGCCGCCACGGGCCACGCCGGCCCGGCCATCCTGGTGGCCCTGGCCGCCACGCCGCTTTTCGCCCTGGCCGCCACGGGCGCGAATGGGGCGGCGAGCCTGCCCGGCGCGGTCGTCGCGGCGGCAAGCGAGAACGCGCGCCATGGCGACGCCGACCTGACCCTGGGGCGGCTGGCCGCCCGGGCCTTTGCCTGCGCCCTGGACAGCCCGGTGACCAATGCCCCGGGATCGGCGGCGGTGACGGCCCTGCTCGGCCGGGGAGATCCGGAACTGGCCGATGCGGCCGCGCTCCTGGCCGGCGGGGCCACGGGCCACGACGCCACGGCTGCGGCGCTTCTGGCCGGCGTGGCCGGGGCCGTGCGCTACGCGGACGAGGCCGACGGCGAGGACGTCTGGAACTGCGCCCTGGCCACCTACTTCTCGGGCAGCGGCGACTGCGAGGACGGGGCGATCCTGCTCCACGCCCTGTTGCTGGCCGCCGGGCTGCCCGCCGACCGCCTGGTCACGGCCTTCGGCCGGGTCGGCCTGGACAGGGACGGCCATGCCTGGGTGGCCTACAGGCGCGAAAGCGACGGGTTGTGGATGGTCCTCGACTGGACCCTGGGCGCGGGTCAGGGGGCGGTCGCCGGCCTGCCGGTCCTGGGCGAGTCGGCCTATTACGCCCTGGTCGATTACGCCCTGACCGCCGACGCCTTTTTCACGGTGCGCCAGCGGGCGGCGGACTTCTTCGCCCGGGCCCTGGCCGAATCCGTGGTTTTGCCGGCTCTGGTCCTTGCCGGCGAGGCCGCGTCCGGGGGGCGCGGCGCGGCGGCCGTCGCCTCGGGATTCGTCCGCTGCGCCGCCGCTTGCGGCGCTCGGGCGGAGTGCCGGGCCGCTTCGCTCGCGGCCTCGGCCAGCGCCGGATCGGCCTGGGCCGAGG
>JAEWCY010000234.1 GCA_023390395.1 Pseudomonadota bacterium | reverse complement strand
AGGAGGGGGTGACCCCCTCCTGGACCTCCCCAACCGGGGAAAGCAACTGATGTGGGGTCGGTCGCGGAAGGCGCGGCCGACCCCACAATCCGTTTGAGGAGTGGAATCGATGCAAGGGGATGCCTGTCCCTGGCCGAGGCAAGACGCGACCGCGCCGTGGCGGCGCTTCCGGGCGCGCCGCGACGCCGTGTTCGCCCTGGCCGTGGCTGTCTGCTGCCTGGCGCTCTGGTACTGGCCCACGGGCTTCGAGGACCGCCTGCCCCCGGACGCGGTGCAGGTGAAGGCCAGGGTGCTGGCCGTGGACGACGCGCACGTCCACCAGTACGGCATCGTGCGCGAGGGCGAGCAGCGCGTCACCCTGGAGCCGCTTTCCGGCCCCTTCGCCGGCAGGCGCATCGTCGCGGACAACATCCTGCTCGGCAAGCTCGAACTGGACAAGGTCTTCGCCCCAGGCGACCTCGCCCTGCTCGTCCTTTCGTTGCGCGGCGGCGAGATCGTCTCGGCCGTGGCCCAGGACCACTGGCGGCTCACCCTCCAGGGGGCGCTGCTCGGGTTGTTCGCCCTGGCCCTCGTCGCCTACGCCGGCTGGACCGGGGTCAAGGCCATGCTGTCGTTTCTCTTCGCCGCCCTGCTGCTGTGGAAGGTGCTGGTGCCGCGTTTTTTGGCCGGCAGCGACCCCATGCTCGTGGCCCTGGCCGTCCTGGCCGCGCTCATGGCCGCCGTCGTCTTTCTGGTCGGCGGGCTCAACCGCCGGGCCCTGGCCGCCTACCTGGGGTCCGTGGGCGGCGTGGCCGCGACCTGCCTGCTCTCCCTGGCCACGGCCCCGGGCTTCGCCCTGCCCGGCGCGGTCAAGCCCTTTGCCGAGACCCTGCTCTACACGGGCTACGCCCACCTGGATCTCGGCGGCATGTTCCTGGCCGCCATTTGCCTGGGCGCCAGCGGCGCCATCATGGACGTGGCCATGGACGTGGCCGCCAGCCAAGCCGAGGTGGCGGCCCACCACCCGGGCATCGGGACCTGGGGGCTTTGCCTGTCGGGACTTCGCGTGGGCCGCGTCGTGGTCGGCACCATGGCCACCACGCTCCTTCTGGCCTACTGCGGCGGCAGCCTGGCCCTGCTCATGGTGGTCATGGCGCAGGGCGTGCCGCTAATAAACGTCGCCACCATGCCCCACGTGGCCGCCGAGATCGCCAACACCCTCATCGGCAGCCTGGGGCTGGTCACGGCCGCGCCGCTCACGGCCCTGGCCGGGGCGGCGCTGTTGCGCGGGAAGAGGGAAGAGAGGGGGAGGCCTCCGGCGGCCAGGAAGGGGTGACCCCCTCCTGAACCTCCCCAATGGGGGGAGGGCTAGCCGGGGCGGCGGGGTCCGGGCTGGGGCATTTTCTTGGCGGCGAAGATCGCGGGCTTGGCCATGGGCACGGTGAGGATGGTCAGGGATTCGGCCGGCAGGCGCAGTTGCGCCAGGCCGCCGGTCACCGTCACGACGGCTTCCCGGGACAGGACCGGCCTGGGGTCGTCGGGCCCCGTGCCGCGCCATACCCGGCGCGCCGCCTCGGACCCGGTCCGGCCGCCCTCGATGCGCACGGCCACGTCCCGGGCCGCGTCCTTGTTGACGAGGTAGACCGTAAGCCGGCCCTGGCGGTCGTCGCGCGCGGCCGTGGCCCGCACCCCCGGCGCGTCGGTGGTAGCCACGATCCGGTCGCCGAGCCCCTCGGCCAGGAGCTTGACGGCCATGCCCGTGGGCAGGGGCGTGTTCCGGCCGTCCAGGGCGTCCCACAGTTCGGGCTTGTCGTCGTTGTGCAGCCAGCGCGTGGCCCAGATTTGCGCCGTGACCACCCGGGGGTCGCTGACGGCCTGGGCCAGCATGTCGAAGAGCACGAGCGCGTGGCCCAGGGTGTTCTCGTGCTTCCAGCCCAGGTTTTGCGGATGGGCGTACCAGTCGGCGGAATTGATCTCCGTGAGCAGGTAGCGCAGCCGCCCGGCCAGCCCCGGCGGGCCGTACCTGCCTGCGGCCTTGTCGATCTCCGAGACCCCGAGCATGCGCACCGGGTTTTCCCGGTAATAGTCGTAGCCGTACCAGGCGTAGCACGGGTATTCGTGGACCGAGACGAAGTCGATGCTGCCGGCCGCCTTGCCGAAGACCTCGCGCCACCAGGGCGTGGCGTCTCCGTTCAAATTGTCCAGCGCCCCCACGTCGTCGGCCCCCACCGGGCCGTTGGCCCCGACCTTGATGGACGGGTCCACGCCCTTCATGGCCGCGGCGAAGACCGGAAAATCCCGGGCGTAGTCCGCCGCCCGGGCCCCGCCGTTGTAGACGTAGAAATAGGATTCGTTGCCGATCTCCCAGTACTTGATGCCGTAGCCCCGGGTGATGTTGGCGTAGCGCACCAGGGACACGGCGTTTTCGAGGAGTTCGGCCATGTCCGGCACGGTCTCGCCCGGTGTGCCGGGCTTGTACATGGAGTCGTAGGCCACGACGATCACCGGCTCGGCCCCGGTGCTGCGGCAAAGCCGCATGAAGGCGTCGATGTCCATGGGCCGGCGGGCGAAGCGCTTACGGGGCAGGTCGAACACCCGGGAATCGTTGGAGGGCCACTCGTCCGGCCCCAGCCGGGCCAGGGTCGGTCCCGGCCGCGTGAACGGCGGCGCGGCCCAGAGCATGCCGTCGGATTTCTCGCCGCCGGGATATCGCAGCGTGCCGACGCCGAGGTCGAGCACGGCCCGGGCGAGCTTTCGCGCCCCGGGACGGCGGTTGCCGTCGGCGTCCATGAGGTAGTTGACGTTGATGCCGAGCAGTTCCCGGCTGGTCGGCCGCACGGTCCTGGCGGCGTCCACGGTCACGGTTTCCGGCGCGTCGTCGGCGCGGGCGTCGGGGCCGGGAAGCGCCGGGGCGAGAAGGCTGGCGAGAACGAGAAATGCGAAAAACGAAAAACGCGGCATCGGGCCACTCCATGCGGGAAGCGGCCAAGCCTTTAGCTCCGCCGGGCGCTCCTGACAAGGGCCGGGAAAAGACGTTTCCGTGACATTACCCTTTGGCAGTCTTCCCGTAACCGCCGTTGCGGCCGCGCGACCACACGGCAACAAACCGGGAAGGCGAAAGGCATTGCACGGCGGCAAGGGGGCAAAACCGCCCTTGCAAGGGCCTCGGCTTTGATAGTAATGCAGGGCGCGCGGCTGTCCGGCCCCCTGGCCCTGGCCGCGTCCCCGGACAAATCGGTCCCCGTTGGGACCCGGAGGAATTCCTTATGACGCTTTTCCGTCGCCTCGCCCTTCTGGTCGTGGCCTTGCTGTGTCTGTCGTCCACGGCGCTCGCCGCCGACGCCAAGACCTACGCCGTGGCCCCCTTCACCGTGCACGGCCCCGAGAAATACCAGTACCTGAGCCAAGGCGCCCAGAGCATGCTCGAATCGCGCATGAACTGGCCGGGGCACCTGGCCCCGGTGGACAAGGCCAAGGTGACGGGTCGACTGGCCAAGGCTCCGGCCTCGGACGCCGAGGCGAAAAAGGCCCTGACCGACATCGGCGCGGATTTTCTGGCCTACGGCTCGGTCACCGTGTCCGGCGAGCAGGCCAGCGTGGACATCACGGTCCTCGGCCGCGACGGCAAGAAGTGGCCGAAAAACTTCTCCGCCAAGCTGGCCGACCTCATCCCGGCCATGGAGCGAGCCGCCCAGTCCCTCAACAACGAGATCTTCCAGCGCCCGGCCGCGGCTTCCGGACAAGCCGCCGGCGGCCAGACCATCAACCAGATGAACCCGGATTTCGTGGTCAACCAGACCAGCGAAAACCAGAAGGCCTACCTCAACCCGAGCTTCCGCTACGCCGGCCCGTCCGACACCCCGGGCGTGTGGCGCAGCCAGTCCATGCCCATCGTCTCCAGCGGCATCGCCATCGACGACCTCAGCGGCGACGGCAAGAACGAAGTCGTCATCATGGCCAAGGACTCCATCGAGGTCTTTTCCTACAAGGACCGCCAGCTGATGCCCGTGGCCCGCTACCCCGTGTCGCCCAACCTCAAGCTCCTCAAGGTCAGCACCCTGGACATCAACGGCGACGGCAAGGCCGAGATCATCGTCTCCGCCAGCTACTTCAAGGAGCCCCGCTCCTTCATCCTGTCGCTCGAGGGCAACCAGCTCAAGGAGCTCTACAAGGACGTCAAGCTCTACATGAACGTGGCCACCGTGCCGCCCGACTACACCCGCCAGTTGGTGGGCTCCAAGGGCGACTCCAAGGAGCTGTTCGCCCAGGGCGTGCACAACGTCATCTTCTCCGGCGGCCAGCCCATGCTGTCCACCAAGCTGAACCTGCCCACCAAGGCCAACCCGTTCAACTTCGCCTACCTGCCCGAGAAGAGCGGCTACAAGGTCCTCCTCAACGACGACCGCGACCACATCGTGGTCTACACGGCCAAGGGCGAGCGCGTGGCCGCCACCGAGGAGGAATACTGCGGCTCGGCCATCGGCCTCGAGTTCGACCCGCTCATGGCCCCCATGGAAAAGCCCAAGACCGACCACCTCTGGACCTACTACTACATCCCGTTGCCCATGCTCGTGGCCAACCTGGACAAGGACGAACGCTACGAAGTGCTCGTCAGCAAGAACATCTCCATGGCCGCCCAGTTCTTCGAAACCTTCCGCACCTTCTCCCAGGGCGAGATCCACGCCCTGTACTGGGACGGCGTGGGCATGAACCTCCTGTGGAAGACCCGGCGCATCAAGGGCACCGTCACCGGCTACGCCCTGGCCGACATCGACAACGACGGCCACAAGGAACTGGTGGTGTGCCTCAACACCTGGCCCGGAGCCGTGGGCGTCTACGCCCGCCGCACCATCGTGCTCGCCTACAAGCTCGACACCTCGAGCATGGGCCAGCCCGGCGAGTTCGGCATCGACGCGGAATGATCCGCGTCGCCTGACCCGATCCCCACGGGGGAACCGCATCGCGCGGCGGTTCCCCCGTTTTTTTTGCCAAAGCGTCGAGGCCAATCGAGGTCGCCTTGCTTGCCCTGTACCTGGCCCAGATCGTCAACTCCGGACTCGCCCTCGGCGCCGTCTACGGCCTCATGGCCCTGGGCTTTTCCCTGATCTACTGCGCCAGCCGCCTCATCAACTTCGCCCAGGGCGAACTGCTGCTCCTCGGCGGCCTCGGCATCGCCAGCCTGGCCGGGGTCATGCGCCTCTCTCCCCTGGTCGCCGTCGTCGCCGCCTCCCTGGCCGGCTTTCTCCTGGGCCGGGCGCTTTTCGCCACCACCCTCGGACTGACCCTTCGCGCCTCGCCCCTGCGCCAGCTCATGCTCACCGTGGCCGCGAGCCTCGTCTTCCAGGGCGTGGCCATCCTGGCCTGGGGGAAAAACCCCCTCATGCCGCCGCGCCTTCTGCCCCTGCCGGATCTCCGCCTGGGGCCGCTTTTCTTCGGCCGCGACACCGTCACCGCCCTGGCCCTGGCCTGTTGCGCCATGGCCGTGCTCGGCGTGTTTCTCAAGTATTCCCGCCTGGGCCGGGCCCTTCGGGCCACCTCGCAAAACGCCGTGGCCGCCAGGCTCATGGGCATCGACCCGGTGCTGTGCCATGCCCTGTCCTTCGCCCTGGCCGGGGCGCTGGCCTCCCTGGCCGCTCTGGCCGTGGGGCCGCAGACCGGGCTGCGCTACGACATGGGCCTGGGACTCGGGCTCAAGGGCTTCGCCGCGGCCACCATCGGCGGCTACACGTCGCTTCCCCGCGTCTTCCTGGGCGGACTGGCCCTTGGGCTTTGCGAGGCGGCGCTGGTGCTTTTCCTCTCCGGCGAACTCAAGGAAACCGCCACCTACGCGCTCATCATCGTCCTGCTCGTGGCCGCGCCGGCCGAGAGCGAAGCCGAGCGGCCCTGACATGACCGCCTTTTCCCTGTCCCGCAAAGCCTCCCTGGCCCTTTTCTTCGCCGCCATGACGGTCCTCGGCCTCGTCACGCCCGCCCACCGGCTCATCGGCGTCAACCAGCACATGTTCCTGGCCGCCAACGTCCTGGCGCTCAATTTCTGCCTGGGTCTCGGCGGGCAGATCTCCCTGGCCCAGGCCGCCTTCGCCGGCATGGGGGCCTACGCCTCGGTGCTGCTCCACGCCCGCTTCCCGGGCGCGACCCTGGTCATCGTCCCGGGCGTGGTCCTCGGCGTGGGCCTTTTGGCGGCCCTGGTCAGCCGGCCCATGGAGCGCCTGGGCGAAGGTTTTCTGGCCATGGCCACGCTGTGCGTGTCGCTCGTGTGCGTCAACGTGGCCCTGACGCTGGAGGGGGTCACGGGCGGCGCGGCCGGGCTCATGGTGGAACGCCGGCTGGCCCTGCCCGGCGTCGGCGAACTGGGCGGCGACCGGCTCACCTTTTTCCTCTTCCTGCTGCTCCTGGCCCTGGGGGCCTATCTCTTCCTGGCCCTTCGCGACAGCCGCCTGGGCCGGGCCTTGGCCGCCTGCCGCGACGACCGGCACGCCGCCTCGAGCCTCGGCATCGACCGGCCGGCGGTGCGGGCCGTCTCCTTCGGCCTTGGCGGCGGACTTTCGGCCGCGGCCGGCGTGGTCCACGGCCACTACACCGGATTCATCAGCCCCGAGCAGTTCAGCCTGGAGCTCTCGCTCAAGGCCCTGCTCTTCCTAGTCATCGGCGGTCCGGGCAACCTCCTGCGCCCCATCCTGGCGGCGCTCGTGCTGGAAACGGCCATGGGCTGGCTCCAGTTCCTGGGCGAGGCCCGCACCCTGGTCAACGGGCTGCTGCTCGGCGCGGCGCTGCTCGTGGGCTACTGGCGCGTGCGCCGCTAAGCCGGCTTCTCCCGCCCGCCGCCTTGCGAAAATGATTTACAACGCCTCCGGTTGCGGTAAAAAATCGTCGTCGCCTGTTGGCGACCATCACGCTCCGGAGGCTTCCCCCCATGGCCAAGATCCTGATCCTTCTCGCCGCGCTGCTTTTGCCCGCGGCAGCCTTCGCCGCCGCCGCGCCCGAGGGCGATCCCATCGTCATCGGCGGGCTCTTCGCCCAGTCCGGCCCCGCCGCCGTGGTCGGCACCCCGAGCAAGCTCGTGGCCGAGATGACCGTGGCCCAGTTAAACGCCACCGGCGGCATCCTCGGCCGGCCGGTCAAGCTCATCAGCTACGACACCGAATCCTCGCCCGACGTGGCCCTGCGCCAGGCCCGCCAGCTCGTCGAGGGCGACAAGGTCCTGGCCATCATCGGCCCGACTTCCACGGGCGAGGGCCTGGCCGTCAAGAAGTACACCGAGGAAAAGAAGGTCCCGACCATCATGACCGTGGGCGGCGACGCCATCATCGCCGGCGGCAAGTTCGGCCCCTTCGACTGGACCTTCAAGGCTCCCCAGCGCACGGCCACGGCCGTGAACAAGATCTTCGAGTACCTCAAGGGCAAGAACATCTCCAAGATCGCGATCATGAGCTCCAAGGACGCCTTCGGCCAGGACGGCCTGGCCGAGCTCAAGGCCAACGCCGGCAAGTTCGGCGTGGAGATCGTCGCCGAGGAGAGCTTCGACCCCAAGGGCACGGACTTCTCGGCCCAGGCCTTCAAGCTGCAAGCCGCCAAGCCGCAAGCCGTGGTGGTCTGGACCATCGGCCCGGCCGGGGCCATCGCCGCCAAAAACTTCGCCGCCCTGCCCGGCGAGCGGCCGCTGCTCGTGCAAAGCCACGGCCAGCCTGGCCCCAGCTACCTGGAGCTGGCCGGCGAGGCCGCCGGCGGCACCATCATGCCCGGCACCAAGCTCATGGCCCCGGAATCCCTGCCCGACGAGGACCCGCAGAAAATCGTCATCGAGTCCTTCATCAAGGCCTACAAGGACGCCGGCATCCAGGAGAAGTTCCCGCTCAACACCCACTCGGGCTACGCCTACGACGCCCTGGCCCTTTTGCGTGCCGGCCTGGAAAAGGCCGGCAAGGCCGATCCCGAGGCCCTGCGCGCCGCCCTGGAAAAACTCCAGAACGTGGTCGGCGTCTCCGGCGTCTACACGACCTCCTCCCAGGACCACAACGGCCTGCGCGAGGACTCCATGATCATGCTCATCGTCGATTCCGGCCGCTACAAGCTCGCGCCGTAGCGAAGATGCGAAGGGAACCCCTTTTTGCAAAAAGGGGTTCCCCTCGCGCTCCCCTCCCGAAAAACTCCAAGGGGGCGATGGTCCTCGTCGCTTGCCCGGCCAAAGCAACGGTTGCAGGCGATGGCGCCTTCGGAGCCCCATGAAGACCCCGGTTCAGACGTTCGTCGTCAGCGAGGCCGAAGCCGGCCAGAAGCTCCTGCAGTACCTCGTGCGCCGCCTTGGCGGCGCGCTGCCCCAAGCCGCCCTGCAACGCTTCATCCGCACCGGACAGGTGCGCCTGGACGGCCGGCGCGCCAAGCCCTTCGACCGCATCGAGCAGGGCCAGAAGGTGCGCGTGCCGCCCTACGAGCCCGGCACGGCCGCAAGCGCCCCGACGGTCGCGCCGCTCGCGGCCGTGCCC
>JAEWCY010000137.1 GCA_023390395.1 Pseudomonadota bacterium | reverse complement strand
ATCTTCGGTCCGCCAACGGCAACCGTGCCGGTGACCGCAGCCTTCCCCGCCCGACCAAGCCGACGAGGGGGTCCGGGGGGCATCATGCCCCCCGGTGGGGTTCGGGGCAACGCCCCGTTCCCCGCTTCTTCCTCGCTATCCTTTGCCTGGCGCGGGCTTGTCGGGCAGCGCGGGCGGCAGATCGGGCGCGGCGGGTTGCGGTGCGGGTTTGGCGTCCTCGGCGGCAGGCGTGGCTTGGTCGGACGGGGCAGCGGGCGGCGCAGCCTGGCCGGTCGGCGTGGCCTCCGACGGAGCGGGCGGCGAGGCAGCGGCGGGCGCGGGCGTGTCGGTCTGGGGCGGGGTCGCCGGGGCGGGCGCGACGGGTTCCTCCGGGGCCGGCGGCGGGGGCGGCGGCGCGGATTCGCGCAGGGGCTCCTGCCCGGCGGCAGGGGGTTCGGCGGGGGTTTTCTTTTCGCCGCCCACGGTGCCGCGCATGGTTTCGGAGCCGGTTTCCCCGGCGAGCAGCGGCACGTCGGCCACGATGACGTCCACGCGGCGGTTTTCCTGGCGTCCTTCGGGCGTGGCGTTGCTGGCCACGGGCTGGTAGAAGGCGCGGCCCATGGCGGTGAAGCGTTCCGGGGTCAGGCCGCCCTGTTCGGACAGGAAGCGGATGACCGAGGCGGAGCGGGCGGTGGAGAGTTCCCAGTTGGAGGGGTACAGGGCCGAATGGATGGGGTTGGAGTCGGTGTGGCCAACGACGTAGATGCTTTTGTTTTTGACCTTGGCCAGGACGCCTCCGACCTTGAGCAGGATCTCGCGGCCGTGGGGGGTGATTTCGGCGCTGCCGGAGGCGAAGAGCACCTTGTCCACGAAGTTGATTTCGAGTTTTTCGCGGAACTGCCGCACGCGGATGTCCCGGCTGTCCACCTCGCCGCGCAGGTCCGCGACCAGGGCGTCGTAGGCGGTTTGCAGTTCATCGGCCTTGCGTTCGAGTTCGGCGGCCCGGACCTCTGCCTTGCGTTCCTCCTCCTTGGACCGGAAGAGCTGCTTGGTCAGGTTTTCCAGGGCTTCGGGCACGCCCTTGCGGTGGTAGAGGTTGTTGGCCAGGTAGGCCGTCAGCCCCACGGGCACGAGCACCAGCACCACCATGAGCACTTTGAGCAAACGTCCGCGCATAAGCGCTCCTTCCTCGCCGGGCGGGCTTGCCGCCGGCGGATGATTCGCCGTATGTTCCCTTGCGTCCGCGACGCGTCGTTTCGGACATGGCCATGATTATCCGCAATCCGCGCAAAAGGCCACAGCCCCATGCCAAGCCCCGATACGGACAGAGCCGACCTCGACATCGTGGAGATGCCCGCCAAGGCCGTGGCGGCCTATTGGCTGTCGCTTCGAAAGCTCATCGACAGCCGCAAGGGCGGCCGGGTGGTGCAGGAGGAAATGGAGGCGGTGACCGAACCGTACATCCGCCTGCTGCTGGAGACGGCCTTCGGCTCGGGCCTGCCCGAGGAGGCGGTGCGGCGGCTTTTCGTCGCCGGCCGGGGGAAGGCCCTCGGGGAGCTGCGCCGGGCGCTGGACTGCATGGCCGGGACGCTCGCGGCCATGGTGTCCGGGGACAACCCCCAGCGCGTGCTGTCGCTTTTGACGGCGCATTTCCCCGTGCCGCCGGCGCGCGAGGCGGCCGTCATGGAAGCGGCCTACGCCCTGGCGGACAAGGCCCGGGCCGGGATCGCGCCCGAGTCCCCGGCCGACGATCCGGCCGTGGTGGACCACGGCCTGGCGACCGACGTCCTGCTCACGCGCCTGGTGTACTGCCTGGTCATGGCCAGGCGGGAGGGTCGCGAGGTCTGCCGGACCCTGGCCGGCTCCTGCCGGTCGCTTTTTTTCGCCGAGGGGCTCATCCTGGTCGCGGACGGCTTCGACGAGGCGTTTTTGCGCCGCAGGCTGGCGCTGCATCGTCGCTCCGTGGCGGCGGACGCGGCGCGCAAGATGCTCCTCGCCGAGGAGATGTGCCTGGGGCTTCGGGCGCGTTATTCCTACGAGGACCTGTGGCGCGTGGCCCGGGCCTACCTGCCGGCCTGACCGCCTCCCCCGGCCCGCTCTCGACGCGGAAAGCGCGTTCTGCTAGGTGTTGTTCACGTTTTCGTCAAGGAGCGAGCAATGGATCTCGAAGCCGTCTGCGGCCCGTCCGTCCCGTTTTACAAGATGCAGGGCTGCGGCAATGATTTCGTCTGCGTGGACAACCGCGTGCTGGGCTACGATCCGGCCGACATGCCGGACATCGTGATGCCGGTGTGCCGCAAGGCCTTCGGCGTCGGGGCCGACGGCATGATCTTCCTGGACCACGCCCCGGAGGGTTCGGGGCTGGCCTACAAGTGGCATTTCTTCAACGCCGACGGCTCCCGGGCCGAGATGTGCGGCAACGGTTCGCGCTGCGCCGCCAGGCTCGCCTGGATGCTCGGCCTGGCCCCGGCGCGCCATGTCTTCGGCACCGACGCCGGCCCCATCGAAGCCGAGGTGGACGAGGAGTCCAACCTGGTGACGGTGCAGCTGACCGAGCCCAGGGACCTGCGCATGGACATGACCGTGGAGATCGAGCAGCAGCAGTTCCCGCTGCACTTCGTCAACACCGGCGTGCCCCACGCCGTGGCCGTGGTGGAGCACCTGGAGGCCGTGGACGTGTGGAAGCTCGGCCGGGCGGTGCGGTTCCACGAGGCCTTCAAGCCGGCCGGGACCAACGTCAACTTCATCGCCCCGGACGGGCCGGGCAGGCTCTCGCTTCGCACCTACGAGCGCGGCGTGGAGGACGAGACCTACGCCTGCGGCACCGGGGCCGTGGCCTCGGCGGTCATCGCCAGGGAGCTCGGGCTCACGGGCGAGGAGACGGTGGTGACCACCACCGGCGGCGAAGAGCTCGGCGTCATCCTGCGCGACGGCAAGGCCTATCTTCGCGGCGCGGCGGAACTCGTGTTCACGGGCGCGTTTTTCCCGCAGGCCCTGGGGATCGAGTCGTAGGGAGCCTGCCCGGGGAGGGGACCGTCATGCGTTACACCGGCGTCAACCACCTGGCCATGGCCACGGGCGACATGGACGCGACCATCCGCTTCTGGCGCGACCTGTTGCGCATGCGGCTGGTGGCGGGCCTGGGGCGTCCCGGCTACCGACACTACTTCTTCGAGATCTCGGAAAACGACATGATCGCCTTCTTCGAGTGGCCGCAGGTCGAGCCCATCGCGGAGAAGGACCACGGCGTGCCGGTTTCCGGCCCCTACGCCTTCGACCACGTGTCCATCGGCGTGCGCGACCGCGACGACCTGTGGGAGATCAAGGACGCCCTGGAGGCGGCCGGCTTCTGGGCCTCGGAGATCATCGACCACGGCTTCATCTTCTCGCTCTACTCCTTCGACCCCAACCACATCGCCATCGAGTTCAGCTGCCCGGTGCCCGGGGTGGACATCCGCTCCCACCCGGTCAACGCGGACAAGCATCCGAGCGCCGCGGCCCTGGAAGGCCCCGAGCCCCAGCCCGGCAAATGGCCGGCCCCCGAGCGCCCCACCCCCTTCGCCGAACGCCGCATCTACCCCGGCGAGGGCCGGGAGCTGGTGCTGACCGACGACGAATAACGGCGGTTGCGAGAGAGAGGCCAGGGGAGCCTCCGGCGGCCAAAGGGCTTGCGCCCTCCGGATTCCCATTTCCGCTTCGACGTTGCGCAAAGGAACGCGGCCGGTGCGTCGGCGCACGAAAAAGGCCCGCCTCCTTCCGGAGGCGGGCCTTTCCTTTGGCGCGGGAGAGAAGCCTATTCGGCTTCGGCGGCCGGGGGCGGCACCATGGACAGGTTGCCGCCTTCGACCTCGACGCGGACTTCCACGGCGATCTTCCACAGCACCGTGAGCACGATGCCGCCGGTGGCGAAGACCATGAGCGAAATCATGATCTCGGGCACCGTGGGGGAGTAGACCGTGACCGTCTCGAAGGGGTTGGGCGTGAAGCCGCCGATGAGCAGGCCCAGGCCCTTGTCGATCCAAGAGGCGATGACCAGCATGATGAGCCCGATGACCAGGGCCGGGGTCTTCTCCCGCACCGGAGTGGGGATGAGGAAGACCAGGCAGCCCAGGCCCATGACCACCGCCGTCCACATGAACGGCACCATCATGTCGTGGCCGTCGATGCCCGTGAACAGGTACTTGAACGGCGCGATGTGGCCGGGCATGTTGCTGTAGAAGGAGGTGAACACCTCAAGCAGGAAGAAGAAGATGTTCACGCACATGGCGTAAGTGATGATCACGGCCAGGCGGTTGATGGCCTTCTTGCCGGGATCGAAGCCGGTCAGCCGCTTGAGCAGCAGCACCAGCAGCAGCAGGATGGCCGGGCCGGAGCAGAAGGCCGAGGCCAGGAACCGGGCGGCCATGATGGCCGTCAGGAAGTAGTGGCGTCCCGGCAGGCCGGCGTACAGGAAGGCCGTGACGGTGTGGATGGAGAAGGCCCAAATGACCGACACGAAGGCCAGGAACTTGCACCACTTGGGCGGGGTCATGTCGTTTTTGAAGTACTGCAGGCTCGTCCAGCCCACGATGATGTTCAGGAACAGGTAGCCGTTAAGGACCATCATGTCCCAGAAGAGCATCGAATGGGGCGTGGCGTTTAAAAGCACGTTCATCATCCGTTGCGGCTGGCCGATATCCACGATGATAAAGCCCAGGCACATGACCACGGCGGCGATGGCCAGGAATTCGCCCAGGATGATCATCCTGGAGAACTCCTTGTAGTGGTGGAAGTAGTAGGGCAGCACCAGCATGACGGCCGAGGCGGCCACGCCGACCAGGTAGGTGAACTGGGCGATGTAGAAGCCCCAGGACACGTCCCGGTTGAGCCCGGTGATCTTCATGCCGAAGGTCAACTGGTAGAACCAGAAGCCAAGGCCGAGCAGCACGACCAGCCCGAGGCCGATCAGCGTGCCCCAGTATCGGGGGCTTCCCTTGAGCGCTTTTTCCAGCATGGCTTACCTCACAGAATGTAGTACACGCTCGGCGAGGTGCCGGCGTCCGGTTTGCGGCGGATGGCGAAATGCTCGCGCAGGGCCTTGCGGACATCGGAGTTCTCGTCGGACAGGTCGCCGAAGGCGATGGCTCCGCCGGCCGCTTCCACGCACATGGGCATTTTGCCGATGGCCAGGCGCTCGGCGCAGAAGTTGCATTTTTCCACCACGCCGCGCATGCGCGTGGGGAAGTGCGGGTTGAAGTGCTTGATGAACGGGCGCGGGTCCTGGAAGTTGAAGCTGCGCGCGCCGAAGGGGCAGCCGGCCATGCAGTAGCGGCAGCCGATGCAGCGGTGGAAGTCCATCATGACGATGCCGTCCGGGCGCTGGAAGGTGGCCTGGGTGGGGCAGACCTTCACGCACATGGGCGTCTCGCACTGGTTGCACAAAAGCGGGAACTGCCGGTGCTCGATCTCCTCGGACAGGTAGTGGCCGTGGGCGTCGGGGAAGGACTCCTCGTAGGAGGCTCCCCAGAACCACTTGATGTTCTTGTTGCCGGGGATGTCCGGGACGTTGTGCTCGGTGTGGCAGGCCGTGCGGCACTTCTCGATGAGCTCGGGGGTCATCTTGGCCGAGAAGATGGCCATGCCCCAGTGCTTGGCCTTGAGGCCCTCCTCGAAGTTGGCCACCCCGGGGAGCGGGCCGGCGTGGGCCGGGGCGTCGCCCAGGAAGCCGAGACGTCCGGCGCCGACGCCGATGGCGGTCACGGCGGCCAGTTTCAGGAACTCTCGTCTGTTGTTCTTCATGATATGGTCCCCTTAAGTGGAGGTGTCACCGGGCGCGCCGGCCTAGTGTCCGCCCGCTTCGCCGTTTTCGGCGAGGGGAATGGGCGATTTCTGGTTCGGCGTCAGATTGTGGCAATCCCAGCAGTAGGGGGCCACGCCAACCGTCTCGTGGCAGCGATCACAGAACTTGGCCTTGTCCGTATGGCAGCTCATGCAGGTGTTGGTGAGGCTCTTGACGAACTTCTGGCCCTTGGCGTTGACGTAGATGCGACTGCCGTCGCGCACGGCCTCGTTGCGCCATTCGTTTAAGATCTGCATGTGCTTGTCGCGCATGGTCTGCGCGTCCTCGATGCAGTCCTTCTGGTCCTTGGGCAGTTCCGGCTTCACCTCGAAGGCGCCTTTGCCCATGTTGTAGGCGACAGGGGCGAAGATGAGGGCCAGGAAGAAGATAATGCCTGGAATGATGTATTTGGCATTGTACATAGGTTATTCCTCCTCGTCCTCCATCCCCGGCAGGGGGTTTTGCCTGAGGTCGGTGGTGCGCTTCTTCTCGCCGTCGAGAATGAGCGCGTTGCCCACCAACTCATGCACGCCGGAGACGCCGACACCCGGGGCCCAGTAGTCGCACAGCGGCGGCAGGGTGGCGCGGTCGATGGCGCAGATGCAGGCCAGGTTGTTGACGCCGTGGCGATCGCGCACATACTTGACCGCGTTGCCTCTGGGGAGGCCGCCGCGCAGGCGCGTTTCCGTGAACTCCTCGTTGTTGAGGCCCGCGCCGCCGCCGCAGCAGAAGGTCTGCTCGCGGATGGTGTTTTCGGGCATCTCGTAGAACTGGCGGCAGACGTTTTTGAGGATGTAGCGCGGCTCCTCGAGCAGGCCCATGCCGCGGGCGGTGTTGCAGGAGTCGTGGTAGGTGGTGACGAAGTTGTCGTTGCGGCTGGGATCGAGCTTGAGCTTGCCGTTTTTGATCAGGTCGGCCGTGAACTCGCAGATGTGGAGCATCTTGGTGCCGGCGGCGGCGTCGAACCTGGTGCCGGTGACGGGCGAGACCGGGGTCTCCATGAAGTCGGCCGGGCCGTTCATGGTCAGCATGTACTGGTTGATGACGCGCCACATGTGACCGCACTCGCCGCCAAGGATCCACTTGACGCCCAGGCGCTTGGCCTCGGCGTACATCTTGGCGTTGAGCTTCTTCATCATCTTGTCCGAGGTGAAAAGGCCGAAGTTGCCGCCCTCGGACGCGTAGGTGCTCCAGGTGACGTCCAGTCCGAGGTAGTCGAACAGGATCAGGTAGCCCATGTAGGTGTAGATGCCCGGATCGGCGAAGATGTCGCCGGAGGGCGTGATGAAGAGGATCTCGCAGCCCTTCTTGTTGACGTTGGGCCGGATGCGCCTGCCGGTGATCTCCTCGATGTCGTCGCAGAGGAAATCCATCATGTCCTTGTAGGCATGGGGCTGGATGCCGAGGTGGTTGCCGGTGCGGTTGCAGTTGGCGGCCGGCTCGAGGATCCAGTTGATGTTGCAGCCCACCTCATGGAGGAGTTCCCGCGCCATCATGGTGATCTCGGCGGTGTCGATGCCGTAGGGGCAGAAAAGCGAGCAGCGGCGGCACTCCGTGCACTGGTAGAAGTACATGAACCATTCTTTGATCACGTCTTCTTCCAGCTTGCGCGCCCCGGCCAGCTTGCCGAGCACCTTGGCCGCGGCCGAGAACTCGCCCCGGTAGATGGAGCGCAGCAGTTCCGCGCGCAGCACCGGCATGTTCTTGGGGTCGCCGCCGCCGATGAAGAAGTGGCATTTGTCGGCGCAGGCGCCGCAGCGCACGCACACGTCCATGAAGAGCTTGAAGGAGCGGTACTTCTTGAGCTTCTCGCGGAACTTCTCCATGACGATGCGCTGCCAGTCCGGCGGCAGCTTCCAGTCGTCGTCCATGGGGGTCCACTCGCGCGGATTGGGCATGCCCAGGTACTTGAGGATGTCGGGCTTGCCGGGATAGCTGAAATTGCCGGGCTTAAACGCGGTCTTGGAATCCATCCAGGATTTGACCGGCGTGGTGTAGTTGATCTTGATGAGTTCTTCCGGTGGCGGATACTTGGCCATGATCGCTCCTCGCTTCTCTCCAGAATGATGAAATGGGTTTGCGGCCCGCTTAGGCTTCTTTTTCGACCGGGAGTCCGGCTTCGATCATCTTCTCGCGGAAGTCGTCTTCGTAGGCCTCGTAGGAGTGGGGCTTCACGCTCGGGTCGTTCCACGGATTCACCCACATGGCCCGCCGGCTCATGTTGGGCAGGACGCGGGTGGGAGAGAGGAAGACGCCGCCCATGTGCATGAGCTTGGAAAAGGGGAAGTAGATAAAAAGCGCGCACACCAGGGTGAGGTGGGCATAGACCGACGGGTCGATGGTCTCCTTGGGCAGGTGGGGGTGCAGGGTGACCAGGCCCATGGCCAGTTCCTTGACGGCGATGACGTCCACCTTGACCACGTAGCGCATCCAGATGCCGGTGAGCGCGATGCCGAGGATCAGGAGCAGCGGGAAGTAGTCCTGCATGAGGGAGATGTAGCGCACCTTGCCGTCGAAGACGCGACGGGCGAACAGGAAGAACAGGCCGACCAGGATCAGGGCGTCGGTCTGGTACATCACGGGCAGGCCGATCTGCAGGATGGAGTCGAAGAACTCCGTGACGTGCACGGCCCAGGGCACCGGCGCGAGGAAGAAGCGCAGGTGACGGATGAGGATGACCAGGAAGCAGTAGTGGAAGATCAGCGCGAACAGCCACAGGGACTTCTCGGAGCTGTACCCCACCTTGGGGCCTTCCTGCTGGAGCTTCACCGTCGTGTTGCGGAAAAGCGAGCGGAAGGTCAGCACCTCGAAGACCATGCGCATGAACACCCCTTTGTTGTCAGAGGGGTTGTCCCAGGGGCTGTTCTTGATCCAGGGCAGCGATTTCTGCTGGCCGCCCGTGGTGGGGATGCAAAACGGCACCGGGCTTTTGGCCCAGTCCACAATGCGCAGGACGAATCCCACCATGAACACGATGATCGCGATGTACGGGAGCACGATCCCGAACAACGCTCCCATCCCCATCCCGGCGCCCAGCCACGGGATGACGATGAGCGCCAAGACCGCGAGTAAGGAATAAAACGCTGCCATGTACCCTCACCTCGTTAAAGGTTTGCCCCAAACGCGCCTCACGGCTCCTCTCCCTCGGCGGAGAAGTCGCAGACGAGACCCGCCCGTTTGAGGAGCCTGTCGTATTGTTTCCTGATCTGGGTGATCCGCAGCTCGGCGATCTTCGCCCGGCACTGGCTGTAGATGTCGAAGGCGAACAGCGCCAGCACGTCCACGGCCGATTCCAAGGCGAGCAGCTCCACGAACAGGTCGTGCTCGACGACCTTCTCCCACAGCGTTTCGCGCACGGCCTTTTTCAGCAAAAAGACGAAGGACGTGGCCTGGGAGGGCGTGAAGTCCTGCACGGCCCGCACCCGCACGATCTCGTCGAGCATGGGCGTGAAGACCTCGGCCCGCGGGCAATCCCCGCAGCCGGCCAGGGCCACGACGATGCCGCGCATGCCGGCCTCGAACTTGTGCCGCACCGGATTGGCGAAGGGATCGTCCCTTTTTTTCCAAAGCACCGCCGTATTTTCGGCGTACGTGTCCATGACCAGGTCGAACCAACGGTCGAGGACGGCCTTCTGCTCGAGGACCAAGAAATCCGCCAACTTGAGCATGAAAAATGTCCCTTTCTTCACAATCGCTTAACAGGCTGATTCCTTATCAGAAAAGCACAAATTGTAAAGGTCGGGCAAGCGCGCGCGGCGTCTTGCAACCCCGTGAAATCCCACTCCTTGCCTGTCATGGGGGAATTTTGCTATTTTCGGAAAAAAGAAGCGGCCCATGAAATTACCCCCCATGCAGCAGGAAATTCTCCGGGCCGCCGCGGCCTTCGCCACGGTGGAACGGTACCAGGGAGCCTTGCCCAGGCGGCAGGCCCTGCTCTACTCGAAGGATGACATGGCCGCCCTGGAAGAAGCCGGGCTGCTCGAACGCATCAAGCTCTCCTATCCCTGCGGCCGCACCATGGCCGGCTGGCGGCTGACCGAGGCCGGCCGGCTGGAACTGCCCCAGGCCGTCACCCCCGACGAACCCGAGCTTTTGCCCGAGCACCTGCGCATCTTAAACGACGTCTACCACTATTCCCGCCTGTCGTCCTCCAAGGGCATGATGCCCGGCGACCTGGCCCGGCGGCAGTGCGACAAGGACGACCTGGAAGACCTCTTCAACCACGGCTACCTGCTGCGCATCCGGGTGAAAAACGACGGCAAGGCCAAGGGCTGGGTGGTGTCCAACAAGGGCCTGACCGCCCTGCGCCGCTGGCACGAGCAAGGCGGGACCCTCGCCGCGCCCGCCAAGGATTGAAGCGCCGTCCTCGCCCTCTTCCCACACGCCCGTTCGGCGACAAT
The DNA here is from genome assembly GCA_023390395.1 of Pseudomonadota bacterium. Lineage (GTDB taxonomy): Bacteria > Desulfobacterota > Desulfovibrionia > Desulfovibrionales > Desulfovibrionaceae > Solidesulfovibrio. The sequence continues at coordinate 12,172 of JAEWCY010000137.1, read as the reverse complement.
ACCGTCATTTTTCCCCGTCGCGGATGACTTTTCCGACCATCCGTGAAAAAATCGGGAGACGCGGCGACGCCCCTGGCCCAAGCCGCGACATCCAGGAGCAGCCCCGCCGCGTCGCCGGGAACCCGTCGTTCCTTCCCGCCAGCGCCCGCCGCCTCGCCCGGCTGCGCCGCGAACCGCTGGGAAAAGGAGCCCCGACATGCGCCGCATCCTCGCCCTCGCCCTCGCCCTGCTTTCCCTTGCCGCGCCCGCCATGGCCGCCTCGGCGCCGGACGTCATCTTCCGCAACGCCACCTTCGCCACCCTCGACCCGGCCGGCAGCCTGGCCCAGGCCGTGGCCGTGAAAAACGGCAGATTCACGGCCGTGGGCTCCGACGCCGAGGTCACGGCCCTGGCCGGACCCGACACCCGACTGGTGGACCTCGGGGGCAAATTCGTGAGCCCCGGCCTCATCGACGCCCACACCCACCCCATGGAGACCTACTATCTCAAAAACGACTGGGTGGACTGCCGGTTCCCGGGCACGCCCTCCGTGGCCGAAGCCCTCAGGCGCATCGCGGACTGGGCGGCCAAGACGCCCAAGGGGCAGTGGATCTATGCGGCCTGCGTGTCGGCCTCGGAGAACAAGTTCGCGGAAAAAAGGCTGCCGACCAGGGCCGAACTGGACAAGGCCGCGCCGGACAACCCAGTGGTACTGGCCAACGGCGCGCACCAGGTGGTCGTCAACTCGGCGGCCCTCAAGGCCCTCGGCATCGTCAAGGGCACGGCCAGGATGGCCCACGGGGCCACGGTCATCCTCGACCCCGACGGCGAGCCCACGGGCGTGGTCCTCGACGCCCAGGCCGACATCCCCACCAACCCGAGCCCGGCCACCCTGGATCGCGCCTACAGCGACGGCATCCAGGAGCTGTGGAACGGCTACGGCTTCACTTCGCTCATGGCCATCACCCCGGCGGCCGCCCTGCCCGTGCTGCAACAAATCGCCGCTTCCGGGACCAAGCCCCACATCCGCTACACCGTCGCGGTCTGGACGTCGCCCAACGCCGCGGACATGCCGGAAAACCTCGACGCCTTCCACATGCCGGCCAAGGCCGACCCGGCCTGGTACCGCTTCGCGGCCGTCAAGGCCTGGATGGACGGGGAAAACGACGCCAGAAGCGGCTACATGTGCGAGCCCTACCTCGGCCACGACCGCGACGACCCCCCGGGCGGCCGCGGCTCCCTGGTGACCAGCCAGGCCCAGGCCGACCGCTTCGCCGCCCTGGCCGCGAAAAACGGCGTCATGCCCATGCTGCACTGCTCGGGCGACGCGGCCACGGACATGGGGCTTGCAACCTACGAGAACCTGGTCAAATCCGGCGCGCCCCTGCCGCCGCTCATGCGCATCGAGCATTTCGGCATGTTCCAGCTCAAGCCCGAGGAGCTCGCCCGGGCCAGGGCCCTGCGGGACAAGGGGCTTCGCATCTCGGTCCAGCCCGTGTGGCTCACGGCCCTGGTCAAGGCGGACTTCGAGAACATGGACCCCAAGCTGGCGGCCACGGGCTTCCGCTTCCGCGACATGATCGACGCGGGCCTGGCCCCGGCGGCCAGCACGGACATGACCGGCATCTACCTGGCCAACATCTCGCCCATAAAGGCCATGGCGGCCAGCGTCACGCGGCAGTCGGACATGGGGGTCTTCGAGCCCGAGGAGGCGGTCACGCCCGAGGAGGCGCTGCGGATGTGGACGACCTGGGCGGCGGCGTCCATGGGCGAGGCCGACGTCAAGGGCAGCATCGAGCCCGGCAAGTACGCCGACATGACGGTCTATTCGGACAATCTGCTGACCGTGCCCAAGGAGCGGATCAAGGACGTCGCGGTCACGCGCACCATCGTCGGCGGCGAGACGGTCTACCAGGGGCAGTAGGCCCGCGCCCGGAAAAGCTCGGGCTAGAATTCGCCGCGCAGGCTGGCGGCTTCGGGGCGGTGGGGACGCCAGGACAGCCGCACGTCCAGCCCCTCGCGGTCGCCGCCCTGGCTGGCGCGGATCTCCACGTCCAGCATGACCGCCGGCGACAGGTTCATGGACATCCGCCCGGCCGTGACCCCGAGGCTGCCGGCCCGCAGTTCCCGGGCCAGGCGCTCGAGCCTGTCCGCCGCCTCCCAAACGCCCATCACCCCGCCCAAGCGGGCCGTTTTCGTGTGCATACGCGCCTCCCGGCCGCCTGCCGGCGGCCATGGCGCGTCCTACCGCTTCCGGGTGTCCGGCCGGCGTCGGCGCGGTTACGGGCGCATGGCTTCCGCGTCGCCCCCGATTCCCGAGCCGGAGGCCATGGCCAGGACCCCGGCCATGGCTTCGCGCGCCGCCTGCCGCTTGACGGCCAGGCGGTCGCCGTCGAACTGGAAGCGCTTGACGGCCACGCCGTCCGGGCCTTCCCAGGCCATCCAGACCGTGCCCACGGGCTTTTGCGGGGTGCCGCCGGAGGGTCCGGCCACGCCGCTTATGGCCACGGCCACGTCGGCGCGCATGACGCCGCGCGCCCCGCGCGCCATGGCCAGCACCGCCTCGCGGCTGACCGCGCCCTTGGCGTCGAGGGTGTCCTGGGACACGCCCAGCACGTCGCGCTTGACCGCATTGGCGTAGGCCACCACCGCGCCGGCGAACCAGGCCGAGGCGCCGGGCGCGTCCGTGAGCACGCTGGCCAAAAGCCCGCCCGTGCACGACTCGGCGCAGGCGAACATCCATCCCCGGGCCGCCAGAGCCTCGCCGAGCCGGCCGGCCAAGTCCCGCAATCTCTCCTCCATCTTCCCCCTCCTGTCCTCCCGGGTACCTTTCCGCCCAACTATCCGAATTAAAATTCCTTGTCACCGCCCGCCGTCTCCCCCACTTTCCTCCCAGCGAGGGGGTCCGGGGGGCATCATGCCCCCCGGCCGCCGGAGGCATTTCCCGCTTCTTTCTCCCCGCCGCCTCCCTTGACGCGGCAAACACGGCCCGCGTACATGGCCTTGCCGACCGCCATCACAAGGAGCGAGACATGCTGGACCTCAAATTCGTGCGCCAAAACCCGCAAGCCGTGGCCGACGGCATGGCCCGGCGGCGCTTTCCCCTGGACCTCCCCGCCTTCCTGGCCCTGGAGGAGCGGCGGCGGGAGATCATCACCGAGGTGGAAGGCAAGAAGGGCCAGCGCAACGCGGCCTCGGCGGAAGTGGCCAAGATCAAGCGCCAGGGCGGCGACGCCTCGGGCATCCTGGCCGGCCTCGGCGGCCTGTCCGAGGAGATCAAGGCCCTTGACGAAAAGACCAAGGAAGTGGACGCGCAGGTGACCGAGTGGCTCCTTGGCGTGCCCAACGTCCCCCACGCCACCACCCCGGACGGGGCGGGCGAGGCGGACAACCCGGTGGTGCGCACGGTGGGGACGCCGCGCGCCTTCGATTTTCCCATCCGCGAGCACCAGGACGTGGGCGTCTCCCTCGGCGGGCTCGACTTCGAGCGGGCGGCCAAGCTGTCCGGCGCGCGCTTCGTGGTGCTGCGCGGCGGCCTGGCCCGCCTGGAGCGCGCCCTGGCCGCCTTCATGCTCGACACGCACATTCGCGACCACGGCTACGTCGAGGTGGCCACGCCCTACATCGTCAACGCCGAGAGCCTGCTCGGCACGGGCCAGCTGCCGAAATTCGCCGAGGACCTCTTCAAGATCGAAGGCATGGCCTCCTACCTCATCCCCACGGCCGAGGTGCCGGTGACCAACCTGCACCGGGGCGAGGTGCTGCCCGAAGCGGCCCTGCCCCTGGCCTACGTCTGCCACACCCAGTGCTTCCGCTCCGAGGCCGGCTCCTACGGCAAGGACACCAAGGGCATCATCCGGCTGCACCAGTTCGGCAAGGTGGAGCTCGTGCGCCTGGTCCACCCGGACGCGTCCTACGACGAGCTGGAAAAGCTCACGGCCCAGGCCGAGGCCATCCTGCAAAAGCTCGAGCTGCCCTACCGCGTGATCGCGCTGTGCACCGGCGACCTGGGCTTTTCCTCGGCCAAGACCTACGACCTGGAGGTCTGGCTGCCGGGTCAGGGCAAGTACCGCGAGATCTCCTCGTGCTCCAATTTCGAGGACTTCCAGGCCCGCCGGGCGGACATCCGCTTCAAGCCCGAGGGCGGCAAGAAGACGGCCCTGGTGCATACGTTAAACGGCTCCGGCCTGGCCATCGGCCGCACCATGGCCGCGATCCTGGAGAACTACCTGCAAAAGGACGGTTCGGTGACCGTGCCGCGGGCGCTCGTGCCCTACATGGGCGGCGTCGAGTCCATCGAGCCCGAGGGGAAGACGTCATGAACAGCGAGAAGCGTCAGGCGTTCCTGGAGGCGCTCAAGCGGGGCCTGCTCATCGGCGGCGCGGTCGGCGTCATCGGCGGGCTTTTCTTCATGGACATCCGCCGGGGGCTGATCCTCGGGCTCGTGGGCGGCTTTTTCGCCGTGCTCACCCGCCGGGCCATCGACAAGCGCAAGGGAAGGTAGCGAAGAGGAAGAGGAGGGAAAAATGCCTCCGGCGGCCAGGAGGGGCCGATGGCCCCTCCTGGACCACCCCGAAAGGGGAAGGCTGGGATGGTGGGGCGACGCCTCCTGCATCCGCCGCCGTAACAAAAAGGGCGGAAGGCCATGGCCTTCCGCCCTTTTCCTGTTCGTGGCGAACCCGGCAGCCTAGTTGGAGGCCAGGCTCAGGTTCTTGATGCCCATGGCCACGTAGATGTCGGCCAGGGCGCTCTGGTAGTCGGTCAGGGCCTGGGTCAGGTTGTATTCGGCCGTGCTCACCCGGGCCTGGGCGTCGAGGACGTCGGTGCTGGTGCCGACCTGCGCCTGGTAGCGGGCCACGGCCATGCGGTAGCCTTCGCGCGAGGCCTCGAGCGCCGTGCGGGCCACGGAGATGCGTTTGGCCGCGTCCTGGATGTTGAGGTAGCAGGTCTTGACCTGGTAGCCGACGTTGAGGCGCAGGTTGGCCAGGTCGGCCTGCAGCTTCTTCACGCTTTCCCGGGCGGCCTGGGTGCCGAAGAAGGTCGAACCCCAGTCCCAGGCCTGCAGGGAAGCCGTGATGGCGAAAGTGCTGGACTCGGGCGTGGTGGCCCCGGACATGTCGCGCAGTTCCAGGCCGGGGTCGTTGCCCTGCTTGGTGTAGGTGGCCTGCGCCTGCACCTGGGGATAGAAGGTGCTGGCCGCGATCTTCACGTCCTTTTCCGCCATCTGCACGGACTTGACGCCCATGTACAGGTCCGGACGCTGCTTGTAGGCCGTGTCCAGGCAATCCTCGATGGCCATGGTGAACGGCAGGTAGGTCAGCTCGCCCACGTAGTTGGTCTGCTGGTTGAGCGGCAGGTTGAGCAGGGAGTTGAGCTGGGCCGTCTGGACCAGCACGGCGTTTTGCGCCTTGAGCAGGTCCTGCTCGGCCTGGGCCAGGTCGGATTCGGCCTGCAAGACGTCGAGGCGGGGTTTGAGGCCCACGTCGTAATAGGCCTGGGCGACCTTGTACTGCGATTCGAGCCGGGCCACGGAATCCTTGTTGCTCTGCACGTTGGCCCGGGCCTGGAGCAAGGTCAGGAAGGCCTGCTGCACGGACTTGATCAGCGACAGCTCCGTGTAGGTGATGTTGGCCGTGGCGTAGTCCTTCTGGAGCGCCGCCTTCTGGTAGGTGCTCAGAAGCTTGAAGCCGGTGAACAGGGGCTGGGTGGCCTGGAGCTGGAACTGGTAGACGTTTTGCCAATACCCGGAGCGGGCGTTGACGTAGCGCGAGGTGGAAAGCGACGAGCCCATCAGGTTGTTGAGGACCTGGTTGGCCGGAAGGGTCTGGGTCGTGGTGCCGACGACCTGGGAGTCGGTACGCTGAAAGGCGTAGCTGACCGTGCCCACGAAGCCGAAATTGGCCATGGCCTGGCGGCGGCTGTCCTCGGAACCGGCCAGCGACGCCCGGGCGGACTGCATCTGCGGATTGGCGTCGAGGCCCCGCTTGACGCTTTTTTCCATGTCGACGGGGTCGCCCTCGACCGCCGGAGAACCCGCTCCGCTCTGGGTGTGCTGGGTCAGGGCCGGATCGGTCTGCTGCTCCTTGACGAAGTCGGGCAGCGGGATCTTCTGGATCTTGACGTCGAGGCCGTCGCTGGCGGGCGCGGCCTGGCTGGCGGCGTCGGCCTTGGGTTGGCGCGTGTAGCGCTGGGCCACCCGATCGTTGGCTGCGGGGGCGGTCGCGTCCTGCGCCCGGGCCGGACCCTGGGCGAGGATCAGGCTGGCCGCGAGCACGCCCGCGAACAACACCAGATGGAACCTGCGCTTAGCGAATGGAATCATTGCATCCATCTCCATGCCGGCGATTACCCGGAGTCGGGCAATTTCCGATAATACAATTATTCTTTGATGTATAGCGTTGTGAACACGCATTCACCAAACTGACAAACAAGCCATCCAATCGTATCAGCCTACCCTTTTCGGGGAGTGTTGTCGAGACCGGGAGCCCCGCGGTTGCGCACGAAGCCGCCCTGCCGTAAAACCGGCCAGCGACGCGGCCCCGGCGCCGCCAGCGAAGGAGCCCCATGACACTGGCCCAACGACTCGGCTTCGCCCGATCCCCCGTCTTCCTCGTGGACGGCAGCGCCTTCTTTTATCGCGGCTACCACGCCTTCGGCGACATCGCCCGCTCGGACGGGTTCCCGACCAACGCCCTGTTCATGATCTTCCGGCTGCTCTTCAAGCTGCTGCGCGACGAATCCCCCAGTCATCTGGTCTTTTTCCTGGACGGCCGGGGACCGTCTTTTCGAAGCGACATCTACGCCGACTACAAGGCCAACCGGGAGGCCATGCCCGAGCCCCTGGCCCGGCAGGTCCCTCCCCTGCTCGAAGGGCTGGCGCTCCTCGGCATGCCGGTCATCGTGCCCCAGGCCGCCGAGGCCGACGACGGCATCGCCAGCCTGGCCGCCCGTTTCGGCGGGCAGCGCCCGGTGGTCATCGTCGGCGCGGACAAGGACCTCAAGCAGTGCCTGACCGAGACGGTGGTGCTCTACGACCCCTCGGGCAAGGCGGAAAAGCTCGTGACCATGGCCGACTTCACGGCCGAAACCGGCATCGCGCCCTCTTCCTGGCCGGACCTGCAAGCCCTGGTCGGCGACGCCAGCGACAACATCCCGGGCGTGCCGGGCGTCGGGCCCAAGACCGCCCTGGACATCCTGCGCCGCTTCCCCACCCTGGAAGCGGTGCGCGACCACCTGGACGAGATCAAGCCGGCCGCCCGGGCCAAGATCGAGCCGCGGCTGGAGGACGTCTTCACCTACCGGGAACTCACCCGGCTGCGCACGGACATCCTGCCCGAAACGACCCTCGACGACACAGCCGTGCGGCCCATCGAGTCCAAGGCCCTGCGCCAGTTCCTCGAAAGCTACGAATTCCGGACGCTCGCCCGCGAGGCCGAAGCCCTGGCCGCCGGCGCGGCCCCGCCGCCCCAGCCGGCCAAGGCCAAGGATCCGGCCCGGCCGTCCCTTTTCGACGTCGCGCCCGAGGCCAAGCCGGTCACGGCGCCGCGCACGCCCGTGGGCGAACTGCCCGAACTTTCCGGACGCCGCCTGGCCCTGGTTCCCGTCGCCTCGGGTTTTTCCCTGTCCCTGGGCGGGGACGAGCTGACCACGGACGCCGCCCCGGCGGAGCTGGCCCCGCTTCTGGCCAAGGCCGAGCGCGTGGCCGTGCCGTCGGTCAAGGATCTGCTCTCCCTTGATACGGCCTTCGAGGCCGTTCCCCTCGCCGCCTGGTTCGATTTGGGCCTGGCCGCCTACCTGCTCAATCCCGAGCAGCGCAACTACGGCTTCGACCGCCTGCGCGACCTGCTGTTCTCCGACCCGTCCGTGGACGCGGCCGACCTGGACCCCACGGACACGGCCCGGGCAGCGGCCCGGCTGGCCGACGTCCTGGCCGGACGGCTGGAGGCGGCCGGACTCACGGATTTGGCCGCCCGGCTGGAACTGCCGCTGGTGCCCGTGCTGGTGGCCATGGAACGGGCCGGCATCGGCGTGGACGTCAAGTCCCTGGCCGCCTTCGGGGCCGAGACGTCGCACAAGCTCGCGGACATCGAGGCCGACCTGCACCGGTTGGCCGGACGGCCCTTCAATCCCCGCTCCAGCCAGCAGCTCGGGGACATCCTTTTCGGCGAACTGGGGCTGCCCCCCAAGGGCAAGACCCCGGGCGGCGCGGCCTCCACCTCCCAGGAGGCCCTGGAGCGCCTGGCCGGGGCGCATCCGCTGCTGGACCGCATCCTGGAATTCCGCAAACTCGAAAAGCTGCGCTCCACCTACCTCGACCCCCTGCCCCGGCTGGCCGACGCCAAGGGCCGCATCCACACCACCCTCAACAACCTGGCCACGGCCACGGGCCGGCTCTCCAGCTCCAACCCCAACCTCCAGAACATCCCCATCCGGGGCGAGCTCGGCCAACGCATGCGCCAATGTTTCGTCGCCGGCCCGGGCAACCTGTTGGTCGCGGCGGACTATTCCCAGATCGAACTACGGGTGCTGGCCCACCTGTCCCGGGAGCCGGCGCTGCTGACCGCCTTCGCCGAGGGCGCGGACATCCACGCCCGCACGGCGTCGCTGCTCTTCGACAAGGCCGAAGCCGAGGTGACCCGGGACGAACGCCGCCAGGCCAAGACCATCAACTTCGGCCTGCTCTACGGCATGGGGCCGCAGAAGCTCTCGCGCGACCTCGGCATCAAGCTCGACGCGGCCAAGGCCTTCATCGCCAAGTACTTCGAGCGCCTGCCCGGCCTGTCGGCCTTCTACGACGGCATCGTGGATTCGGCCCGGGCCAACGGCTTCGTCTCCACCCTGGCCGGACGCCGCCGCCCCCTGCCGGACATCGAGTCGCGAAACGCCCAACTGGCCTCCCAGGCCCGGCGACAGGCCATCAACACCGTGGTCCAGGGCGGCGCGGCCGACATCATCAAGATGGCCATGCTGGCCGCCCACGGCGACGCGCGGCTCGCCTCGCTGCGGGCGGTGCTGGTCCTGCAGATCCACGACGAACTGCTGCTGGAAACGCCCGAAGGCGAGGGCAAGGCCGCCGGCGCGCGCCTGGCCGGGCTCATGTCCGGGGTGGTGTCCCTGGCCGTGCCCCTGGTCGTGGACTGGGGCGTGGGCCGGACCTGGGGAGACGCGCATTGACGCCGGAACAGGGCTTTCCATCGCTGCGAAACTTTCTTATCGTCAGGCGAGTTCGGGTCCGGACGGCCCTGTCGTGCCAAGGCCGACGCCGCCCCGCGCAACCGTTTGCCGACTCGAGGAATGGCCATGCCCCCATCCGCTAAATCCATCCGAGAGGACCTGGCCAGGGCCAAGGCAGCCTACGCCAAGAACGAGGAACTGCGCGCCGTGCAGCTTGTGACCCAAGCCCTGCGCGCCTTCGTTTCCGTCAAGCTGCCCGGGACGGACCGCATGTCCATCGAGGGGCAGCTGCGCGAGGCTTTCGCCAACCTGAGCAAGCTCCCCCACGTCCTCAAGTACGCGCCGAACGGCATCCCCTACGCCAAAGGGCAGGAGCCCAAGCTCGCCGTATTCCTCGTCAATCTGAGCCAGAAGGTCGAGGACGACATCACCCGGGAGAGCCTCGACGCCATGCGCGAGCGCAAGCTGCGCATCGACCACGCCATCATCAAGGGCAGCAAGCTCCTGGCCGAGGGCAACCTGCTGGAAGCCCAGCGCAACTTCCGGGCCGCCGTGGCCGATTACGTGGACGAGAAAGGCCTTTTCCCCCTGCTCGCCGGCAAGCTCATCGACGCCGGCCAGTTCAAGCCGTCCCTGGAGTACGTCAAAAGGGCCATCGAAGAGGCCCCGGACAACTCCCGGGCCTACGACTTCCTGCTGACCGCGGCGGGCAAGGCCGACGAATGGCCCCTTGCCGAGCGCATCCTGGCCGAGGCCGCCGGCAAGGGCATCAAGACGCCGCTCCTCGACCAGGCCATGGCCCACGTGCAGGCGCGGCGCGGCAACTGGAAAGAGGCCCTGAGCGCCGCCAAGCGGGCCGTGGCCGCAGACCCCCGCCTGGCCGACGCAGCCAGGCTCCTGACCGCCGCAGAAAAGCAGTTGGCCAGTTCCCCCCCGGCCGCCTGAGCTGCCGCCGTTGCCTCACTGGGCTGGCCGCCGCGCCTGCCGTATTCTTGAGGAAAACAAGCCCACCGCCCGTCAGGGCGTTGTCAGCAGTTCGAGCGCCGCGGTTTCCACCGCGCCGGGCTGCGACGCGTCGGTGAAAACCGCCACGGTGCGCCCGTCCAGTATCTCCGGCGCGTGATAGACGCCGCCCAGGCAACCCGGCCCGCCCGCGCCGTGGCCCAGGACCGCCGCATGGCGGGAGAGCGTCGCGTCGGCCAGCGTGCCGCGCATGAGCCCCAGGGCATAGCCGGCCTGCCGCCAGGGCGGCGGGGCGACGCCGTCGTCCAGGGCATAGGGCCGGCGCAGGGCGGCCAGGGACGCCCCCGACAGCAGATCGCCGCGCAGCAGCCGGTGCAGGGCCAGGGCCGCCTCCGCGACCGGGCCGACGATCGTGCCGTGATAGCACCAGCCCGGATGGTAGCCCCAGGTTCCGGGGAAGGCCGTCGCCGCCATGTCCTCGGGGCCCTCGGCCAGCCTCGACCCGGCAAGCCCCAGGGGCCGCAGCACGCGCTGCGAAAGGACCGCGCCCATGTCCTGGCCCGTGACCGATTCGACCAGGCGGCGCAGCAGCAGGTAGCCGACGTTGGAATAGGCGAAGCCTTCGCCGGGCGGAAACAGGAGGTTTCGCGGCGGGACCAGGGCCAGGATGGCCGCGTCCGGCCAGGGCGCGTCGCCCCGGGACACGGCCCGGCCGTATTCGGGCCGGCCGCCGTAGTCGCCAAGGCCCGAGCGGTGGGCGAGCAACTGGCGCACGGTGAAGGGATGCTCCCCGAGCCGGTTGTCGAGGGAAAGCCGGCCCTCCTCGACCAGGAGCAGCACACTGGCGGCGATGAGCGTCTTGGTGAAGCTCCACCAGGGCACGACGGCCGGGGAGGCGTCGGCCCGCGTCCGGCCCGAGGCCTCCACCACGGCGCAGAGATATCGCGGCGCGGGAGGCCCGGCGGTCATATCCGGGCCAGGCCCGCCACCAGGGCCGCAGCGTGCCCGGGCCAGGCGGCTTCGAGAAGCGCCCGCTCCTCGGCCGGACACGCCTCCATGAGCTGGACCCCGGCCCCGGCCAGCTCCTCGGCGGAAAAGGAACCCAGGAAATCGAGCAGCCCCAGGCCCCCGTCGCCCACATCCTCGCGCTCGCCAAGCGCCCGGGCGAAGCCGGACACGATGGCCTCGACCAGGCCGGCGTCGGCCAGGACGAGCGCGCCCACGCCGTCCACCCGGTCCAGGCGCATCCGCATGGTCATGTTGGTGAAAAAGGACAACCCGGCCAGGCGCTCGGCCATGGGGCCGGCCTCGGTGAAGGCCCGCGCCGCGCCGTGGCCGCGCACGGTGATCAGGCGCACGGCCAGGCCGTGCGCGCCGGCCCGGGCCACGAAGTCCCCGGCCGCGTGGTGCCAGGGGCCGATGGACGCGCCGGTGGCCGGATCGTAATAGCGGGTCAGGATGCGGGCCGCCTCGCCGTAAAGCGCCGCCGCCTCGGCCGCATCGAGCAGCCGCTCGCCGGCGTCGAAATCCCACAGCCGCACCCGGCCCGCGCCGTCCTGGTGGAATTCGTGGAACCCGGCGAACCACTCCTCGAGCAGCATGCCCAGGCCCTCCACCCGGGCGCAGGCCAGGGGGCGGGGCAGGAATTCCGGCGCGAAACGCTCGCGCAACGTCTCCAGCAGGCCGCTTTCGGCCTCCAGACAGGCCACGGCCACGGGCGCGGCGGCCACGTTGACGCAGCAGACGACCTCGCCGTCCGGGAACCGGACCGTGCAGCTGGCCGGATGGTAGAGCGCGCCGTGCTTCTCGGCCCGCAGCACGACCTCGCGCGCGCCGTCGAGGCCGCCTTTTCGGCCCAGGGCCGCCAGGGCGCGACGCAGGGGCGCGAACCCGTCCTCGGACACGAAGGCTTCGAGGGCCTCGAAATACCTGCCGTAGGTCAACCCGGTGGCGTCGCCCTCCACAGGCGCGCCCGCCGCCTCGGACGTAAAGGCGACCGGGCCAAGGGGCGATGCGATTTTACGTACGATATGCATGGTGAAGATGCCTCCGGCGG
>JAEWCY010000115.1 GCA_023390395.1 Pseudomonadota bacterium | reverse complement strand
CCGCCGGAGGCTTCCCCTCCCGCCTCTTCCTCTATTGCTCCGGTTGCGCGCCCCAGGCGGCCAGGGCGGCGTTGTCCGGGTGGGCTTCGCGCAGCCGGCGCAGTTCCTCGTTTACGCGGCGCTGCTGCCCCAGGCGCGAGAGTTCTTCCAGGAGCACGATGTCCGGGGACACGTCGCCGGGTGCGACCGCCGCGCGCATGGCGGCGACCTGCTGCTCCACGGCGGCCAGTTCCGCGCGCTCCTCGTCGCTTAAGGTCTTGTCCTCGGGCACGGCCACCTCGCGGGTCTTCACCTGGGCCGTGGCCTGTTCGCCGGCCTCGGTCAGGATGGACGAGGCCGCGCCGCCGGCGGGGCGGGCGCGCAGGGGCAGCTTTTCCACGGCGGGCGGCGTTTCGCTGTCCGCGCTCTGGCCGCCGGCGGCGGTGATGACCACCGTGGCCGGGCCGGTCCAGGTCTCGCGCACGCCCTTTTGCAGAAAGGCGAGCTGGGCCTCGGCCCCGCGGCCCAGGTCGATGCGCTCGCCCTCGCGCAGCCGGGTGAAGACCTCCAGGGGCTTCTTGCCGCCTTCAGCCGGGGAGAGGGTGGCCTGGCCGGACAGGGCCGAGACGAGGCAGACCAGGCGCGGGGCCTCGGCCAGGGCCGGGGCGCACCAGGCGAGGGCGGCCAGGGCCAGGTTCAGAAAAAGGAAAACGGACCGAAACATGACGGCTCCTTTGTTACGCATCGGATAAGCCCAGGATCTCCAGGGCGGGCACGGGTTCGCTCTTGCCCTTGACCACGGCGTTCTCGCTTTTGCCTGTCCGTACGCCCGGACCGGCCAGTTCCACAACCGTGCGGCTGGCCACCACCGGCGCGCCCATGACCTTGGTGAAGCCTTCCAGGCGTGAGGCCGTGTTGACCGTGTCGCCGATGACCGTGAAGTCCAGGCGCTGGCGCGAGCCGATGTTGCCGACGACGGCCGGCCCGGCGTGCAGGCCCACGCCGATGCGGAAGTCCCAGTCGCCGAGCTGCGGAAATCTTTGGCGCATCCAGCCCTCGAATTCCCTGGAGGCATCAATCATGCCAAGGGCGGTGGCCAGGGCTTGGCGGGCATGGCGGGGATCGGCCAGGGGCGCGCCGAACACGGCCATGACCGCGTCGCCGATGAATTTGTCGATCATGCCGCCATGGGCCAGGATGATGTCGCAGACCTTGGAGAAGTAGGCGTTCAAGAGTTCGACCACTTCCTGCGGCGAGAGCTTTTCACTTAATGTCGTGAAATTGCGGATATCGGAAAAAAGGATGGTGACCGTGGCCAGGGAGCCGCCCGGGGCCGGCGGCTGGCCGCTTTCCAGGATGCCGGCGATGGCCGCCTCGGACACGTACTTGCCGAAGGCGTGGCGGATGTGGGCCTTTTCCCGCTCGCCGCGCGTGAGGCGTACGGCGTTGGCCCCGGACCAGATGAGCCCCAGGCCCAGGTCGCAGCCGGCCAGGGGCAGGACCCGGCCGCCGAGGAAAAGCAGGTAGCCGAGGCCGAAGGAGCCCAGCAGGCAGGCCAGGGCGGCCAGGGCCGAGGGCCCGGGATGGAGCCGGGCGCAGGCCAGGGCGCACAGGCCGAGCAGCGGCAGCCAGGCCAGGGCCGCCGCGCCGCTTCCGGCCACGGCCAGCGTGCGGCCGGTAAGCAGGGCCTCCACGATGTTGGCGTGGATCTCCGGGCCGGGCATGAATTCCCGTGGCGCGCCGAAAAGGGGCAGGGAGTAGGGCGAGGCCAGGCGGTCGTGGGCCCCGTGGATGTCGATGCCGAGGATCACCACCTTGCCGGCCAGGGCGCGCACTTCGGGGTCGTTGGCCGCGTCCGGGGCGAGGAGCCTGGCGAAGCTCAGGTGGCGGAAGGTCTCGGGCGGCCCGAGAAACGGGATGGGCCGGGGGACGAGGGCGCTTTTGGCGTCGATGCCGGCCAGGCCGGGGGCGTTGGGATCGGCCTTTTTGGCCAAAGCCGTGGCGAAGGACAGGCGCGGCTCGCCCTCGGCGAAAAGGGCCGGGGCGAAGCGGCGAACCACGCCGTCGCGGTCGAGCGGCACGTTGGTGAGCCCGAGGTCCGCCTCGTGGCCGGGCAGGGCGATGAGGTAGTCCGTGGCCGGCAGGCTGAAGGCCGCCTCGCCGGACTCCGTGGAGACGCTCGCCGCCAGGACGACCTTGCCCTTGGCCAGCTCCAGCATGAACTGGCGGTCGAAGTCGCGGCTGGCCTCGGCCCCGATCATGTCCATCCAGGTGACCGGGGACAGCGCCGGCTGGATGTCCATGCCCACGGCCGCCACGCCCACCTGGCGCAGCACGGCCAGCACCTTGGCGTACAGCGGTCCCCAGAAGACCAGGGGCCGGTCGGGCTCGGCGGCGAGCGCCTCGTCGTCGAGGAGCGCCACGGCCACGCGTTGCGGCTCGGCGCGCCTGCCGGCCAGCACGTGCCACAGGTCGGACGTCCAGGCGTCGATGCGCCGGGCGGGGGAGAGCGTCTCGAAAAAGAGGCCGGCGGCCAGGGCGGCCAGGATCAGACAGGTGTAGAAGACGGGTTTGAAGCGCATGGCGGTCTTGCCCGGGACAGGGCGGCTTGCGGGGCCGGCTCCGGGACGGGCCGGCGGAAGGCGTTTCGAGGGCCAACGGGGCATGACGTCCCTGAAAACGCGGCCAGCGTCAAGCCCTTTCGCCGCGGCCCGGCCGCGGCGGCCCGCGGTCACGGCGGGGATGCGGCCGGGCCGCGAATGCGCTATGCTCGCCCCGCCCGGCCGGGTCGTGGACGCGCCCGGGCCGCGAAACCTCGCCAAGGAGCACGCGATGCGCATCGCCGCCGATATGACCGAACTCGTCGGGGCCACGCCCATGGTCTGGCTGACCCGGCTGGCCGAGGGCTGCCTGGCCCGGGTGGCCGCCAAGCTCGAATCGTTCAACCCCTGCTCGTCGGTCAAGGACCGCATCGGCGTGGCCATGATCCGGGCCGCCGAGCGCGAGGGCAAGATCGGCCCGGGCGCGATCGTGGTGGAGCCCACCTCGGGCAACACCGGCGTGGGCCTGGCGTTCATGTGCGCCGTGCGCGGCTACCGGCTCGTCCTCACCATGCCCGAATCCATGAGCGTGGAGCGCCGGGCCCTTCTGCGGGGCTTCGGGGCGGAGCTGGTCCTCACCCCGGCCGCCCAGGGCATGCGCGGGGCGGTGGAGAAGGCCAAGGCGCTTCTGGCCGAGCTGCCCGGGGCGTTCATGCCCATGCAGTTCTCCAACCCGGCCAACCCCGAGGCCCACGCCCGGACCACGGGCCTGGAGATCTGGGAGGACACCGACGGCCTGGTGGATGTGTTCGTGGCCGGCGTGGGCACGGGCGGGACGCTCACGGGCGTGGCCCGGGCCATCAAGGCCAAGAAGCCCGGACTCCGGGCCGTGGCCGTGGAGCCGGCCTCCTCGCCGGTGCTTTCCGGGGGCAAGCCCGGGCTGCACGCCATCCAGGGCATCGGGGCCGGGTTCGTGCCCGAGGTGCTGGACATGGGCCTGGTGGACGAGGTCTTTCCGGTCAGAAACGAGGACGCGCTCGGCACGGCCCGCCGGCTCATGCGCGAGGAGGGCGTCCTTTGCGGCATCTCCTCCGGGGCCAATGCCTTCGCCGCCATCGAGATCGCCAAGCGGCCGGAAAACGCCGGCAAGCTCGTGGTGTTCGTGGTGTGCGACACGGGCGAGCGCTACCTGTCCACGCCGCTTTTCGCCGAGGAGTCGTGATGACCGCGCAGCACGGCAAGCTTCCCCGGGCCAAGAAGCGCACGGCCGTGGAGTGGGTGGCCGAGATGCTCTGCGAGGAGGCCTCCTACCAGAAGGTCTACCACCGCCCCCTGCACGACGAGCCCATGCCCTCGATCCCGGTGCTGGCCGAGATCATGCAGCGCCTGCGGGCGGTGATCTTCCCGGGCTATTTCGGCCACTCCGACATCACCCCGGAGAACATGCGCTTCCACATCGGGGCCAACCTCGACGCCATCTCGCGGCTGCTCACGGACCAGGTGCGGCGCGGCTACTGTTTTTTCTGCGAACTCGACCGGGCCGGCAACTGCCAGGACTGCGAGGACCGGGCCAAGTCCCTGGCCGGCGACTTCCTCATGCGCCTGCCCGACATCCGCGAGACGCTTTCCGAGGACGCCCAGGCCGCCTTCGAGGGCGATCCGGCCTCCAGGAGCCCCGGCGAGACCATCTTCTGCTACCCGAGCCTCACGGCGCTGACCCACTACCGCGTGGCCCACGAACTCCACCTCCTCGGCGTGGACCTCATTCCGCGCATCATCACCGAGATGGCCCACTCGGCCACGGGCATCGACATCCACCCCGGCGCGACCATCGGCCGGCGGTTCTTCATCGACCACGGCACGGGCACGGTCATCGGCGAGACCTGCGTCATCGGCGAGGGCGTGCGCCTGTACCAGGGCGTGACGCTCGGGGCCAAAAGCTTCCCCAAGGACGCCGAGGGCAAGCTCGTCAAGGGCATTCCCCGCCATCCCGTGGTGGAGGACGACGTGGTCGTCTACTCCGGGGCCACGGTCCTTGGCCGCATCACCATCGGCAAGGGCTCGGTGGTGGGCGGCAACGTCTGGGTGACGACCGACGTGCCGCCCTATTCGCGGCTGGTGCAGCAAAACCCCGGCGGCGTGCTCATCGCCGACGGCGGCGGCATCTGACGGACGCCTTCCCCTTTCCGGCTTCCCCGCTCCATCCTCCGACGGTCCCCCTCGTCGGGCCGTCGGGGGATGGGGACGCTCGCTTTGCGGCCTCCCTGGCGCATTGTCTTGCGCGTTACTCTAGTATGCCGTAGGACGTTGCGGAAACGATCGAGTACGATCGCAACGCCGCCGCAATGCTACAAGGGTGTCCCATGACCGTCCCGACAGCAGTACCAAACCTCTCTTCTGATACATTGTTGCGAATAATAAATTTACAAACGGATATCGTCAAACTCGGCCACGACCTCGGCAGCGTGCTGTCGTTCGTCGCCGAACAATTGCAGGATTTGACCAGTGCGGCCGGAGCCATCGTCGAACTGGCCGAGGGCGACGAGATGGTCTACCGGGCGGCCTCGGGCATGGCCGGGGCCCAGCTCGGCCTGCGTCTGCGGCGTCGCGGCAGCCTTTCCGGACTCTGCATCGAGACCACCTCGATCCTGCAATGCCAGGACTGCGAAACGGACGACCGGGTCGATCGCGAGGCCTGCCGCAAGGTGGGGCTGCGTTCCATGGTCGTGGCGCCGCTTTTCCATCAAGAGACCGTGGTCGGGGTGCTGAAGATCGCCTCGCCCGGGGTCGGCTTTTTCACCGACGGGCATGTCGCCATCCTGCGCCTGCTTTCGGAGCTGATCGCGGCCTCGATGTTCCACTGCGCGCGCTACGAGGCCGACGCCCTCTACCACCGGGCCACCCACGACCTGCTGACCGGACTGGCCAACCGGGCGCTGTTCTACGACCGGCTGCGCCAGGCCCTGGCCCTGGCCAGGCGGCAGTCCCGGCCTGTCGCCATCCTCAACCTGGACATGGACGGGCTCAAGGCCATCAACGACAATTTCGGCCACCGGGCGGGCGACGCCGCCATCCGCGAGTTCGCCCGGCGCATCCACCGGGCGGCCCGGGAGTCCGACACCGTGGCCAGGCTCGGCGGCGACGAGTTCGGCGTGGTCCTGTCGCAACTCGAGGACCGCGGCGGCGCGGCCCGGGTGGCCGACCGGATGGCGCTGGAAATCAGCCTGCCCTTCGCCTTCGAGGACGTCGCGCTGCCCATCGAGGCCAGCATCGGCCTGGCGCTTTTCCCTGACGACGCCTCGGAGCTCGACGCCCTGGTGGAGCAGGCCGACCGGTCCATGTACGCGGTCAAGCGCTCCCGCAAGGGCGAGGCGTCCTGACTGCCCGACGCCGCGAAAAAAAACGAAGCCGCCCCGCTGGTCCGTGACAGCGGGGCGGCTTTTTTATGGGAGTCCATCCAAGCGGTTGGCAAACCGTCGTGCGGATCGTGCCGTGTTCCCGAATCCTCCGTGGGAGGGAAGGGGGACGCTAGGGCAGCAGGTGGTCCTCGCAGGCTTCCCCGTTTTCCAGGGCGTCGAGGATCTCGTCGACCTTTTCCTCGCTGTCGACGGCCCGGTACCACCAGTTCTCCGGCATCACCACGATGATCGGGCCTTCCTCGCACTGCTTCATGCAGCCGGTGCTCACGACCCGGGCGTCGATGTCCCGGTCGAGGATGCCTTCCTCGATGTAGCCCAGCAGGTTGTGCGAACCTTTCTTGTGGCAGATGCCCTTGGCCTCGCCCTTGACGCGAAAGCTGGCGCAGACGTTGATCAGGTATTTGGGCTTTTCGATGGCCATGCGTCTCGTCTCCCTTTGCGGTGTCGCTTGCGGTTCAGGTTGCTACATCTGGAGTTCGAAGCGGGTCTCGGGGGCGTCGCGGTCCTGGCGGTCCATGATGGCGCCGAGGAACTTGTCCATCAGGCGCATGGCGCCGGAGTAGCCGACGGACGGGAAGTACTGGTGGCCGACGCGGTCGAGGATGGGGAAGCCGTGGCGGATCAGCGGGATGTCCTCGTCGCGGGCGATGTACTTCATGTAGGTGTTGCCGATGAGCAGGTCCACCGGGTCGTTTTTGATCCACTGGTGCAGCAGGTACATGTCGGCCTGTTCGCCGTTTTTGTACTTGCACTCGTAGGGCACGTCCTTGAGCAGCTCGGCCATGCGCTCGTCGAAGTACTTTCCGGCCGTGCCGGTCACGGTGTAGGCCGGGATCATGCCGAGCGTGACGCAGAATTCGACCAGGGCCAGCAGCTGGTCGGGGTCGCCGGCCAGGGCCACCTTCTTGCCATAGAAGTACTGGCTGTAGTCGGAAATGACGTCCACGACCTGGCCGCGTTCGAAGTTGACGGACTCGGGCACGGCCACGCCGGCCATCTTGCGCAGGGCGTCCACGTAGCGGTCCGTGGCCAGCAGGCCGATGGGCAGGCCGAGGATGGTCCCCGGCACCTTGAACTCGGCGTCCAGGTAGTTGACGGCGTCGGTGACGGCCCAGCGGCCCAGGCCGATGGTGCCCTTGGCGTCGCCCATGGAGGCGATCTCCTCGGGCGTGGCCCCGCCCTTGGGATACATCTCGTAGTGGCCGGTCAGCGGCCCGTTGAGCACGCCGTTGGTGTCGGGCACCATGACGACGTCGATGCCCATCATGGCGGCCAGGCGGCGCATCTCGGCCATGTCCGAGGGCTCGCAGAAGCCCGGGATGACGTTGACCTTGCCGTTGGGCGTCCCGGTCTTCTTCACGAAGCCCTTGAGGATGCCCTTGACCATGTTGGCGTAGCCGGTGACGTGGGTGCCGACGTAGCTCGGGGTGCTGGCGTAGATGATGTGCTTGCCGGCCGGCACCTTGCCGTCGTCCCTGGCCTTCTGCGAGATCTGCAGCAGGTCGTCGCCGATGGTCTCGGACAGGCAGGTGGTGTGGATGGCGATGGTCTCGGGATCGTAGATGGTGAAGATGTTGTCGATGGCCGAGATCAGGTTGGACTGGCCGCCGAAGACCGAGGAGCCTTCGGTGAAGGACGAGGTGCCCGCGATCACCGGCTCCTTGAAGTGCCGCGTGAGGGTGGAGCGGTGGTAGGCGCAGCAGCCCTGGGACCCGTGGCTGTGGGGGAAGCAGCCCCGCACGCCGAGCGCCGCGTACATCGCGCCGATGGGCTGGCAGGTCTTGGCCGGGTTGACGGTGAGCGCCTTGCGTTCCTTGATCTCGCCGGTGGTATGTCTCAGAAGAGCCATGATGCGTTCCTTATCTTGCGATGAGCGTGGTTATACGGCGACGTAGCTGGCTTCCAGCTCGGGGCCGCCCTGCTGCCAGGGAGCCTTCATGAGGTCCCACACCTTGGTGTTCACCATGCGGTCGATGTCGTGGTACCAGTTGATGGCGCCCTTGAACCCGGCGTAGGGGCCGCCGATGTCATAGTTGTGCAGCTGCTTGAGCGGGATGCCCATCTTCTGGATGATGTACTTTTCCTTGATGCCGGCGCAGAAGATGTCGGGCTTGAGCATCTCGATGAGCTTTTCGGTCTCGTAGTGGTTGATGTCGTCGATGACCATGGAGTCCTTGGCCATCATGCCCATCATGCCCTCGTAGCCCTTGAAGTCCAGACCCTTGGCGTTGAGCGCCTCGAGCTCCTCGGCGGTCTTGCGGGGCTGGTAGCGGTTCGGATCCGGCTCGATCTCCAGTTCCTCGATGTTGCGGGAGTCGGCGTCCACCTTGATGGTGGGCAGCACGTGGCGGCCTTCGTAGTCGTCGCGGTGGGCGAACTCGTAGCCCGCGCCGAGGATCTGCATGCCGAGCTCGCCGAAGAGCTCCTGGTAGTGGTGGGCCCGGGAGCCGCCGACGAAGAGCATGGCGGACTTGCCCTGGGTGCGCGGCCGGACGGCGTCCACGACCTTCTTGACCTCGAGCATCTCCTCGGCGATGACCTTCTCGACCCGGTCCATGAGTTCCTGGTCCTCGAAGTAGGCGGCCATGCGGCGAAGGGACTTGGCCGACGCCTCGGCGCCGATGAAGTTCACCTTGATCCAGGGGATGCCGAACTTGGTTTCCATCATCTCGGCCACGTAGTTGAGCGAGCGGTGGCACATGACGGTGTTGAGGTCGGCCTTGTGGGCGTAGCGGAAGGAGTCGACCGTGGAGTTGCCGGAGAAGGTGGCCACCAGGGTGAAGCCGCACTTCTCGAGCAGACGCTCGATCTCGAAGGCGTCGCCGCCGATGTTGTACTCGCCGAGCATGTTCACCTTGAACTTGCCTTCGACGGGCGTGTCGTCATCGGTGCCGATGATGTGCTTCATGATCTGGTTGTTGGCGATGTGGTGGCCGGCGGACTGGGACACGCCCTTGTAGCCTTCGCAGGAGTTGGCGAAGACGGTGATGCCGAGCTTCTCCTGCATCTGCCGGGCCACGGAGTGGATGTCGTCGCCGATGAGGCCCACCGGGCAGGTGGAGAAGATGGAGATGGCCCGGGGATGGAAGTTGTCGTAGGCTTCCTGGATGGCCGCGGCCAGCTTCTTCATGCCGCCGAACACGATGTCGTGCTCGGTCATGTCCGTGGAAAAGGAGTAGGGGATGAAGTTCTCCCCGTCGGGGCCGGCGTCGGTCTGGTTGCGGCGGGTGAGCCAGGAGTAGAAGCCGCAGCCGATGGGGCCGTGGGTGAGGTTGACGATGTCGCGCGAGGGGCCGAGAACCACGCCCTTGCAGCCGGCGTAGGTGCAGCCGCGCTGGGTGATGATGCCCGGGATGGTGCGGACGTTGGCCTGGATTTCGGGAATCTCGCCGCCCTCTCCGCCCGTGGTCATGGCCTTGGCCCGCTTGCGCGCGACCTTGGTGGGCATCTTGGCGATCAATTCCTTCTTGATCTCTTCGACGTTGGTGGGCTTGGTGCTCATCTCAGTGCTTCCTCATTAGCTCTGTAACGGTCCGGGGACGTCCGCGCGCTCGCCTAGACGATGGCCGCGTCGCCGTCTTCGCCGGTCCGGACGCGGATGGAATCGGAGACGGGCATCACGAAGATCTTGCCGTCGCCGGCCTGGCCGGTCTTGTTGACGGATATCAGGACGTCCACGGCGGGCGTGACCTTGTCGTCGGGCACCACCAGGGAGATGATGCGCTTGGGGTAGAGGCGGCCCTTGGCGCCGAGCAGGGCGATGGCCTCCTCGTTGCCCGCGGCCGCGCCCTCGAGCACTTCCTGGTTGACCAGACCCTTGCCGCGTCCGTAGCCCTCGCGGGCCACGAAGGCCGGGATGCCCGCGTCGGCCAGGGCCTTCTTGGTCTGGTTCATCTTGTTCATGCGGATAACCGCCATGATCTCCTTCATGACGCCCTCCCTAGGCTTCCTTCACACCGGACGAAATGGTGTACATCTCTTCCACGGGGCTCACGAAGATCTTGCCGTCGCCGAAGGCGCCCTTGGCGCCGGTGCGGGCGCTTTCCATGATCGTCTTGATCATGAATTCCTTGTCCTTGTCGTCCACGACGCAGATCAGCATGACTTTGGGGATCTCGTCGTACTGGATCTCGCCGATCTTGATGCCGCGCTGCTTGCCGCGACCGGCCACGTTGAACTTGGTCACCGCCGGGAAGCCGGCGTCCATCAGGGCGGCCAGGACGTCATCGCATTTCTCGGGACGAACGATGGCTCTCACCATGGTCTGCATATCGAAGCTCCTTGCGTTAGCGTGCGTGGTTGCGGTGGATGGTTCGGATCGGCGTCGGCTAGTTGGAGATGCCGAAGTCGATGAGCAGCTTTTCCAGGGTGTTGATCTCGATGGGCTTGGGAATGACGAACATGTCGTTGGCGTCGATCTTTCTGGCCAGGGCGCGGTATTCGTCGGCCTGGGGATGCTCGGGCGAGTAGTCGATGACGGTCTTGCGGTTGATCTCGGCGCGCTGGACCTGGTTTTCACGCGGCATGAAGTGGATCATCTGGGTGCCGAGCTGACGGCACAGCTCCTCGATCATTTCCTTTTCCTGGTCGACCTTGCGGCTGTTGCAGATGATGCCGCCCAGGCGCACGCCGCCGGTGTCGGCGTACTTGACGATGCCCTTGCAGATGTTGTTGGCGGCGTACATGGCCATCATCTCGCCGGAGCAGACGATGTAGATCTCCTCGGCCTTGCCGTCGCGGATGGGCATGGCGAAACCGCCGCACACGACGTCGCCGAGGACGTCGTAGAACACGTAGTCGAGGTGCTTTTCTTCCTCGTAGGCGCCGAGCTGCTCGAGGAGGTTGATGGAGGTGATGATGCCGCGGCCGGCGCAGCCGACGCCGGGCTCGGGGCCGCCGGATTCGGTGCACATGGTGCCGCCGTAGCCTTCCTTGAGGATGTCGTCGAGATCGACGTCCTCGCCTTCCTCGCGCAGGGTGTCGAGAACGGTCTTCTGGGCCAGACCGTGCAGGAGCAGGCGGGTGGAGTCGGCCTTGGGATCGCAGCCCACGACCATGACCTTCTTGCCCATTTCCGCCAGGCCCGCGACCGTGTTCTGGGTGGTGGTGGACTTGCCGATGCCGCCCTTGCCGTAGATAGCGATCTTGCGCATTTTGTAATGCCTCCTGCTGCAAAAGTAAGATGGTACCCTCCTTGGCAAGAGTCATGCCACGCCAGGAAAGTCGTGACGCGATTCATGTAATATAATGAAATTAAAGAAAAAATGAGAAATGAATGATGTGGAGAAACAGCGATAGCAGTGGTTCGAAACAAAAATGTCGCTTTTTGAGCGACAAAATTGTTCGACAAGATGGTGCGTCGAAAAAGGGGGAAGGGCGGGCGTCAGTAGCGGACCACGCCCTCGCCGATCACGGCCCGGGCGGCGGCCACGGCGGCGGGGTCGAAGGCCGTGCCGCAGCCTTCCACGAGGACCTCGAAGGCCGAGGCGACCCCGAGGGCCGGGCGGTAGGGACGATGGGAGGCCATGGCGTCCAGCACGTCGGCCACGGCCAGGATGCGGGCTCCCACGCCCATGTCCGCCGCGCCGATGCCCCGGGGATAGCCCGTGCCGTCGAGCCGCTCGTGGTGGCTCCAGACGATTTCGGCCACGGGCCAGGGAAAGTCGATCTCCTTGAGGATTTCGTAGCCGGCCTGGGCATGCTGGCGCATGAACTCCCACTCGAGCCCCACCAGCCGGCCGGGCTTGCACAGGTAGCGCACCGGCACCACGATCTTGCCGATGTCGTGGAGTTGCCCGGCCACGCCGATGCCGGCCGCGGCGTCCTCGGACAGGCCCATGACCCGGGCCATGGCCGCGGCCAGCCGGGCCACGTTGTCCTGGTGGGCGGCGGTGTAGGGGTCGCGGAAACGGACGGTCTTGGACAGGGCGGTCACGGTTTCGTGAAAAAGGCGCCGCGTGCGCGAGAGGCTGGCGTGCAGTTGCTCCTGGGAGCGGCGGCGCTCGGTGACGTCCACCATGGAGCCCTCGACGAGCACCGTCCGGCCCTGGCCGTCGCGCACGGCCCGGGCGTGGAATGAGGCCCAGATGGCCTCGCCGTCGCCCCGGCGCAGCGCCACTTCCAATCCCCGCACGACGCCTTCGGACTCCAGGGCGCGCAGCAGGGCCTCGTGGTCCCCCGGGTCGGGGAAGAGGCGCAGGGCGGCCTGGGGGTCCTCGGTCAGGGCCTCGGCCGAAGGGAAGGCCAGCATGCGGCGCAGGGCGTCGTTGACCGTGACGAAGCGTCCGGCCGGCGTCATCTGGAAGAGCCCCTCCACGGCGTGCTCGAAGATGGCCCGGTACTTCTCCTCGGCTTCGCTGAGGGCCCAGCTGGTGCTCTTCTCGGCCGTGACGTCGCGCAGGTAGCCGAAATAATAGGTCTCGCCGGCTGGGGAGGCGATGCGGCGGGCCGACTCCTCCACCCACAGCACGAAGCCGTCCCGGCCGATGGCCTGGTACTGGCGGCCCGTGACGAAGCCGGCCAGGGCCAGGTCGTCCAGCAGGGCCTGCCGGATGTCCGCGTCGAGGTAGTGCTGCTCCGGGACGTCGGTCATGGCCGCGAGAAAGTCCTCGGGCGCGTCGTAGCCGAAAAGCTGGGCCATGGCCTTGTTGACTTCGAGGAAGGCTCCGTCCTGGCCGCGCAGGTACACGGCCAGGGGCGCGTCGTGGAAGAGCACGGCCGCGGCGTCCATGGAGACGAGGCCGGCGTCGCCGTCGGCCGGCGCGAGAAGGCGGGGCGGGGCGTCGCGGCCCATGTCAGGCGAGGTAGCGCCGCACCAGGGCCACGAGGCTCCCCGGGTCGAAGGGCTTGACGATCCAGCCGGTCGCGCCGGCGGCCACGGCGCGCTGGCGCATGTCGCGCTGGGATTCGGTGGTCAGGACGATGACCGGCGTGAACTTGGTGTCGGGCCGCCGGCGCAGTTGGCCCAGAAGCTCGAGCCCGCCCATGCCGGGCATGTTGATGTCGGTGATGACCATGTCCACGCCGTCTGCGACCTTGTCCAGGGCGTCCGCGCCGTCCACGGCCTCGACGATGTCGTAGCCGGCCTTGGCCAGGGCCCTGGACACGAGCGATCGCACGCTTTGGGCGTCGTCCACGGTCAAAATGCGTTTGGGCGTCATCGCCGCTCCTTGCCGGGTGCGTTCGCAACGCTTATTGTTCACGACAATATGAAGCATCGCAATCCTTGGCAAGCCTTGCCCGAGGTTTTCCGAAAGGCCCGCGGACGGCCGCGGGCCGCCGCCCTGTCGCGTGGACAGGTCCGGCGGGCCTGTGGTATGGCCTTGACCCCTACAACACGCGGGCCTCTCCCATCCCCGCCCGTCCCCTGGAGGACCCCAGTTTGAACAGTTTCGCGAAAAATCTCATGCTTTGGGCGGCCATCTCCCTGGTCATGGTCGTCTTGTTCAATCTGTTCAACCAGCCGCAGACGCAAAGCGCCAAGCTTTCCTATTCCGACTTCATGCAGAAGGTGAAC
Organism: Pseudomonadota bacterium; assembly: GCA_023390395.1. GTDB lineage: Bacteria > Desulfobacterota > Desulfovibrionia > Desulfovibrionales > Desulfovibrionaceae > Solidesulfovibrio. The sequence continues at coordinate 15,595 of JAEWCY010000115.1, read as the reverse complement.
GCCGGAGACGTGGTCTCCGTGAAGATCCAGGGACCGAAGATTTCCGGCGTGACCACCGGCGGCGGCAAGTTCCTGACCTACGCCCCGGAGGATCCTTCCCTCGTCTCCACCCTCATGCAGAAAAAGATCGAGGTCATGGCCGAGCCGGACGAGGAATCGCCCTGGTACATGACGCTGCTCGTGTCCTGGTTCCCCATGCTGCTGCTCGTCGGCGTGTGGATCTTCTTCATGCGCCAGATGCAGAACGGCGGCGGACGGGCCATGAACTTCGGCCGATCGCGGGCCCGGATGATCACCCAGGAGTCCACCCGGGTGACCTTCGAGGACGTGGCCGGCGTGGACGAGGCCAAGGAGGAGCTCACCGAGGTGGTGCAGTTCCTGTCCGACCCCAAGAAGTTCACCCGCCTGGGCGGGCGCATCCCCAAGGGCGTGCTGCTCGTGGGCTCGCCCGGCACGGGCAAGACCCTGCTCGCCCGGGCTGTTGCCGGCGAGGCCGGGGTGCCCTTCTTCTCCATCTCGGGTTCCGACTTCGTGGAGATGTTCGTCGGCGTGGGCGCGGCGCGCGTGCGGGATCTCTTCATGCAGGGCAAGAAGAACGCTCCCTGCCTCATCTTCATCGACGAGATCGACGCCGTGGGCCGCCAGCGCGGCGCGGGCCTCGGCGGCGGCCACGACGAGCGCGAGCAGACCCTCAACCAGCTGCTCGTCGAGATGGACGGCTTCGAATCCAACGAGGGCGTCATCCTCATCGCCGCCACCAACCGCCCCGACGTCCTGGACCCGGCGCTTTTGCGCCCGGGCCGCTTCGATCGCCAGGTCGTGGTGCCCACCCCCGACGTGCGCGGCCGCCGGCGCATCCTCGAGGTCCACTCCCGCCGCTCGCCGCTGTCCCCGGACGTCAATCTCGACGTCCTGGCCCGGGGCACGCCGGGCTTTTCCGGGGCGGACCTGGAAAACCTCGTCAACGAGGCCGCCCTGCAGGCCGCCAAGGTCAACAAGGACCGGGTGGACATGGCCGACTTCGAGCACGCCAAGGACAAGGTGCTCATGGGCAAGGAGCGCAGAAGCCTCATCCTCACCGACGAGGAGAAGCGCACCACCGCCTACCACGAGGCCGGCCACGCCCTGGTCGCCCGCAAGCTCCCCGGCACCGACCCCGTGCACAAGGTCTCCATCATCCCGCGCGGCATGGCCCTCGGCATCACCATGCAGCTGCCCACCGACGACCGGCACAACTACTCGCGCGAATTCCTGCAAAACAACTTGGCCGTGCTCATGGGCGGCCGCGTGGCCGAGGAGCTCGTGCTCAACCAGATGACCACGGGCGCGGGCAACGACATCGAACGGGCCACCAACATGGCCCGCAAGATGGTCTGCTCCTGGGGCATGAGCGAAGTGCTGGGCCCGCTTTCCTACGGCGAGCGCGACAACGAGATCTTCCTCGGCAAGGACCTCGTGCACCACAAGAACTTCAGCGAGGAGACCTCGCGCCAGATCGACGCCGAGGTGCGCAAGATCGTGGAATCGGCCTACCGCCGGGCCCGGTCCATCCTGGAGGACGAGCGCGACGCCCTGGAGGCCGTGGCCCGGGCCCTGCTCGAGCGCGAGACCATCTCCGGCGACGACGTCGACCGGCTGCTCCGGGGAGAAACGCTCCCCCCGCCCGAAACCCCGGCCGCGACCACGGGAGCGGCGACCGGGGCGAGCGAAGCCGCCGCGCCGGAGAACACGCCCGGCAGCGCTTCTGGCGTCGCCACGGCGGCCGCTTCGGCCGGCCAGCCGGCTCCCGGCCAGGCGACGACCCCGGCGACGGGCCAGTCTCCTGACGAGTTCACCCTGGAGCCCGACGACGAGGCCAAGACCCCGGGGGACGGCGGACATGGCAAATAGCCCGGCCGCCGTCTGGCGGCTCGGGCGCGGCCTGGCCCTCGACTGCGGCGCCTGCCGCCTCGTCGGCATCGTCAACGCCACCCCCGATTCCTTCTACGACGGCGGCCGCCACGCCGACGCGGCCGCCGTCGTGGCCCACGGCCGGACCCTGGCCGCCGCCGGCGCGGACATGCTCGACGTCGGCGGCGAATCCACCCGGCCCGGGGCCGCGCCCGTGCCGCTCGCCGAGGAACTGCGCCGGGTCGTGCCCGTGGTGGAGGGGCTGGTCGCGGCCCTGCCCGGGCTGCCCGTGGCCGTGGACACCTTCAAGGCCGGCTGCGCCGCCGCGGCGCTGGCCGCCGGGGCCGTGGCCGTCAACGACGTCTCGGCCTGCGCCTTCGATCCGGAACTCCTCGACGTCGTGGCCCAGCACAAGCCCGGCTACGTGCTCATGCACAGCCTCGGCCGGCCGGCCACCATGCAGGACGATCCCCGCTACGGCGACGTGGTGGAGGACATCCTGGCCTTTTTCGAGGAAAAGCTGGCCATGCTCGCGCGCGCCGGCCTGCCCGAGGACCGGGTGGTCCTGGACCCGGGCATCGGCTTCGGCAAGCGCACGGAGCACAACCTCGAGATCCTGCGCCGCCTGGACCGCTTTCTGGTCCTCGGCCGGCCGCTCTATCTGGGAATTTCCAACAAATCCGTGTTCGGCAAGGTGCTCGGGCTCACTGTCGAGCAGCGGGGCATGGCCACGGCCGTGCTCTCTGCCCTCAGCGCCGGACGCGGCGCGCGCATCCACCGCGTGCACGACGTGGCGGGCGTTTCCGCGGCCCTGCGCCTGGCCGCCGCCGTCGCCGCCTAGCGTCGCTTTCCCGGGGACAGGCTGGAATTGTTTAGGGACGCTTAAGCACTTCGCCGTATTGCTCCCGGAATCCCCAGGCACGGATTCCGGGGGACCGACACGAGACGCCAAGGAACGCCCCGGCCGCCATGACCCTCGCTTTTCTCGACAACCTGCGCATCACCTGGGTCGAGGTCCTGGACATCGCCCTGGTGACCTACATCTTCTACCGGGGGCTCCTGCTCATCCACGGCACCCGGGCCGTGTCCGTGCTCCACGGCTTCCTGCTCATCTGCATCCTGTACTACCTGTCCGGGGAGTTCGGGCTCAACACCCTGCACTGGCTTCTGACCAACTTCCTCGGCTCGGTCTTTCTGGTGCTCATCATCCTGTTCCAGGCCGACATCCGCAAGGCGCTCTCCAGCGTGGGGGCCTGGGGGTTTTTTCGCTCGAACCGGCGCGAGGCCATGAACGAGGCGGCCCTTGACGAGTGCATCCTGGCCGTGTTCCAGATGGCCCGCACGCGCACCGGGGCGCTGATCGTCTTCGAGCGCCGGGTGCCCCTTGGCGACTGGATCGCGCGCGGGGTCGAGCTTTCGGCCCGCATGAGCAAGGAGCTCCTCGGCACCATCTTTTTCCCGGACACGCCCTTGCACGACGGCGCGGTCATCGTGCAGGGCGAGACCGTGGCCGCCGCCGGCTGCATTTTGCCGCTGGTCGCCGGCGTGCCGCTCGACGCGTCGCTCGGCACCCGCCACCGGGCGGCGCTCGGCATCACCGAGGAGACCGACGCCCTGGCCGTGGTCGTGTCCGAGGAGCGGGGCGTGGTGTCCGTGGCCGACGGCGGCAAGCTCATCTCCCCGGTGGACGAGCGCACGCTCAAGAACATGCTCTGGAACCTCTTTTCCAAACGCTCATGAGACCCAACTGGCAATATCTGCTGCTCGCCTTCGCCATGGCGCTTTTCTGCTGGTACCTGACCACGGGCCGGGAAAAGGTGGACACCTGGATGCCCATGCGCGTGGAGATGACCGGCGCGCCCGAGGGGCTCTACATCAAAAACGGGCTCATCGGCACGGTGGACGTGCTCGTGCGCGGCCCCAAGGGCGTGGCGCGCAAGATCGAGGAGCGCCAGCTCGTCTACAATCTCGACCTCGGCAAGATCACCCCCGGCAAGAACCGCATCCAGTTCGAGGCGAAAAACATCCCCCTGCCCAAGGTCTACGAGGTGGTGGAGATACGCCCCTCCCGCCTGGACCTCGAGGTGGAGCAGCGCGCCGTCAAGACCGTGCCGGTGCGCGTGACGACCCGACCCACGGCCGAGGCCGGCTACAGCCTTTCGGCCGTGCGGGCCGTGCCCGAGGCGGTGCGCGTTTCCGGGCCGGCCGCCCGGATCGACGCCCTGACCGAGGTCCGCACCCAGCCCGTGGCCCTGCCGCCGAACCCGCCGGCCCGCTTCGAGGAACTGGTGACCCTGGATTTGCCCGAGGACGTGGACGCCTCGCCGACGTCGGTGCGGGTGTCCATGAGCCTGGCCGCCAAGGAGTCGGAGGTGACGCTGCGCGCTCCCCTGGCCCTGACGCGGCCCAAGGGCCATGCCGCCGAGGTCAGCCCCGACGTGGTGACGCTGCGCATCAAGGGGCCGGCCGCCGTGCTGTCGGACAAGGATTTTCCCAAGCTCGTCGAGGCGTCCTTGGAGTTGAAGCCGGATATCGAACCGGGTAAATACGTTGCCTCGTACCGGGTGAAGATGCCGCAGGGCTGCGAGCTCATCGAGGCCAAGCCCGACAAGGTGAGCCTGGTCGTGAAGTAGCCGGCCCGACGCGCCGGCGCATGGAGAACGCATGGAAAAAAGGCTTTTCGGAACGGACGGGCTGCGGGGGCGGGTCAACGACTACCCCATGACCCCGGAAATCGTCATGCGCCTGGGGCTGGCCGCCGGCCAGGTGCTTCGAAACGGCGGCCGCCGCCACAAGGTGCTCATCGGCAAGGACACCCGCCTGTCCGGCTACATCTACGAATACGCGCTGACCTCGGGCTTTTGCGCCGCCGGCATGGACGTCATCCTGGTCGGCCCGCTGCCCACGCCCGCCATCTCCTTCCTCACCCGCGACATGCGCGTGGACGTGGGCGTGGTGATCTCGGCCTCCCACAATCCCTTCACGGACAACGGCATCAAATTTTTCGACCACATGGGCTTCAAGCTCCCCGACGCCGTGGAAGCCAGGATCGCCGACCTGGTCGTGGGCGACGGCCGGGACTGGGACATGCCGGCTCCCGAGGACGTGGGCCGCGCCTCCAAGATCCAGGACAGCACGGGCCGCTACATCGTGTTCCTCAAAAACAGCGTGCCGCTGGACGTCAGCTTCGACGGCATGAAGATCGCGCTCGACTGCGCCAACGGCGCGGCCTTCCGCGTCGCCCCCCTGGTCTTCGAGGAGCTCGGGGCCAAGGTCCACAAAATGGGCGTGGACCCCGACGGCACCAACATCAACCGGGGCGTGGGCTCGCTCTATCCCGAGCTCGTGGCCAAGAAGGTCGTGGAGACCGGGGCGGACATCGGCATCGCCCTGGACGGCGACGCCGACCGGGTCATCGTGTCCGACGAGAAGGGCCGCATCCTCGACGGCGACCAGATCATGGCCATCTGCGCCCTGGACCTGCTGGAAAACGGCCAGTTGCCGGGCAACCTCCTGGTGGCCACGGTCATGAGCAACATGGCGCTCGAGGTCTTCATGGCCTCGCGCGGCGGCAGGCTTTTGCGCACCCCCGTCGGCGACCGCTATGTGGTCGAGGCCATGCGCGCCCAGGGCGCGGTGCTCGGCGGCGAGCAGTCCGGCCACCTGATCTTTCTCAACCACAGCACCACCGGCGACGGCACCCTGGCCGCGCTCCAGCTCATGCGCATCATGGCCAGGCGGGGCAAGCCCCTGTCCGAACTGGCCACGCTGCTGTGCCCGTTCCCGCAAAAGCTCGTCAACGTGCCCGTGGCCCGAAAAATCCCCTTCAACCAGGCCCCGGCCATCGAGAAGGCCACGGCCGAGGCCGAGCGGCTCCTGGCCGGCCGGGGGCGGGTGCTGCTGCGGTATTCCGGCACGGAATCCCTGGCCAGGGTCATGGTCGAGGCCGAGGATCCGGTCATGGTCGAACGTCTGTGCCAGGACCTCGCCGAGACCGTGGCCGAGGCCCTGCGCTGAGCGGCCCCTCGACCAAACGCCTTTTGGTGCTGGACTTGTTTGTGCAAAGGATTTAACGTCGGTTGGTGATGCGTGAGCCGCCCGGGGAGGCGGCTCGGCATCGACGGGAAGGTCAAAAAGGCGGACGGCCGGACCCATGAGCGCGGTCCGCCGGCGCCGATCCATACAGGGCAGTGCGCGCATCTCAAGGAGAAGAGCATGGAAATCAAGAAGGTGGTCATTCCCGTCGCCGGATGGGGTACGCGGTCCTTGCCGGCCACGAAGAACATCCCCAAGGAAATGCTGCCCGTCTACAACAAGCCCGTGGTCCAGTACGTGGTCGAGGAAGCCCAGGCCTCGGGACTGCAGGACGTCGTCTTCGTCACCAACCGCAACAAGACCATCATCGAAGACCACTTCGACTACAACCTGACCCTGGAAGACCTGCTTGAGCGCACCGGCAAGAAGGACATGCTCAAGATGGTCCGGGAAGTGGCCGAGATGGTCAACATCATCTCCGTGCGCCAGAAAAAGCAGCTCGGCCTCGGCCACGCCGTGCTGTGCGCCCGCGAGGTCTGCAAGAACGACCCCTTCGCCGTCATGGTCGGCGACGACCTCATGTTCAGCATGGAGCCCGGCATCAAGCAGCTCCTGTCCGTGGCCATGGCCGAGCACATGCCGGTCATCGGCGTCATGGAAGTGCCGCCCCACATGGTGTCGCGCTATGGCATCATCGAGGGCGAGGAATTCGCCCCGGGCATGTACCGCGTGCGCAACCTCGTGGAAAAGCCCAAGGTCAACGAGGCCCCGTCGCGCCTGGCCATCGTCGGCCGCTACGTGCTTTTCCCGGACATCTTCTACCACCTGGAGAAGGTCACTCCCGGGCACGGCGGCGAGATCCAGCTCACCGACGCCCTCAAGGGCCTGGCCGGCAACAACCGCCTGCTCGCGGTCAAGATCCAGGGCCAGCGCTTCGACGCCGGCGACTGGGTCGACTACCTCACGGCCAACATCTATTTCGCCCTGCACGACGAGACCCTGCGCGAGTCGCTGGTGCCGCGTCTGCGCGAACTGCTGCCCTTTGGGGAATAGGCCCGCCACCGGGGCCACGTCCCCCGCGCGCCGCATCGATTTTCGCCCGGGAGGCGCGCCTCCCGGGCGTTTTTTTGCGCCATGAGCCACGTCGTCGCCGTCACCCTGACCTCGCCCCCCTATGCCGTGCTGTCCTACGCCCTGCCGCCGGGGTTCGCGCCCGAGGATTTTCCCCCGGGGCTGTGCCTGCTCGTGCCCATGGGCGCGACCCTGCGGGCGGGCGTCGTCTGGGAGTCCGGGGCCGCGGCGCCTCCGGGCGTGACCCTGCGTCCGGCCCTGTTCCCCCTGGAGCGGGAGCCGGCCTGCGACGCCGCCTACCTCGATCTGGTGCGAAACCTTTCCAGCCGCCACCTGGCCGCGCCGGGCCGCATCCTGGCCACGCTTCTGCCGCGCGGCATGCGTTCTTCCCAGGTGGAATTCGTGGTGGACGAGGGCGGGCTGCCCAAGCGCCTGGCGGCCCGGACCCTGGCCAGGCTCCCGGAAGCCGAGCGGGCGGCCCTGGCCGAGGCCTGGCGGCGGGGGCTGGTGCGCTGCCGGCTGGCCGGGGAGGAGGCCGACCCCTTGTGCTTCCTGGCCGTGGACCCGCCCTGGCCGGTGCGCCCCGGCGCGGCCAGGCAGCTGGCCGTCCTGGACGCGTTGTGCGACGCCGGGCCCATGCTCCTTTCCGACCTCAGGAAAAAATGCGGCGAGGGGACGCTCCCCATCCTGCGCCGGCTGTGCGCCCTGGGCCTGGTGCGCCTGGAGGCCGGGGAAGGGGAGACGCCGCCGCCCGGGGACGACGCCGCGGGCGCGCCGGCCGGCCTGGCCGCCATGCCCCCCCTGACCGGCGAGCAGGAGGCGGCCCTGGCCGCCCTGGCCCCGGTCCTCGACGCCCCGGACGGCGCGGCCCGGCTCGTCTTCGGCGTCACCGGCAGCGGCAAGACGCGCCTTTACATGGAGCTTGCCGCCCGGACCCTGGCCCGGGGCAAGCGCACGCTGCTGCTCGCGCCGGAAGTGGCCCTGGCCGCCCGGCTGCACAGGGCCGCGACGCGCGCCTTTCCCGGCCAGGCCCCCATGCTCTACCACGGCTACCAGCCACCGGCCGCGCGCGAGGCCGCCTTCCGCCGCGCCGCCGGCCCGGACGCGCCCTGGCTCGTGGCCGGCACGCGCTCGGCCCTGTTCCTGCCCCTTCGCGACGTCGGGCTCATCGTGCTCGACGAGGAGCACGACGGGGCCTTCAAGCAGGAGGACCGGCTGCCCTACCAGGCCAAGGAAGTGGCCTTCTTCCGGGCCGGCCAGGCCGGGGCGCTGCTCGTGCTCGGCTCGGCCACGCCCGATGTCAAGACCTTCCAGGCCGCCAGGGAAGGGCACGTGCCCATGGTGCGCCTGTCGCGACGGGTGGGCGCGGGGGGCATGCCGGCCGTGGAGATCGTGGACATGCGCGTCGCGCCCAAGCTCACGGCCGTTTCCGGCCGGCGCGAGACCGGCGACCGCACGGGCGTGCTTACGGACGCCGCCGCCGCCGCCCTGGCCGAGACCGTGGCCGGCGGGGACCAGGCCATGATCCTGCTCAACCGCCGGGGCTACGCGCCGCTGCTTTTCTGCCGCGACTGCGAGACGCCTGTGCGCTGCCCCCAGTGCGAGCTTTCGCTGACCTACCACAAGGACCGGGAGCGGCTGGTGTGCCACTACTGCGGCTACGCCAGGCCCCATCCCTCGCCGTGCCCGTCCTGCGGCGGGGCGGATTTCCTGCCCATGGGCGTGGGTGCGGAGATGCTCGAGGAGCAGCTGGCCGGCGTGCTGCCCGCTGGCGCGGCCGTGGCCCGCCTGGACCGCGACGTGGCCCGCCGCCCCGAGCGGGCCGAGGCCGTGCTGGCCGACTTCGCCGCCGGCCGGGCCAGGGTGCTGGTCGGCACGCAGATGCTGTCCAAGGGGCACCATTTTCCCGACGTGACCCTGGTCATCGCCGCCGACGCCGACCTGGGACGGGCGTTGCCCGACTACCGGGCCTCGGAGCGCGCCTTCCAGCTGCTCACCCAGCTGGCCGGCCGGGCCGGTCGTGGCGGTCGGCCGGGGAGGGTGCTCATCCAGACGCGCACCCCTGGCGACCCCTTCTTTTCCCATGTCGTGGCCGGGGATTTCGAGGGTTTTTTCGAGGAGGAGCTTTCCCGCAGGCGACGCTTGTGTTATCCGCCATTTACGAGACTGGGTCTGGCGCGCCTGAGCTTTCCCCGCGACTTCGAGGAAGGCTACGCCGTGGTCGCCGCCGTGGGCCAGGCCATGCGGGCGGCCGCCGCGCCGCTCGGGGTGCGGGTGCTCGGGCCGGCCCCGGCCCCGCTGGCCCTGGTCGCCGGGCGCAGGCGCTTCCATTGCCTGCTTAAGTCCCCGGACTGGCCGGCGGTGCGCCGGGTGTTCGCCGCCGGACGCGAGGCGCAGCCTGGCTCGGGGAAGGTGCGCCTGACCCTGGACCTGGACCCGGTGGACATGCTCTGACCGCAACCCCTGGAGGGAGTTCATGGCCGCGAGTTTCGTCAACGACGACGCGACGCTGCTTCGGGCAGTGGAACGGGCGACGGAGGAACGTCGCCGGGCCGGGCTCGAAGGGCTCGTGGGAGGACTCGCCGCCGTGGTGGTCGACGTGGCCCCGCAGGATCTGCTGCCCGCGGCCGGCGAACTGCTCGCCGCCACGGCGCTACGTCACGAAGCCTCCCTGGACGATCCCCTGACCGGGGACGGCGGACCGTGCCTGTGGCTGCGCGACGGCCTGGGCGCGGATTTCCTCGTCAAGAGCCGTCCGTCCGGCCCCAACCCCTTCGCGCCCTACAACGCCGGAGCCAAGACTTCGCCCGGCCAGGCCGGCCGCCTGGAAACCTTCGTGTACGTCTGTCACGACCTCGCCCGTTACGTGGCCGTGCAGCGCCAGCGCGGCGTGGCCTTCCTGGCCGAATCCCCGGTCGAAACCGACGCCTTCTCCTTTCTCCAGACCGCGCCTTCGGTCCACACGGGCAATTCCCTGGGGTTCATCGAGTGGAAGGGCCGCCCCGGAACCTTCGCCCACGGCAAGAGCCGGCCCCTGGACCTGACGCCGCCGCCAAAGCCCGACCGGACCTGGCTGGCCGACATCGGCGGCCTCGACCACGTGGCCACCCGGGTGCGGGCCGAAAACCGCGACGCGGCCATCGCCGAGTTCATCTCCCTGACCGGATACCATTTCGACTTCGCCGTGTACGTGGAGTCGCTCAATTCCATCACCAGCGTGGCCCGGCTGGGGCCCGGCGAATACGCCCAGGTCTTCACCTCGGGCATCTCGCCCCTGGACAGGGCCGACGGCGACGCCGGCCCCACCGAGCGCTTCATCGCCAATTACGGCACGCGGCCGCACCATGCCGCCTTCGCCGTCCGGGGCATCGAGGCGGTCGTGGCCGGCCTGGCCGCGGACGGCATGGGCTTTCTGTCCGAGCTCGTGGGCTCGCGTGAGGAGGGGCTCAAGCAGATCTTTTCCGCCATGTCGCCCCGCACGCTCCTCGTCAACGAATACATCGAGCGCTATGACGGCTTCGACGGGTTCTTCACCAAGAGCAACGTGACGCATCTGACCAGGGCCACGGAAAAGCAGTAGGCGCGGCCACGGCGTGATCGGCGGCGGCTGGGATTGCCGCGACCGCGGATACGGAAAGGCGAAGGCGGAGAAAGATGCTGCGGATGGACACGAACGACAGGAAGGGGCTGGTCAGTCTCCACCCTCTGCGGATCGCCCTGTGTTACGCCGGCGTCGGCCTGCTGTGGGTCTTTTTCTCCGATCGGCTCGCGGACGCCCTGTTCCGGGACGCGCCCGACACGCTGTTGCGTGTGTCCTCCCTCAAGGGGGTCGCCTTCGTCCTTGTCACGGCGGGTCTGCTGCACGTGCTGCTCCACCGCCATGTGCGGGCCTATCGTCGCAAGGCCGACGCGCTGCGAGTGAGCCTGGCGCACAACGACCTGGTGGTGGACAACGCGCCCGACGCCATCTTGATCCACGACGGCGAAGTCTTCCTTTTCGTCAACGACGAGGGGATCAGGCTTTTCGGCGCGGCCTCGGCGGCGGACATCGTCGGCCGCAAGGTCCTTGACCTCGTGCACCCGGATTCCCGGGATTCCGTGGCCGAGCGCATGCGGCTTTCCGTCCAGGACAAGCAGGCGGTGCGGCTCAAGGAACAGCAGTACCTCCGCCTGGACGGGACGACCATCGAGGTCGAGGTGTCCGGCGTGCCGTTCACCTTCGAGGAACGCCCGGCGGCTCTGGCCTTCGTGCGCGACATCGGCCCGCGCCGGGCGGCCGAACGGAGCCTTCGCGAGAGCGAGGCCAAGTACCGGCTGCTGGCGGACAACGCCCACGACGTCATCTTCACCTTCGACGCGCGCTGGCGTCCCACGTTCATCAGCCCTTCGGTGCGCCGGCTGCGCGGGGTGAGTGTGGAAGAGGCCATGGGCCAGACCTTCGAGGAGATGCTGGCGCCGGAGTCGGCCGCGCGGGCGCGCCAGGCCGCCGTCGATATCGAGAGGAAGGCCGCTTCCAACAAGGGCGCGGTGGTGACCATGGAGCTGGAGCTGCGTCGCAAGGACGGCGGCACGGTCTGGGTGGAATGCGTGGTCCGCGCCCTGCACGATCCGGCGGGCGCGTTTTCCGGCATTCTGGGCGTCGGCCGGGACATCACGCAGCGCCGGCGCATCGAGGCCGACCTGCGCCGGTCCCGCGAATTTCTGGGCATGATCCTCGAATCCATCCCGGACCCTGTTTTCGTCAAGGACAGCGACCATCGGTTCGTCATGGTCAACAGCGCGCTGTGCACCATGCTGGGGCGTCCCGCGCCGGAGATCATCGGCAGGACCGACCACGATTTCGTCAACCCCGACGAGGCCGACGTCTTCGTGGCCCGCGACAATCTCGTGCTTCAGACCGGCCGGGAGGACCTCTACGAGGAGCGCCTCACGGACAACCTCGGCGTGGCCCATGTGCTGGTCACGCGCAAGGGGCTCTTCGTCGACGCCACGGGCGCGCGCTTCCTCGTCGGCGTCATCCGCGACGTCACCGAGGACAAGGCCAAGGAGCGGCAACTGCGCGATTCCCTGCTGGAAAAGGAAGTGCTGCTCAAGGAGGTCCACCACAGGGTCAAAAACAACCTGCAGGTCATCTCCAGCCTGCTGTTCCTCCAGAAGGAGACCATCGAGGACCCGGGCATCCAGGGGCTCTTCGAGGAGAGCCGCAACCGCATCGCCTCCATGGCGCTCATCCACGAGGAGCTCTACCGTTCCGGGGACCTGGCCCGGGTGGATCTCAAGGAGTACCTGGAGCGCCTCATTCCCAAGCTGGTCCAGTCCCTGCGCGGCGAGAAGAGCATCGGCTTCTCCCTGGAGCTGGCCGAATGCCGCGTGCCCGTGGACAAGGCCATCCCCTTCGGGCTCATCGTCAACGAACTGGTGACCAACGCCGTCAAGCACGCCTTCGTGGACCGCCAGGCCGGGACCATCCGCGTGGGCGTGTCCCAGGAGGGCGGCATGGTGCGCGGGTCAGTGGAGGACGACGGCAGGGGCCTGGCCGAGGATTTCCATCCGGACCGGGGAAAATCCCTGGGCATGCAGCTGGTGGTGCAGCTCTCCCGGCAGCTGCGCGGCGCGCTCACCTACGGTTCCGGGCCGTCGGGCACGGCCTTCCGCCTGGTTTTTCCCGTAAGCGAAGGGGCCTAGGTCGCCATCCCCGCTCACCGGCAGGTACGGCGGCCCGGGCCGGCCGCCTGGGTCTGTCCCGCTTGTCGCCCGTCTCAAATGTTTTTTTCCCGCGATCCCGGCGCATTGCTTGGAAACGCCGGTTGTACGGGCCGGCATTGCCGCAGGAATCGGCAGTGAACCGTCTCCCGTTTCGGTCGTGTCCGTTCCGGGAAAAGGCCGGCCGGGCGTGCGCGTGAGCGTTGGCAGAAGACGAAATGACGGGAACCGGCAGTGGGACGTCCCGGTCGGACGGCGCGGCGACGGCCGCCCGACCGGGAGGAAAGGGGCGTTACGCGCCCAGCGCCCTGGGGCGCGCGCCCCGTTCGGGCGGGAAGACGATCTCAGCCCGGGCCGTTGCGCCGTCGCCGGAGGCGGAGACGGTGATCCGGGCGGGCACCTGATAGTACTCGGCCGCGCCGTGCAGGATGCCCTCGAAATATTCCGGATAGCCGCGTCGGGAGCGGTAGGTCATGATCAACCGGTCACCCTTGTCCTCGTAGGTGAACTTGGGCGGCTCCAGGCCCGGCATGTCCTTGGTCAGCTTGGCGTGGGTCTCGTTCATGGTCAGGTAGAATTCCTTGAGGGTGCCGCCCTTGAAGTAGCGGGGGTAGAGCTTTTTGAAGCCCTTGATGGTGAAGCGGCCCAGCGCCTGGAAGAGCTCTCCCGGAGTCTGGCCGGCTTTGGTCGCGGCCAGTTCGGCCATCTGGCGCAGGACCTGGTCCGGATAGTTCTGCGTGGGCAGGAAGGTCGGGTGGCCCATGTCCTCCTGCATGCTCTCGTAGACGGCCTCGCCGTAGCGTTCCCGGATGAACTCCTGCATGAGCTTGGGCAGGATGCCCTTCATGTTGCCGGCCGAGACCCGCAGCTTCAGGTCCTTTTCGTGTCGGTCGGCGAAGGCTCCGGCCAGGCGCAGCAGGGACTGGGCCAGTTCGGCCAGCTCGCGCGTGGCCTGGGCGGTCTGGCTCGCGCCTTCGTCGGCCTCGCGGGCGACCTCGGCGATGACTTCGAGATTGCGGTTGATCTCCTCGGCGGCGGCGGACTGCTGCTCGGCGGCCGTGGCGATCTGGCCCACTTGGCTTGTGACCTCGCGGATGCGCGTCATGATGTTCGCCAACGCCTCGCCGGCCTTGGACGTGGCCTCGGTGCTGCCGGCCACGCGCGCCTCGGTCTCCTTCATGGAGGCCACGGCGTGGCGGGAGCCGTCCTGTATCTGGTGGATGGAATTCTCCACTTCCTTGGTGGCGGTCATGGTCTTTTCGGCCAGCTTTCGCACCTCGTCGGCGACCACGGCGAAGCCGCGCCCGGCCTCGCCGGCCCGGGCCGCCTCGATGGCGGCATTGAGGGCCAAAAGATTCGTCTGGTCGGCGATGTCGTTGATCACGCCGATGATGCGGCCGATTTCCGCCGCCTGGCCGTCCAGGGTGGTCAGGACCTGGCCGAGCTTGCCGGCGGATTCGGCCACGGACTGGATGCCCGAAACGGCGTTGCGGACTTCCGCCGTGCCGTTTTCGGCGGCGACGTTGGCGGCGTCGGCGGCCTCGGAGGTCTGGGAAGCGTTCTTGGCCACTTCCATGACCGTGGCCGTCATCTCTTCCATGGCCGTGGCCACGGCGTCGGCCTGGCCTTTCTGCTGCTGCGCCCCCCGGGCCTGTTCGTCGGAGGAGGCGGAAAGCTCTTCCGAGGCCGAGGCCACGCGCTGGGCCAGTTCGTTGATCTCGCCGCCGAGATTGCGCAGGTCGGCCTGGGCGGTTTCGAGCTGGGCCTGCTTTTCGCGCAGGCCCGAAAGGTCCGTGATGCAGGTCACCGCGCCGAGCAGATCGCCATTTTCCCCGTGAAAGCAGCTCACGGAAAAGTGGCAGGCCAGGATTTGGCCGTTCCACAAGGTCAGGTCGCTCTCGGCGAGTTTGGAACCGCCAGCGGCCAGCACTTTCTCGGTGATGGAGACGCCGCCTTTGTTGTAGAATGCCTGGCTTACCGTGCGGCCCACCACGGACTTTTCGTCTTTTTGCAGCATCTGCGTCAGGGCGTGGCTGGTGTGGGTGATGACGCCGTCCTTGTTGCAGATGAAAAAGGGCGTGCCCACGTGCAGGATGGCGGCTCGATAATATTCGCGGCGGCTCATGTTGAAGGACAGGACGTCGCTGGCCGCTTCGCCCAGGGGGCCGAGTTCCTTCCAGGCAAGAACCTCGTCCATGAGGAAGGCTCTGGGATTTTCCTTGATCTTGGTCAGCCCCGCATACAGGGCGTTCGCCGGGGCAAGGGCGCGACCCACCAGCAGCCAGGTCGCGATGCAGCCGGCTAGACCGACCACGACGGCAACGATGATGTTGGGTACGAGCGCGGCTGCGACGATGCACAGGCTCAGCAACACGCCCAGGACGAGAAGGGGAAGGGCCGGCGAGGCGTTCGTTTGCTCCTGCATGGGAACTCTCCGATTCGTTTGGTCAAGTTGAAACCAAGGGCAGCCAAACGTCAATGTCCTTCTGCGGTGTTTGCGTCGCCATGCGGCGCTGCACCCTCGCTTACGCTACGGATGCGCCGATGCTTCGGCTTGCGGCAGGACGACCGGACAGCGGCCCGCCGGCCGGAAGTTCGTGAAAAGCGCCCGACCGAGCGCCGCCATGCCCGCCTCGGTCTCGCCGTAGGTGGCCAGGCGCGTCCCGGCCCGGGGCAGAAGCGGCAGGTCGTAGGGCGACTGGGCCGCGACCAGGCAGAATCGGTCCCCGGCCGCGCCGGCAAGAGCCTCGGCCAGGCGGCGCTGGCCGGCCTTGCCCCGGGCGTCGGTGACGAGCAGGACCACGCGCTTGGCCGCGCCGGCCTGGGCCAGGGCCCGGGCTACGTCGGCCTCGGCCGGGTCCGGGGGCAGGAAAAGCGTCCTCGGTCCGTTCCAGGC
>JAEWCY010000217.1 GCA_023390395.1 Pseudomonadota bacterium | reverse complement strand
GATCGGCGCACCAGCCGGGCGCGGCCGGCGCGGCGAGCCACAGCGCCAGGGCCAGGGTCAGGACGAGGAGCGGGGGCAACGCCCTGCTTCCACAAGAGGGTATGATATGCCGCATCACGATGTCGCTTCCTTGCGTTTGCACAAATGAAGCAGCAATCGTGCCAGGAAAAAATCGCCGCCCCCTCTAAGGGAAGCGCCGCAGCGTCCGAAAGGAACCGGGCAAGGAGAACGTCATGAAAAACGCCATCGCCCGCATCCAGGAAACCCCCGGCCACGTGCTCGACATCCGCCAGCCCGAACACGCCGCCAAGTTGAGCGAGGCATTCGCCCGGGAGCGCCTGAACGTGCAGGCCGCGCTGGCGGAACTCGCCGCCATGCGCTACGGCGACGCCGCCGCGCGCGAGGCCACGGCGTTTACCACCATGGAGCCCATGCCCGGCCACGGCCTCATGGCCCGCGCCCCCCGCGAAGTGCTACGCCTGCGCGCGGCGCTGTTTCTGGTTTCGTGCCACGAGCACAGGCTCAATTAGGGTGGGGGAAGAGGGCCAGGAAGAGTCGTCCGTCCGGGCCGGCGTGCATGAGGGAAAGGCGCACGGAGGCTTTCGAATGAGCGTTGGTCGTGAAATGATTTCAAGGTATTGTGAAACGGAAAAACAAGCGCGGCGCTGCAACACCCTGCAACGCCGCGCAAACCATGCACGACATCAAACTTTACTTCTCAAAACACTGCAGTGATTTGTCAATATCCTCGTCGGACATGTCGATCTTGAGCGTGAGCGCCCTTGCGTCCTTCGCCACGGCAAGAATGATGGCTATGATGTCTCGTATGCCGACACACACCTTCCCGACGAGAGGGACATCAATACAAAACTTCACATCGGCATAGGAATCCGGCCTCGTCAGATCGATACCGTCCCCTTTGACATCGCCAGTAACATCATACAGGACTACACCAGACCAAATCACATGCCGGCATCTTATCTTGAAGAGAAAATTGGCCACAGTCCCCGAGTCTTCGAATTTCTCACACCAAGCGTTTCCTTCATTGCCTGCCGCGAGTCCTTTCAGGTAATTGACGACTTCCTTAGCCACCAAAGAATTGCAACCACTCATAGCATCCTCCACGGCAAAACTGTTCTTTTACAATGGACAGACACCTTAGCCGAAAATCAGTGCGCCGTTTTGACTTCGATATCGGCAATCAACTTGTTTTCATAAAATATACTTACGATTTTGCAGGTCGTTGCCGCAGACTCCAGATCCTCCTCATAGCGACACGGTACCCATCGATCGCTTGGAGCATCGTTTCCCGCCGAAGGGACCAAAGGTTTTAACGCCAAATCGAGAATAAGAATCGTATCATTTATCCCCTGTGGAACTCTTTTTGACAGCACGGGCCGTACTCCGAGGAGTTTCAGCAGCATCTCCCCTGTCACATATAGAGTACGTTTGCTCATTGGCATTACATCAATCCATGCGTTCCAATTCCTAGTTTCCATACTCCCCCCTTCTGCGAATTCATCTTTTTCTTACAACAGACAGTCTGCTCCATGAATGTTTGCCTTGACGGCACAACGCCCCAAAGGACCTCCTTATGTACTGCGACCTGTTTCTCATGTTCCCTCTCCACGATATGCTCCAGTCGGGATAGCCGCGCCCAAACGACCCGGGCAATCGCGGCCCCGGCGCACGCAGACGTCGAACCGCTCCCAGGCAAACGCCCCTGGGGCCCTCTTTCGAGGCGTTACCGCCATGCGAAGTTGCATCACAGGCGGCACCAAACAAAAATACCCTTTAAACACAGAGGGATAAGTCATAGTCAAGAATCATCATATACCATCCTCTGAAATTATCAATAGACTTATATTGTTTTTTGCAAATACTCCTCGGCAGATCTTCCCGCGAAATCGCGTGCCGCCGTTCAAGAAAACCATCCCCAATAAAAAAGCCGCGCCCCTCGTACCGGGCGCGGCTTTCAAAAGCCAAAAAGAAGAATCGGGACGTCAGCGGCCGAGGCCGAGCTGTTCCATGAGCACGCCGAAATCGAGGTTGGCGTTGATCAGCTGCGCGCCCTGGCGGATCTTGATCTCGTCGCGCAGCTTGTGGCGCATGAGCAGCGTTTCCATCTTCTTGGCCACGGTATAGGTGTCCTCGCGCACCACGATGATAGGGATCTCCAGCACCTCGGAGCGGGTGAGGATGATGTCGTTGGGGTAGAGGTTGCCCGTGAGCACCAGGCAGGGGCTGTCGCCCTCGAGCGCCACCAGGTGCACGTCGGAGCGGTCGCCGCCGACGATGATGGCGGAATTCTTCTGCCGCCGGAAGTGCGTCATGAAGTTTTCCACCTGCATGGTGCCGATGAGGAAACTCTCCACGATGCGGTCGGCCTTGTGGTGGGCGGAGATGACCTTGCCGCCCAGGCGGTCGGCCAGGTCGGCCACCTTGATGGCGGCCATGAGCGGGTCCTTGGGGATGACGCCGAGGACCCTTATGCCCCGGTCGCGCAGGAACGGGGCGATGAGGGAGTGGGTCTCCTCCAGGAAATTCTGGGCCACGTCGTTTAAGATGACGCCGGCCAAGTGGTCGCCGAGCTGCTCGCGCAAGACGAGCAGGTAGTCGTAGTTGAGCTCCTTGGAGTAGCGGTCGATGACCACGGCCTTGAGCCCGAGCTCGCGCACCACGCGCACGCCGTCGGCGTTGCAGTACTTGCCGGTGTGCATGCCGCCCGAGCCGCCGACCAGGGTGACGTCCTTGCCGGCCGCGACCTTTTCGTAGGCGTCGCGGATGAGCCCCATGACGTCGCCGGTCTGGTTGCGGAAGGCCTTGACCTGGAAATCGTGGGAGGCGATGATCGGGGTCAGCGTTTCCGGCGCTTCGTCCGTGCGCAGGATGCGCTGGACGTGGTAGGCGTCGTCGTCCCAGAGCCGGCCGTCGATCTCCCGGGGCATGGCCCCCACCGGCTTGAGGTAGCCCACCTTGTAGCCTTCCTTCTGCAAGCGCAGCCCAAGGCCCATGACCACCATGTTCTTGCCGGAATACCCGGCCGTCGCTCCAACATATAATCCAGCCATGGTGCCTTCCTCCTGTGGCTGCCCGGGAAACGCCGTGCGCCGCCGTGGCGTCCTCGGCATAAAATGCCCGCACCGGCCGGGATAATCAAGCCAATTGCCGGAGCGGGAGGGAAAAACACGCCGCCCGGCCCCCTGGAACTTGGAATCCCGACCCAAAAAGACTAGAACCGGCGGCACCGCCGACAGACGGCCCTCGAGCCGTCGGGCGGGCCTGGAGCATGCCTGATGTCCGATGATCTCGCCGCCGTGGCCGACACCCTCGGCTACGCCTTCGCCCGGCCGGAGCTTTTGGCCACGGCGCTCACCCACAGTTCCTGGGCCAACGAGCGCGGCGACGCCGCCGGCCACAACGAGCGCCTGGAGTTTCTGGGCGACGCGGTGCTCGAGCTGTGCGTGTCCGAGGAGCTTTTCGCCCGCTATCCCGAGGCCCCGGAAGGGGAACTCACGCTTTTGCGCTCCCAGCTCGTCAACGAATCGAGCCTGGCCGCCATGGCCCTGGCTTTGGGCCTGGACGCCCACGTGCGGCTGGGCAAGGGAGAGGAGAACCAGGGCGGCCGGACGCGGCCGGCGCTACTCAGCGACGCCTTCGAGGCCGTGGTGGGGGCGCTGTTCCTGGACGGCGGCTACGCGGCGGCCAGGCGCTTCGTGGCCGAGACGTTTTGCGACGTCTGGCCGGCCAGGCCCCTGGCGCCCAAGAGCAAGGACTTCAAGAGCCGGCTGCAGGAATACACCCAGAAGACGCACAAGGCCCGGCCCGTGTACGCGCTGCTCGGCAGCGACGGCCCGGAGCACGACAAGCGCTTTCGCGTGCGGCTGACCCTGCCCGACGGCCGCACGCTCACGGCCGTGGACAAGAGCGTGAAGAAGGCGGAGCAACTGGCGGCCCGCCTGGCCCTGGAATCCCTGGCCGCGTCCGCGGACCGGGATTGCGGCGAAGAGGCCTGCTGAGGGGACTACGCGGCCAGACGCCGTCGCTGACGGCGGCCGCGAGGCTTGTCAAAATTCCGTCTACCGGAGCCGAGACCCCATCGGACCAGGGAGGGACCGGCTCCGCGGTCCCCGCCTCCCTGGTCCTTTCTCATAACCCACCGATGCCTTTCGCTTAACCGCTGATGAGCTGCATGGCCATCTTCGGCAGCGAGTTGGCCTGGGACAGCATGGCCACGGCCGACTGGGTGAGGATCTGCTGGCGCACGAACTCGGTCATCTCGTTGGCCACGTCCACGTCGGAAATCTGCGATTCGGCGGACTGGAGGTTCTCGGCCTGGATCTGCAGGTTGGAGATGGTGTTCTCCAGGCGGTTTTGCAGCGCGCCCAGGTTGGCCCGGATCTTGTCCTTGGACACGATGGCCTGGGTGATGGCGTCCAAGGCTTCCTGGGCCATCTGCTGGGTGGAGATGCTGCGGCCGGCCTTGCCCGCGGCCGCGCCCATGCCCACGCCCAGGGCCGAGGCCGTGGAGTTGCCGATCTGCACGTAGTAGTAGTCCTCGGCGCTGCTGTTGCCGGTGCCGAAGTGCACCTTGAGCTTGCCGGACGGGGTCAGGGTGTCGCCGGTGTGCGTGCTGCTCGAAAGGTTGCCGTTGAGCAGATAGATGCCGTTGAAGTCCGTGGCCATGGCGATACGGGTGATTTCCGAAGCCATGGCCTGATATTCCGAGTCGATGATGAGGCGCTGGTCCGAGGTGTAGGTGCCGGTGGCCGCCTGTTCGGCCAGTTCCTTCATGCGGATGAGCTTTTCGTCCACGACCTGGAGCGCGCCGTCCGCCGTCTGGATCATGGAGATGGCGTCGTTGGCGTTGCGCACGCCCTGGTTGATCGTGGAAATATCCGAACGCATGAGTTCGCGAATGGCCAGACCCGCCGCATCGTCGGCGGCGGTGGTGATGCGCAGGCCCGAAGAAAGACGCCGCGTCGAGGTCGCCAGGGCGCCGTACGAGTTGGACAGGTTTCTTGAGGCGTTGGCCGCCATCATGTTATGATTGATAACCAGGGACATAAAAACCTCCTTGTTGCAACCAGACGTTCCTTGTTGGTTTTGCCTTTTTCAAGCACAAGCCGTACCAACACATTTTTCTCATTTAATATCAGTATATTATCTGTGACATTTTGGCCCGTGGGAAAAATCTACCGCTTCGCGCGCCAAAGTCTCCGCATCCGCGGCCGGGCGCGGCGGTCCGCCGGGCCGGCGACCTGCAAGGTTTTCCGCGCCATGAAAAAAGGGCCGCCTCCCGGGGGAGGCGGCCCTTTCAGACAGGGGGAGACGTCGGCTAGCGCTTGAGCTGGATGACCTCGGAGAGCATGGAATCCACGGTGGTGATGGTCTTGCTGTTGGCTTCGAAGCCGCGCTGGGTCACGATCATGTTCACCATTTCCGTGGCCATGTCCACGTTGGACGATTCCAGGGTGTTGCCCGAGACCGAGCCCACGGACCCGGTGTTGGCGCGGTTGGTGGTGCCCTGGCCCGAATCGAGGGTGGCCTTGTAGAGGTTGTTCCCTTCGCGGCTCAGGCCCTGGAGGTTGGTGAAGTTGGCCAGGGCCAGCACCCACATCTGCAAGGTCTGGCCGTTGGAGAAGGTACCGGTGAGCACGCCGTTGGTGTCCACGGAGACGCTGGTCAAAAGCCCTGCTGTGTAGCCGTTTTGCGAGCTGAACACGGTGGAGGAGGAGGTGGCGTAGTTGGTGGTGACGTTGCTGTTGATCTTGAGCGTCGCGGGATTGAAGTAGGCCAGCGTGGTCGGGTCGTTGGTGACGCCGGACAGGTTGCCGGTGCCGGTCGGGTCGGTGAAGCCCGTGGTGTTGCGCATGCCGAGGTTGAGCGTGACCAGGGTGGCGTTGGACTGGTCGGTGAAGCTGGCGTTGGACACGCCCTTGAAGTTGGCCGTGAACGTGGGGTAGCCGTTGGAGGTCGAGGCGACGGACCAGTCGGCCGGATTGAAGGTCGTGGAATTGGTGTAGGCGCTCGTCAGGTTGTAAGCGCTCATGTTCGTCATGGAGCCCGAGGAATCGAAGGTCATGGTGCCGATGGAAAGCAGGCCGGCTTCCTTGGAGTTGGGATAGAGGGGGTTGCCGTTGGCGTCCACCCGCCCGTCCTCGGTGGGGTCGCAGGTCACGGCGTATTCCCAGTACTCGCTGCCGTTCTCGCTGGCGACCTTGTCGTAGTAGACGGTCAGGGTATGGGGCGAGCCGTTGGCGTCGTACACCTTGAGGGTGGTCTGGTAGGTGTAGTTGTCCGAGGACATGGCCGGGCTGGCGGTGCCGTCCCAGGACTCGCTCATGGCGTAGAAGTAGTTGCTGCTGGTGCGGGTGGCCGCGCCGGTGGAATCGGAATCCAGGTTGGTGATGACCGTGACGTTGGTGGTGGCCTTGGCCGGACTCGAATAGGAGTCCAGGACGATGTCCTGTATCTCGCCCGTGACCGGCGTCTGGCTCAGCGTCGTGCCGGCGGCGTTGGCGGAGTCGATCTTGTTCTGGTCCACCTTCCAGCCCTGCACGGCCAGGCCGGTGGTGCTGGTGAGATAGCCGTCCTTGTCGAAGCTGAAGTCGCCGGCCCGGGTGTAGTAGGTCGTGGTGTTGCCGGTATTGAGCATCTTGCCGTTGGATCCGACCTGGCTCTTCTGCTTGACCATGAAGAAGCCGTTGCCGCTGATGGCCATGTCCAGGTTCTCGCTGGTCGTTTCCAGCCCGCCCTGGGAGAAGTCATTGACGACGGAGCCCACGCGCACGCCGCGGCCGACCTGGTCCACGCCCGAGGCCGTGCCGATGGTGGCGCTCATGAGGTCCACGAAATCCGCGCGCGCCCCCTTGAAGCCGACGGTATTGGTATTGGAAAGGTTGTTGCCGATGGTGGTCATCCGCGTCGAGTTCGCCTGCAGGCCGGAAACGCCCGACCACATGGCTGTTCCAAGTCCGACTCCCATGATCGTTCCCCCTTTGCGTCTTCACTGCGGCGCAACTCTGGAAGCCTAGTTGCTTGCGCTCGACGATTCGTTGACGACGTTGGTGATGTCCGTGAAGGCCACGTACCGGTCGTTGCCGATATCGAGGTAGTAGGTGCCGCTTTCCTGTTTGATGCCCGAAACCGTGCCGGTCATGGTCGACGTGACCGAAAGGACGTTGCCGTCGGCGTCGGTGGCGTTGACGGCGACCTGGTACTGGCCGTCCTCCATGGTATTGCCGTCGTAGTCCTTGCCGTCCCAGGTGAATTCGACCTGGCCGGCGCTGGTGGCCCCGAGGTCCACGGTGCGCACGATCTGGCCGGAGGAGTCCAGGACGTTGACCAGGCAGGTCTCGGCGTCGTTGGGCAACGTGAAGGTCACGGAGGTGGCCGTGCCGCTGTTGAGGCCAACGGCCGTACCCGTGGCATCGATGGTCTTGCCCATGAAGTTGACCGCGCCCATGAGCTGCTGGGTCTCGCCGATGGTGGCCAGTTTCTCGATGCCGGTATTGATTTCGGTCAATTGCTCAAGGCTCGAGAACTGGGCCAGTTCGGCCACGAATTCCTTGTCGTCCATGGGATTGAGAGGATCCTGGTACTGCAGCTGGGTGACGAGCAGTTGCAGGAAGGCATCCTGCCCCAGCGAATTGGAGGAAGAGGTCGACGAGGACGACGTGGAAGAGGAGCCGCTGCTGGTTCCGAGAAGACTGCTGACGTAACTCATGGCTTACTCCCCGCCTAGGCGAAAAGGTCCAGGCCCTGGGTCCGGCTGGTGTTGGAGGGCGGCACGAATCCTTCCGTCTCCCCGTCGAAATCGAATCCGCTCGTCCTGGCCAGGCGCTGGCTGGAACGCAGGCGGTCGGCCTGCTCGCGCTGTTCCCGGGCCAGGTTGTGCTGTTCCGGGCTCTGCCAGGCGTTCTGGTCGTCGCCGGCGACGCCGGTCTGCACCTCGAGCTTGGTCACCTTGAAGCCCTGGTCTTCCAGGGTCTGCTTGATCTTGGCGGCCTGCTCGTTGAGCATGGCCGCGGTGTCGGTCTTGTCCGCCGAAATGACGGCCCGGACTTCCTTGTCCTTCACGGTGATGGTGACGCTCACCTTGCCGAGGTCGTCGGGCGTGAGATTGAGGGTGAGCTGCTTGGCGTCCTGGCCGACGTTGCGCAGGATGCCGGTCTCGACCTGGCGGGCCACGCGGGCGGCCAGGGCGGCGTCGAAGGGCTTGGTCGCGGTCTTGGCCGCGTTCTGGCCGCCGACCGCGTCCATGGCGGCCATGGTCTGGGTCGTCGCGCCGCCGGCGGTCGTGCCGGAGGTCGCCTGGCCGGCGCCCTTCTCCACCCGGATCTTGCTCATCAGGTCGCCGAGGGCGCCGTCCTGCCCGGTCTGGTTGAAGAACCCGCCGCCCTGCTGGCCGGCGTTCTGTCCGGCGTTCTGTCCGGCGTTCTGCCCGGCATTCTGGCCGGCGGCGTTCTTGTCGGCGGAAAGCTGCATGGACTGGGCGGCCGTCTTTTCGGTTCCGGCCGCGTGGGCCTGGCCGCCGGCCTGCCCTTGTTCGGCGGTCGCGGCCTGTCCGGCCGCGCCGGCCGTTTCGCCGTGCCCGGCCAGGGTGGCCTGTTCGGCGGCCACGGCTCCGGCCTTGTTCTGCAGCGCGTTGGCGGCGCTCTTTTCGGACGAGGCCTTCTGCCCGGCCGTTTCCGTGGCCTGGGACGCCGCCGACTGCCCTTCCTGGGGCACGTCGGCGATCATGTCGATGCCGGGCTTGGCGGCCGTGGGCGTCTCGGCCTTCTTCCCGTCCGTCTCCTGGCCCATGGCCACGGCCTGGGCCGCCTTGCGGGCCACGTCGTCGTTGTGCAGGCCGGCGTTGAGCTTGCCGGACTCGCGCAGCCAGGCCTGGTCCAGGACCGCGGAAGCGGCCTGGCGGAAGTCGGCCATGGCCTTGTTTTCCTGGCTGATCTGGGCGAGCAGCGCGTTTTTCACCAGGTTGAAGGCCGTGGTCAGCCCCTGGCCGGAGAGCCCGGAGGCGGCGCTCGACTGGTCGAACTGGGCCGCGATCTTGGACTGGGCCTCGTCGGAGAGGTTCATGGCCCGGCCCAGGGCGGTCATTTCGTTGGAATCGAGGCTCACCTTGGCATCGGCGGACATCCCGGCCACCTTGGCGTCGATGGCGTCGAGCACGGACTTGGTGTCGCCGCCGGCCAGGGCGTCGACCATCTTCTGGGATTCCTCGGCCGTGAAGCCCAGCTTGCCGAAAAGGCCCAGCAGCTGGACGGTGTCCTCGTTGGAAATTTCCTTCTTGGCGGTCGAATCGGTCTTATCGGTCTTATCGGTCTTGTCCGACTTGTCCGACTTGTCGGTCTTGGAGATCTTCTTCTCCACGGCCCGCATCATCTCGCCCCAGGTCATGCCCGACTCGCTGCCCGCCTTGGCGTCCATGGCGGCGAGTTCGTCGTCGGAGAATCCCTGCGCCTTGAGATCGTCGCGCAGGGCGGCAAGATCTTCCCGGGTCATGCGCAGGTTCATGAGTTCGTCGTTGCTGGGCGTGCGGCTCTCGTCCCCGGCGGACGCCGTTTCCGCGGCGCGGGTCGTGGTCAGGTCGCTTCCCGTCGCGTCCAGCATGGTCTGGGTCTGGGAGGCGCTGGAGGTGGTCCTGGCGTTGTCGAGCAGGCTCGCGAAAAGCGCGGACTTGCGGCTGGCAAGGGCGGCGTCCAGGCCGCCGGCATCGGCGGCGGAAGCGTTGCGTGCGGTGACGAGCGGAAGAATCTGCATACCGGACCTCCTGACGCCCGGTATTGTTCAAGTCTCGTTCCAAATGACGAAACGGCAATATTCCGTAAGGTTGCCGCAAGGGGCGCGGCGCGGGGCAGGAGTTTTTTTCCGCCCGGCTCAGGCCCGGGCGAGCAGGCCGGCCACGCGTTCGAGCAGCGACAGGCAGCGCAGGCGGCTGTCGGGAGCGCCGTCGCCGTTTTGCAGCACCCGCTCGACGAACCCGGCCAGGGGGCGCAGGCAGGGGGCGAAGCCCAGGGCGAAGCGCGTGTCGGGCACGGCCCCGGCCCGGGTGTTGCGGCGAAGCGACGCGGCCAGGACGGCCAGCCCCCGGGCCAGCCGCGGCTCCAGGCGGGGATGGGCCGCGGCGAGCGCCTCCAGGGCGGCCCGGGCCGGGGCCTCGCCCCAGGCCCCGAGGAGCCAGCCGAATACGTCGCGCCAGAAGGCCCCCACCGCCTCCCGGGCGTCGGGCCGGGATTCGGGTCGCACCGGGCGCAGGGCGTAGAGCCCCAGGGCGTCGCGGGCGCTGACGGACAGCTCGTATCCCGGCACGACCGCCCCGGCCAGTCGGGCGTCCTCGCCCCGGGCCAGACGCGCGGCCACATAGGCCGCCCGGGCCGGATCCAGGCGCTCCCGGCAGTGGGGCCGGTCGCGCACGCAGCCCCAGCAGCCCCGGCAGGACATGCGCGGGCGCAGCACGTAGTGGCCGGGCTGGTAGGGACCGGTCTCGTGGGCGCTGACCGGGCCGACGGAGATGTTGAGCGTGCGCAGGCCCGTCCAGGCGGCCAGGTGCATGGGGCCGGTGTCCGGGACCACGAGCAGGGAAAGCTCCTGGCCGAAGACGGCCAGTTCCTTGAGCCCGAGCTTGCCGCACAGGTTGCTGACCGGAATGCCGGCCAGCCGGGCGATGTCCGTCCCGAGCGCCGCCTCGCCCGGACCGCCGAGCAGGACCGGCGCCAGGCCGCGTCTGGCCAGCTCCCGCACGAGACCTGCGAAAAAGGCCCGGCTGGGGCGCTTGTCGCGCTCGCTGGCCCCCACGAACACACCGACGCGCCCGCGGCCCGGCCCGCCGACGCGGGGCGGCGGCCAGGTCGTGGCCGCCATGTCGGCCACGGGAATCAGGTCCAGGGCGTTGAGTTCGGCCCAGTGGAAGCGGTTGTGGCGGTTGTTGTGCACCACCGAGGCCCGGTAGAGCTGCCAGTCGCCGGCCACGCGCACGACGCCGGCCGCGTCGGCCACGGGGCCCAGGCGCATTCCGGCCGGAATGCGACCGGCCAGGGCGGCGGCCTCGGGCCGGATGCTCAGGTTGACCACGGCGAAATGCTCCCGGACGGCGAGCTCGACCCCCCGGGAAAGGGGCAGGTAGGCGGCCGGCGGGCTCACGGGAGCCAGGGGCGCGGCGAAGTCCGGCTCGGCCACCACGGTCACCGGATGGTCCGGGTAGCGCCGGGCCAGCCACAACAGCAGCGGATAGGTCAGGATGAGGTCCCCCATCCGCTGGGTCTGGATGACGGCGATGGGCGCGCCGTCAGCGGCCATGCCCCCCCTCCCCGTCCGACCCGCCGCACCCGGCCAATCCTTTCTCTTCGACGGCGCGGCGCTTGGCGGCGGCGTCCGCGGCCAGAGCGGCGAAGGCGACTTCGGCTGCCCTGGCGACGGCCGCGTCGTCGTACTTGTGATGGAGCTTGAACTGGTTGGCGAAGCCGAAGCCGTAGTTGGCCCCGCCCGGCAGGCTGGCCGCGCCCGTGGCCTTGGCGTGGACCACGGCCAGATGTCCCTGGCAGACCGGAACCTTGCCGGCCAGGAGCAGGCGCAGGTCGTGGTCCAGGTCGTCGTACTGGGTGGGCGAGAAACGGATGTCGAAATCCCCGACCGCGTCGAAGACGTCGCGGCGGAACAGGTGGCAGCAGCCCGTGACCGTGGCGCAGGGACGCAACTGGGCATACTGGCCCCAGTCCGGGGTGACGAGCCAGGGACTGGCCAGGTCGAAGGCCCGGCCGAAGCCGCCCTCCTCCCGGGGGGTGGGAAGCAGATGGCTGTCGGCGCACTGGACGAAGGATGGGGCGTCGCGGCCGACGATGCGGCAACCCCAGACCCCGGCTTCGGGACGGGCGGCCACGGCCGCGCCCAGGCGTCCCAGCCAGTCCGGAGGCGCGAAGGCGTCGTCGTCGAAAAAGGCGACGAACTCCCGGGCGCGGACCCCGGGCAGGCGCAAAAGCCAGTTGCGGGCCGCCGGCGCGCCCACGTTGACCGGAAGCGGCACGACCTCCAGCCGCCCGGCCAGGCGCTCGCGCCAGGCGGCGAGCACGGCGGCCGTGTCGTCGCCGCTGCCGTTGTCCAAGGTGAAAAGGCGCGGCCCGCCGCCGGCCGGGGCGAACCCCCAGTCCGTTTCGGCCAGGCGGGCCAGGGTCGCGTCCAGGAGGCGGGCGTTGTTATAGGAATACAGCAGCACGGCCAGGCTGCCCGGAAGCGCGGCCACGGCCGTGTCCGCGCCGCAGGCCAGGTCGTGCAGCCGGCCCAGGGCCAGCACGTCCCAGGGCCGGGCGGCGACCACGGCGGCCAGGGCGGCCACGGCCCCGTCCCGGTCGCCCAGGTGGGCCAGGGCCTCGGCCAGGAGCAGCCGGGCGGCGGCGGAAGGAAAGGCGGGCAGAAGCGCCAGGCAGGCGTCCCGGGCGGCCGCGGCGCGGCCGGCGAGCAGGTCGAACCCGGCCGCGGTCAACGCTCCCAGGGGAGCCCTCTCGCCCGACAGGCCGGAAAAGACGTCCCGGGTCCGCTCGTACAGCTCCCCGCCGCCGGACGGCCCCAGGGCCATGGGCGCGAAGACCGACAGCCGGTAGAGCGTGGCCGGATCGCCCGGCGCTTTCTCCTGGCGGGAGAGGAGGTAGCGCAGAAGCTTGGGGATGTCGCGCCGGGCGGCCAGGCGGTCGAAATAGGGGGCCGGGGCGGCCGGCCGGGCGGCCTCGGCCGCGGCCCGGGCGGCGGCCAGGAGCGGGGCCGTGTAGCCGGCGG
>JAEWCY010000210.1 GCA_023390395.1 Pseudomonadota bacterium | reverse complement strand
GCCGAGCCTGCCGCGTCAGCGGCGGCATCGGCAGGCGAAATTCCGCCCCCATCTTCGGTCCGCCACGCGACCGACCTCTCGGTGACGCTTCGCCCTCCCGCCCGACCAAGCCGCCGAGGGGGTCCGGGGGGCATCATGCCCCCCGGTGGGGTTCGGGGCAAAGCCCCGACGCATCCAGGCGACGCCATGGCCGAAAACGGCTAGCGCCTCCGCCACGGCGGGGCTAGCATGCCTGTCATGTTGCTGCATCCCGACGAGTGCTACAGGGCGTGGGCGGCCAGGGACGCCCGTTTCGACGGCCGGTTCTACACCGGCGTGACGTCGACGGGCATCTACTGTCGTCCCGTCTGCACGGCCAGGTTGCCAAGGCCCGAGCATTGCAGGTTTTTTCCCAGCGCGGCGGCGGCCGAGGCGGCGGGGTTCCGGCCGTGTCTGCTTTGCCGTCCCGAGCGCGCGCCGGGGTTGTCGCCGGCCGGTGCGGGGGCGCGTCTGGCCGACGCGGCCGCCGTGTTGATCGCCGAAGGGGCGATCGAGGACGGCGGCCTTGCGGCGCTTGGCGAACGGCTGGGGGTGAGCGCGCGCCACTTGCGGCGCGTGTTCCGGGAGCGCTACGGGGTCGCGCCCGTGGCCTACGCCCAGACGCGGCGCTTGCTTCTGGCCAAGGCCCTGCTGACGGACACGGCCATGTCCGTGACGGACGTGGCGTTTGCCAGCGGTTTTTCCAGCCTGCGGCGGTTCAACGCGCTTTTCGCCGGCCGGTATCGCCTTTCGCCCTCGGCCTTGCGCCGGGAGCGGGGGCAAACGTCGGGGACGCCGGATGCGGCGGTCCTGGAGCTGGCATTTCGGCCGCCCTATGATTGGGAGGGGCTGCTCGGCTTTCTCGGCCCACGGGCCGTGGCCGGCGTCGAGGCGGCGCAATCGGGCTGGTACCGCCGCACGTTGCGGCTGCGGCGCGGGGACCGGGTGCATGACGGCTGGCTGGGCGCGACCGCGGCGACGGGGAAAAACGCGCTCCGCCTCGAGGTCTCGACCGGCCTGCTGCCGGTGCTGCCCATGGCGCTGGCCCGGGCGTCGCATCTTTTCGACCTGGGCTGCGACCCCGAGGCCGTGGCCAAGGGACTCGGAGGGCTGGCGGCCGGCCACGAGGGCGTGCGCCTGCCCGGCGCGGCGGACGGCTTCGAGACGGCGGTGCGGGCCATACTGGGCCAGCAGGTGACGGTCGCGGCCGCACGCACCCTGGCCGGGCGTTTCGCGGCCGCGTTCGGCGACCCCGTGGCCACGCCCCACGACGGCCTGACGACGCTTTTCCCCGAGCCGGCCACCGTGGCGGAACTCACTCAGGACGCCGTGGCCTCCCTTGGGGTCATCGCCTCCCGGGCCCGGGCCATCCTCGCCCTGGCCCGGGCCGTGCGCGACGGCGGGCTGGTTCTCGCGCCCACGGCCGACCTCGGGGCGAGCCTCGACGTGTTGCGTTCCCTGCCGGGCGTGGGCGAATGGACGGCCCAGTACGTGGCCATGCGCGTGCTCGGCTGGCCGGACGCCTTTCCCCACACGGACGGGGGCGTGAAAAAGGCGCTTGGCGAAACGGACCCGCGCCGCATCCTCGACCTGGCCGAGGCCTGGCGGCCGTGGCGGGCCTATGCCGTCATGCACCTGTGGCGGACGCTCCATGGAGGAGACGCATGATGACGCACCTTCGGTATGAAAGCGCCTTCGGCCCGATGCTGCTCGCGGCCGAGGACGGCGGGATGCTCGGGGCCTGGTTCACGGGCCAGAAACATTTTCCCTGGAAACTGGCTTTCCCCGACGCCGCGCCGCCCGACGCTGTGCTGGCGGAAGCGGCGCGACAGCTCGACGCCTATGCCGCCGGGCAGCGCCGGACCTTCGCCCTTCCGCTTGCGCCCCGTGGCACGCCCTGGCAGCGGGCGGTCTGGCAGGCCCTGCTGGCGATTCCGTACGGCGAGACCGTCTCCTACGGCGCGCTGGCGGCGCGGCTGGGCAGGCCCGGCAGCGCCCGGGCCGTGGGCGCGGCCGTGGGGCGCAATCCCATTTCGATCATCGTTCCCTGCCACCGGGTATTGGGCGCAAACGGCGGGCTGACCGGCTACGCCGGGGGCCTGGACCGCAAGCGCGCCCTGCTGGCGCTGGAAAAGGCCCTGCCGCCGCGCGCCGGCTGACCGGGCCTCCCCGGGTCTCGGCCGTGCAATGCGCGGCAGGCATATTCCCCGGACAACATGCGCAGGCGTTGCGCTTTTCTGAAAAATACGAGCGCGCTTTTACGCGACGCCGCACGAGCGGCCGCTTTACGCCAAGACGCAGCCGCGATAGCTTGCCATGATGGACATGCTCGGCGACGCTTGGCAACTTTTGCTGCGGCTCGATCTCGTGCTGGACCGGCTGACGGACGGGCTGGGGACCTGGACCTACGCGGTCATCTTCCTGGTGGTGTTCGTGGAGACGGGATTCGTGGTGACGGGCTTTTTGCCGAGCGGCACGCTGCTGTTCGCGGCGGCGGCCCTGGCTGCCCGGGGGACCCTGTCCTTCTGGCCGCTTTTTCTGGGCGGCACGGCGGCGGCCTTTCTCGGCGACCAGCTCAACTACGCCTGGGGCCGCTGGCTGCGCCGGCCGCTGGGCTCCCGGCGGCTGCCGCGGGCGCTCAAAAGCGAACAACTCGAGGCCGCTCGCCGGGCCTTCGACAAATACGGCCCCATGACCATCGTCCTGGCGCGCTACGTGCCCATGCTGCGTTCCGTGGTTCCCCTGGCGGCGGGGCTGGCCGGCATGTCCGGGCGGCGCTTCGCCTTCTACAATTTCTGCGGCAAGGTTCCCTGGACGCTGCTCTACGTCTGCGGCGGCTACTACCTGGGGCGCATTCCCTGGTTCGCCAAGCATTTCACGGCCGTGCTGCTGACGGCGGCGCTCTTTCCTTTTGTCATCGCCGGCGTCCGGGCTCTGGCGGCCGCCCTCGCCTCGCGGCGCGGCAACGATCAGCCGCGGTGAAAGAGGCCGAAGCGGGCGATCCACCAGAAGGCGGCCAGGCCGTCGCGCCAGCCGATCTTTTTGCCTTCCTCGTAGGTGCGGCCGTAGTAGGACACCGGCACCTCGTAGATGCGCGCCCGAAGCCGGGCCACCTTGGCCGTCAGCTCCGGCTCCACGCCGAAGCGGTCGCTCTGGATGCGGATCCTGCGCAGGATCTCCGTGCGAAACACCTTGTAGCAGACTTCCATGTCCGAGAGGTTGATGTCGTTGAGCATGTTGGACAGCAGCGTCAGGGTCTTGTTGGCCACGGAGTGCCAGAAGTAGAGCACCCGGTGCGGCCCGCCCAGAAAGCGCGAGCCGAAGACCACGTCCGCCTTGCCCGCGTAGATGGGGGCCAGCAGGACGGGGTAGTCGTCGGGATCGTATTCCAGATCCGCGTCCTGGATGAGCACCACCTCGCCCATGGCGGCGGCGAAGCCGGTGCGCAGCGCCGCGCCCTTGCCCTGGTTCTGCTCGTGCAACAGCACGCGGATGCGGTCCGTGCCGGCCAGGCCTTGCAGGTAGGCCCGGCTGCCGTCGGTGGAAGCGTCGTCCACCAGCACCACTTCCCAGGTTTCCGGTCGGGCCAGCACCTTGGCCAACACCGTCGGCAGGGTCTGCATTTCGTTGTAGACGGGGATGACGACGCTGACGCGAAGCGTCGGATCGGACGGCGTGACGTGCATGGGGGGACTCCGGTTCTTCAGGCTTGTTTGAGGCCGAGCGCTTCGAAATAACAGGCGCGGCAGCGGGTTTCAATGGCGCACAAGTCGGCCAGGGCGTCGTTGTAGTCGTGGCGGCCCATGGTGAACACGCCATGGCCGAGCACCACCACGCCGCGCCGCCCGGCCAGGGCCGGGGGCATGGTGTGGACCAGGCCGCGCGGGCCGCAGCCCACCTCGCCCGGCACGATGGGTATGTCGTCCACGAAGCGGGACCGGTCGCAGTCCACGTGGCAGGAATCGCGCTTGGGACAGGAATCGCTCTCGACGCAGTCCATGGACATGATGACCGCGAACTTGGGGTGGCCGTGGAGGATGGCCCGGCGCGGGTCCCGGGCGACGAGGGAGGCGTGGGCGGAGAGCTCGCTCGAGGCGGTGAGCCCGGCGCAGGACGAGCCGTCGAGCGGGCACAGGTCGATGGCCCCTTCCAGGGCGTCCAGGGCGCTGCCGGTCTGGCTTATGGCCAGCACGCCGTCCAGATTGCAGGAAATGTTGCCGAAAACGGAATCGACCAGCCCGAGGTCCACGGTGGCCCGGCCGGCCTGGGCCATGGCCGCCAGCGCCGTCTCGCGGTCGGGAAACGGCCCCTGGGCCAGGGGCGGCACGGCCGTGGGCGCGGGCGGCAGGGCGCGCACGGCCGTTTCGAAGGCGGCCAGGCGGGCGGCGTCCAGGGAGCCGGCACGGTGGGCGGCCAGGTGGTCGGCGAAGAATTTGACGAATCCGGCAAAGGCCACGGAGGAGACGGTGACGAAGGCCTGCTCGGGCGAGAGCGCGCCGTGGGCCAGGATGCCGTGGCCCGGCAGATAGGCTCCCTTGCGCCGGGACAGGGCGGCGGCGGCAAGCTCGGGCCGGGGAGCCCCCACCACGGGGATGTCGTGGAAGAAGGTGCGCGTCTCGCAGTCCCGGGGCCGGATGGCCGGGGCCTCGCGGGCGGCCAGGAATTCGAGGACGGCGCGGTAGGGCTCGACCGGGGGGACGAGCATGAGGCAGGCCACGCCCAGGCGGGCGGCCGTCTCGGCCAGAAAGGCGTTGAGGGGAAAGTCCTCCCGGGAAAAGCTCGCCCCCTCGTCCAGGCAGACGATGGCCGCCCGGCCCGGGGCGCAAAGCCCGGCCCGGGCCAGGCGCGCGGCGAAGCGTCCGGTCAGGGCGTCCACCGGGGCCGGCGAGGCGGTCGCGGCGACGACGGACTCCCCTTCCCCGCGCAGGCGGCGGTACTTGTCCCGGGCGGCCAGAAAGGCCCGGCGATCGAGCGGCGGCACGACAATGCCGTCCCCGGCCGTGCCCGGATGGGCGAAGAACAATTCCGGCAGGTCGTCGGCCGAGGCGGCCAGGCCCTGGAGCCGCTGTTGCGCCCGCTCGCGGCGCACCGCCCCCTCGCCCAGGGCGGCCAGGTCGCCGGCCGAGACGGCCTCGCCCGTGACGGCGCAAAGGGCCAGCGCCCACTCCTCCAGGGTCACGGCCAGGGACAGGTAGGCGCAGCCGCCAAGGCTCTGGGCGGCGGCCAGGGCGTTTTCGCCAAGAACCACGGCCCGGGCCTTGCCCTCGAAAGTGAAGCGGTCCGTGGACACGGGCTTTCGCAGCAACTCGTGGGCCAGACAGCCGCCGCGCCAGGGGTCGGGGCCGCCCGTCGCCACGGCCAGGGACAGGGCCAGGCCGCAGGCCCCGCGCGGATCGAAGGCCGGAAGCGGCACGCCCTTGACGGCCAGGCGCAAGGAGGCCTCGATCTCCCGGCCCGGGGCGTCGCCGGCGGCCAGGGCGGCCAAACCCTCGCGCACCAGGACGGCGTCCGGGGCGACGCCCCGGCCCGTGGCCCAGGCGGCGAGGCAGGCGGCCGCGCCGGCCGGGTCCAGGCCCTGTTCCAGGCAGAACCAGCGGGCCTCCACGGCAAGTTCCGGATCGGAGAGCCCCAGCAGGGCCGTGAAATGGGAGAGCGCGTCCGCGTCGGGCAACAGCCGCCCGGCCGCGTCCAGCCGGCGGCAGGGCACGGGGCAGCCCGGGCAGGAAGCGCCCCGGACGTCCCGCCCTTTGGCCAGGGCCGGAGCGTTGACCAGGGGCTCGGCCGGGAAAAAGGTGGCCCGGAAATCGTCGGTCGGCTGCATGCGCCGGCCGTGGGTCAGATCGACCAGGGCGGCCGTGCCGTGGCGGCCCAGGCCGCAAGGGCCGGCCAGGGCCGGCGAGGCGGCGATGAGGCGGTCCATGGCGGCCCGGGCCCGCGCGAGGCCCTCGGGGTCGGCGACGGCCACGCCGCCCGTGCCGGAAACGGCCACGTAAACGAGGTTCTTCGCGGCCAGGGCCAATCCTGCCCCGGTCGGGCCGGCGTCGTGCCAGCGGTCGGCCACGACCGTGGCCAGGCCCGCTCCGGCCCGGGCGGCCGGCCCGCAGACCAGGGCCGCGTCAAAGGAAGACAGGGCGTCGAAAAGAGCCGGGACGGGCAACTCGGCCAGTTCCCCGGCCGGGACCAGGCGGGCCTCGCCGTCTTCCAGACACAGGCCGACCGGCTCCGGGGCGCGTCCGGTAAAGACCACGGCCGCGACCCCGGCCCGGGCCAGGGCGTGGCCCAGGCCGCCGCCCAGGGAGGCGACGGCCGGTCCGTCCGTGCGCGGCGAGAAAAAAGCCAGGGAGAGGTGGCCGCCGCCCGGCAGATCGCAGCCGGCAAGAGCGCCGGCCGCCAGGCACAGGGGCACGCCGGGGGCGTCCCAGGACGTGCGCGCCGGCACGTCGCAAAGGGCCGTGGCCAGGGCCCGGCCGCCGCGTTCGCGCGACAGCGTCTCCGGCGGGGCGGCCTCGCGGCGCACGGCGGCGGTGGAAAGATCGACGCGCAAAACGGCGGGAACGGGGCGTGGCGGCATGGGACTCCTTGTCGCGGCGGGCAAGGAGCGGAAGTAGCAGATGCGCCAAAACGAGGCAACGCGCCGCGCCTGCCTAAACCTCGGCGCATTTCGGTCGATGAGAAAGAAAATACGTTCAGGCCAACGGGACGAACATGCAGATCGGTTCCCTCGGACAATCCACAGGCGCGCTCGCGACGCTCCTGCCCCAAACCCAAGCCGACGGCCACGGGCTCAAGCTCGGCCGCTACTCCGAGGCCGGCGACGAAGCCGCCGCCGCAGTCCCCGCGCTCAACGTCTCCAGCAGCACCTCGGACGTGTTCGCCGCCGACATCCTGGAAAAACTCCAGGCGGCCCAGACAGCCAGCAACGCCGGGACCCTGGCCGCCAGCGGCGCGGCCGGGGATCTCGAAAAATCCCTGGCGGAAACCATCGACTACGTGCGGGAAAAGCACGGCGACGCCGCGGCCACGGCGGTCATGGGCATCATCGTCAAGGGCGTGGGCAACGGTTCGGGCGGCGAGGACGCCCTGGGCAACGCCCTCGTCTCCTCGCTCAAGTTCATCGACCGCAACTTCGGCGTCTCCTCGGGCGACGCCGCCATCGCCAAGTTCAACGGCGCGCTCAACGACGCGGTCAACGGCTATTTCCAGAACGGCCACGACGAGCTGTTCTACGCCTCGGACGGCACGGGCGGCGCGACGAGCGACATCCAGAACACCCTGTCCGCGACCATCGCCGACGTGGCCGACAAGTTCGGCAAGGACACGGCCGAGGCCGTGTCCGACCTCATGACGCAAAGCCTCCAGGAAACCGGCGTGACCCGCCAGGGGCTCGGCACGGCCCTGGACGCGGCCGACGCCTATCTCACGGACCAGTACGGCGCGTCGGCCGGGCTGGGCCAGACGCTCCTGGCCGGCGACGCCCCCCTCCTGCCCAAAGGCTCCCTCGTGAACGCGACGGCCTAGCCCGCCGCCGCCTCTGCCGGAACCCGGCCGCAAAGGATGCGCGAACCGTTGGGGCCGGCGAAGTCGAGCCGCCGCACCTCGCCCACCCCGGCCCCTTCGAGCATCTCCCGGATCTCGCCCTCCGCGTAGGCCTGGCCGCGCGGCGTGCCGAGCAGCATGTTGAGCGAAAAAAGCGTCGCGAAAAGCGGTCCGTCCCTGGCGTCGTCGAGCATGAACTCGTGCACGAAGACAAGCCCGCCCGGGACCAGCGAGGCCACGGCCTTGGCGATGACGAGGCGGCAGCCGGCCGGGTCCTCGGCATGGAGGATCTGGGACAGCCAGGCCACGTCGTAGCCGGCGGGCATGGGGCCCTGCAGGTAGTCGCCGGCGTGGAAGTCCACCCGGTCCGCCACGCCCAGGCGCGCCGCCTTGGCCCGGGCGTATTCCCGGCTGCCCGGCAGGTCGAAGACCGTGGCCGTGAGCTCGGGGTTGGCCAGGCAGAAATGGGAGGCGTAGGTGCCCGGCCCGCCGCCCACGTCCAGGAAGCGCCTCCGGCCGGCCAGGTCGACCATGGCCGCCAGCCCGGGCGCGATGGCCGTGGCGATGCCGTCCATGGCCAGGAGGAAATCCTCCCGGGCCCCGGGGTCGCCGTGGTCGGTCATGTGCTCGCCAAGCGGCCGGCCCGTGCGCACGGCCTCGGGCAGCCGGGCCCAGGAACCCA
The DNA here is from genome assembly GCA_023390395.1 of Pseudomonadota bacterium. Lineage (GTDB taxonomy): Bacteria > Desulfobacterota > Desulfovibrionia > Desulfovibrionales > Desulfovibrionaceae > Solidesulfovibrio. Next base: position 9,014 of record JAEWCY010000210.1, on the reverse strand, counting down.
TGATGCGGTGGTGGTGGCGCAGGACATGGGCCACGCATTGCGGCGACTCCCGGTCGAGAAACGCCCGGGCGCAGGGCGTGGGAACGCAGCGCCCGGCCTCCCGGGTCAGCAGGTCCATGGCGGCCAGCGCGTCGAGGAGCATGGCCAGGGCCCTGGCGTCGCAGCCGAGGCGCGCCGCCAGTTCGGCCGCGTCCAGGGGCTCGCGGCAAAGGGGGGTGAACACGTCGAGCATGGCCGCCGCCTGCAGGGCGCAGGCCTGCCAGTAGGAGCCGGAAATCTCGAGCAGCCGTCCGGGACCGTCGGTCGCGTCCATGGAGTCCTCCCTCCGGCCGGGCCGCCCCGCGAAGGAAGGGCGAACGCGACCGCGTTATGTGGGCCTCATGGCACGTCCGGCGACGCCGGGCAAGGCATGGCGGGAAAACGCGCCGCGCCCGCGCGGCTACGCGGCCGCTTCCGCCGCTTCGGGCTGGGGCAGGGCCAACGTGACGGCCGTCGTGCCGTCGGCGTCGGAGGTCTCCATGCGGGCGACGCCGCCGTGGGCCTCGACGATCAGGCGGGTGGAATAGGCGCCAAGGCCCGTGCCGCCGGGTTTGCCCGCGGTGGCGAACTTCTCGAAGAACCGGGAGCGTATTTCCGGCGGCACCACGCCCCGGTTGGCCACAACGACCAGGGTCGGGTCGCCCGGGCGCAAGTCCACGGTCACCGTCGCGCCCTCGGGCGAGGCCTCCAGGGCGTTTTTGAGGCAGTTGGCCAGCATGGTGTAGAAAAGAAGCTTTTCCGCGCGAAGCGCGACCGGGCTCGTTCCGTCGTCGGGCCGGCCGTCCACGGCGAGGTGCAGGGCGTTGCGCTTGTAGCCGGCCAAGGTGGCCAGCTCCACGAAGAGCCGCCGCACCACCGCCGCCGCGTCCATGGATTCGGGCCGCAGCACGTAAGTCCCCCGCTCCATCTTGAACAAATCCAGGGACAGGTTGATCATGGACAGCATCTTGAAGCCGTTTTCCTCCACGAGCCGCAGGAACATGGCCTGCTGGTCGGAAAGGCCTCCCTCTTCGAGAATCAGCGGCGGCAGGCCGATGATGCCGGTCAGCGGGGCCTTGAGGTCGTGGCGCATGATCTGGTCCACGTCCTCGCGCAGCTTGGCCGCCTCGGTGAGGGCCTCGTTCTGGCGGGCCAGGGATTCCCGGGCCCGGCGCAGCTCCAGGTGGTTCTTCAGCCGGGCCCGGACCACGGCCCGGCTGACGGGCTTGACGATGTAGTCCACCGCGCCGAGGGAAAGCCCCAGGGCCTCGTCCTCGGGGGCGAAGCAGGCGGTGACGAAGATGACGGGGATTTCGGCCAGGGCCGGGTCGGCCTTGAGCCGACGACAGACCTCGTGGCCGTCCATGTCCGGCATGACCACGTCGAGGAGAATGATGTCCGGGCGCAGCCGCCCGGCCAGGATCAGGGCGTCCGCGCCGCTGGTGGCCACGTGCAGGTCGTGGCCTTCGCGCAGGAAATCCACCAGCACCCGAATGTTGGCCGGCACATCGTCCACGACGAGCACGGACGGCCGGCGGGAATCTTCGGTCATGCTTTCTTGTCGGAGCGCCAGTCCAGTTCGAACTCCCGCTGGATGGCCTCGACGCTCTGGAAATCCTGGAGGAAGACGTCGAGGATGTCCGGGTCGAAATGACTGCCCCGGCCGGCCTTCATGATCTCCAGGGATTTCTCGTTGGAAAAGGCTTCCTTGTAGGGCCGCTTGCTGGTCAACGCGTCGAAGACGTCGGCCACGGCGCAGATGCGGCCGTACAGCGGGATATCCTCGCCGACGAGCTTCCTGGGATAGCCCGAGCCGTCCCATTTCTCGTGGTGGGACATGGCGATGATCTCGCCCACGCGCAGCAGCTCGAAATTCGATTCGCCCAGGATCCTGGCCCCGTAGATGGTGTGCTTTTGCATCACTTCCCACTCGTCCGGGGTGAGCTTGGCGGGCTTTAAAAGGATGCTGTCCGGGATGCCGATCTTGCCGATGTCGTGCATGGGGCTGGCCTGCAGCACCAGGTCCACCTCGGCGTCGGGCAGGCCCAGCTTGTAGGCCAGAAGCGCGCAGTAGCGGCTCATGCGCTGGATGTGGTCGGCGGTCTCCTCGTCCTTGAATTCCGCCGCCGCGGCCAGCCGGTGGATGGTCTCCAGGTGGGCGGCCAGGATGGTGCGCTGGGACTCCTTGACGTTTTCCAGGGCCATCTTGAGGGCCGAGGTGCGCACGGCCACCATCTCCTCGAGCTCGGCCTGGTAGCGCTTCACCTCGTCCTGGGACTCCTTCATCTTGAGCAGCGAGCCCATGCGCACCCGCAGCTCCGTGAGGTCGATGGGCTTGGAGATGAAGTCGTTGGCCCCGGCCTCCACGGCCTTGAGCCGGTCCTGCTTGCTGGTCAGCGCCGTGACCATGATGATGGGCACGTCGGACACGCCCGGCATGTTGCGGATGCTGCGGGCCACGGTGAAGCCGTCGGTCTCGGGCATCATGACGTCGAGCAGCACCAGGTCGATGCTCTCGTCGAGCAGTCCGCGCGCCTCGGCGAAGGATTCGGTCAAGACCGGCTCATGTCCGAGGTTGCGCAGCAACCCGCCGATGACCCGCAGATTGATGCGCTCGTCGTCTATGGCCAAAATGCGTTTGGGCCTGTCCAAATTCCACCAGCCTTGGCAGCGGTTGTCCGTTCGCCGACCTGCGTCGCGCCCGTCGGTATACGATAGTAGGATAACGGTTCCCCGGGGGTCAAGTCGCCCCGGCGAACGTCCGGGGGCTTGAATTCCTCCGGCGAACCTGGAATGTGATAACACGAATTCCCCGAAGCGCCAGCCTCAACGCCCCGCAAAAAGGTTTTGCATGCCCGATTCCCCTCCCCCGACCGTGCCGTCCCCCCATGCCCTGCCCGCGCCGGAAGTCCTCGCCGTCCTCGGCGTCGATCCCGAGCAAGGGCTCTCCCCGGCCGAGGCCAGGGAACGCCAGGGGCGTCATGGCAAAAACGCCCTGACCCTGCCGTCCGGTCCCGGCCCCCTGCGCCGCCTGGCCGCCCAGTTCCTCCAGCCCCTGGTGGTCATCCTGCTTGGGGCCGCCGCGGCCTCGTTCTTCCTGGGCCACGCCCTGGACGCGGGCGTGATCTGCGCCGTGGTCGCGGTCAACGCGGCGCTGGGCTATTCCCAGGAAGCCAAGGCCGTCTCGGCCCTGGCCGCCCTGTCAAGGACCATGGTGGCCACGGCCGAGGTCCTTCGCGGCGGAGAGTTCGCCGTGGTGGCGGCCGAGGAACTCGTGCCCGGGGACGTGGTGCGGCTGCGGGCCGGGGACAAGGTCCCGGCGGACCTGCGCCTGACCTTCGCCCAGTCGCTTCGCGCCGACGAATCGGCCCTGACCGGCGAATCCGCGCCCGTGGACAAGGCCGTCGCCCCGGTTCCCGCCAGCGCGCCCCTGGCCGAACGGACCTGCCTGGCCTTCGCCGCCACGGTGATCGCCCAGGGACTCGGCACCGGCGTCGTGGTCGCCACCGGCGCGCGGGCCGAGATCGGGCGCATCGCCGCGCTGACGGCCGGGGCGGACGTGCTGGCCACGCCGCTGACCCGGGCCATCGCCCGGTTCTCCTCGGCGCTGCTCGTGGCCATCCTCGTGCTGGCCGGCGTCTGCTTCGCCGTGGGCGTGTGGCGCGGCGAACCGCCCCAGGCCATGTTCATGGCCGCCGTGGCCCTGGCCGTGGGGGCCATCCCCGAAGGCCTGCCCGCCGCGGTCACCGTCATCCTGGCCATGGGCGTCTCGCGCATGGCGGCGCGAAAGGCCGTCATCCGCCGCCTGCCGGCCGTGGAGACCCTGGGCTCGACCACGGTCGTGTGCTCGGACAAGACCGGCACCCTGACGCAAAACCGCATGACCGTGACCGAGGTCGCCACGGCCGGGGCGCGCTTCCGGCTGGAGGGCGAGTCCTTTGTTCCCGAGGGCGGGCCGACCCCGGACGCCGGGGCCGGGCAGGCCCTGGCCGAACTGCTTGGCGGCGCGGCGCTTTGCAACGACGCCTTTTCCACCGACGACGGCGAAACCTTCGCCGGCGACCCCACCGAGGCGGCCCTGCTCGTGGCCGCCGGCCGGGCCGGCCTTAACGTCGGCAGCCTCCGGGCCGCCCATCCCCGGCTGGCCGAGGAACCCTTCGATTCCGGGCGCATGTTCATGGCCACGCTCCACGCCCTGCCGGACTCCCCGGACCGCGTGCTCTACCTCAAGGGCGCGACCGAGGCGGTGCTGGCCCGTTGCGGCCAAGCCGGGGCGAACCCTCCGGACGCGCCGGCCGTGCGCCGCGCCGCCGAGGCCATGGCCCGGCGGGGCCTTCGCGTCCTGGCCGTGGCCGAACGACGGCTCCCCGCCGGGACCGGAGCCCTTGGCGAGGGCCTGCTCGCATCCGGGCTCACGTTCCTGGGCCTGGCCGCCATGATCGACCCGCCGCGCCCCGGGGCCTTGGCCGCCGTGGCCGCCTGCCGCCGGGCCGGGGTCATGGTCAAGATGATCACCGGCGACCACGCCGCCACGGCTACGGCCATCGCGGCAAGCCTGGGGCTTGACGACGGCGGCGCAGTCGCGGCCATGACCGGGGCGGACATCGACGCCGCGCCGGACGCCTCCCTGCCGGAGCTGGCCGCCCGGACCCAGGTCTTCGCCCGGGTCTCGCCCGAGCAGAAGCTGCGTCTGGTGCGGGCCCTCCAGGCGTCCGGGCACGTGACGGCCATGACCGGCGACGGCGTCAACGACGCCCCGGCCCTGCGGCAGGCCGACATCGGCGTGGCCATGGGCCGGAGCGGCGCCGAGGCGGCCAAGGAGGCCGCCGACATGGTGCTGGCCGACGACGACTTCGCCACCATCGCCGCCGCCGTGGAGGAAGGGCGCGGCGTGTTCGACAACCTGGTCAAGTTCCTGGTCTGGACCCTGCCCACCAACCTGGGCGAGGGGCTGGTGGTCCTTTGCGCCGTGCTCTTCGCCGTGCCCCTGCCCATCTCGCCCGGGCAGATCCTCTGGATCAACATGACCACGGCCGGCAGCCTCGGCCTCATGCTGGCCTTCGAGCCCCGCGAGCCCGGCATCATGGAACGCGCCCCCCGCGACCCGCGCCGGCCCGTCCTCGGCCTGGCCCTGGTCCGGCGGGTGGCGCTCATGGGCCTGCTGCTCCTCGGGGCCTCCTTCGGGCTCTACGAATGGGAGCTGGCCGCCGGCGGCGACGAGGCCATGGCCCGCACCACGGCCGTCAACGTCTTCGTGGCCATGGGCGCGGCCTATCTCCTGAGCTGCCGCTCCCTGACCCGGCCGGCCCTGTCCCTGCCGCTTGCCGGCAATCCCCACGTCCTCTGGGGCATGGCCGGGGCGCTGGCCCTGCAACTGGCCTTTACCTACGCCCCGCCCCTTCGCGACGTGTTCGGCGCGGCCGCCGTCGGCCCTTTGTCCTGGCTACGCGTCGCCGGCGCGGCCGTGGCCGGCTTCGCGGTCATGGAAGCGGAAAAGATGCTTTTCCGACGCGCCTGACGCGACGCGACTGTTGCTTGGCCGGCACGCGTCATGCTAGGCAGCTTGTCCAGGGGAGGACGTTGCCTTACCGGAAACGTCGTGTCGGGCTTTCATGCACATCCTGCATCGCGCCGTGCTTGCCGCCGCCTTGACGGTCGCCCTGGCCTGGCCCGGGACGGCCCCGGCCGCGACCCGCACCGCCGCGTCCCAGACGCCGGCGGGGCTTTCCTACGTCGTGCGCTACACCGGCGACGTTCCCCCGGACACCCTGGACCTGCTCAAGCAGGTGTCCAAGGCCGAAACCCTGATCAAGTCGCCGCCGGACTCCATCCTGCTCCTGGAACGCCGGGCCGAGGAGGACAAGGCCTCCTTCGCCAAGGTCTTCCAGTCCGACGGCTACTTCGCCGCCGCCATCGCCGCCTCCGTGGACCAGACCGCCACCCCGGCCGTGCTGACCTACGCCATTTCGCCCGGCCCGCGCTTCACCCTGCGCCACGTGACCCTTTCCCCCAATAACGCCTCCCTGCCCACGCCCGAGGCCATCGGCCTCACCGTGCCGTCGCCCTTTTCCGCCAAGGCCGTGGTGGACGCCGAGGCCCAGATCACGACCCTCCTGCGCCGCCAGGGCCATCCCTACGCCAAGGTGGCGGACCGCAAGGTCACGGCCGACTTCGACGGCCACGACGTGACCGTGGCCTGGGAGGTGGACGCCGGCCCCAGGGCGACCTTCGGCCCGCCGCGCTTTTCCGGCCTGACCTCGGTCAAGGAAGGCTATCTGGCCGGGCTCGCGCCCTGGACCGAAGGCGCGCCCTACGACGCCGACCTGGTGGAGAAGTACCGCAAGAAGCTCGTGTCCCTGGACCTGTTCACCCTGGTCCAGGTCGAACCCGCGCCCGAACCCGGGCCGGACGGCCGCGTGGACATGGTCGTGACCGTATCCGAGCGCAAGCACCGCACCGTCAAGGGCGGCGTGGACTACCGGACCGACGAGGGCCCCGGGGCCAACCTCGGCTGGGAGCACCGCAACCTCTTCGGCGGCGGCGAAAAGCTGTCCCTGTCCGCCGGGGCCTCGGCCATCGAGCAGGTCGGGCAGGCCTCCTTCGAAAAGCCGGACTTCATCACGCCCAAGGAGCTCTTCAAGGCCAGCGCCAAGGTGGCCAACGAGAACAAGAAGGCCTACGAAGGACAAAACGTCCAGGCCACGGGCTCGGTGCGCCGCCAGTTTTCGGACGCCTTCTCGGCCGCCGCCGGCCTCGGCTACCGGGCCTCGCGCATCGTCAAGGACCAGTCCCGCCCCTGGGAGGACGACAAGCGCTACGGCTTCGTGTTCGTGCCCGTGGAAGCGGGCTACGACACGCGAAACGACGTGCTCGACCCCCAGAAGGGCCTCCTGGCCAGCGCCTCGGCCGCGCCCTACTGGGGCACCCTGGCCGGCGGCCCCAACTTCGTGCGCCCGGAGTTCTCCCTGGCCAACTACCTGAAGATCATGGACAAGCCCGGCCTTGTCCTGGCCACCCGGGTGTCCGGCGGGGCCAACATCGGAGCCGACCGCGACGACGTGTCCCCGGACCTGCGCTACTACGCCGGCGGCGCGGGCTCCATCAGGGGCTATCCCTACCAGACCGTGGGGCCGCTTCGCGGCAAGACGCCCGTGGGCGGCGGCTCGGTCTTCACCTTCTCCTCGGAACTGCGCCTGCGCATCACCGAACTCATCGGCATCGTCCCCTTCCTCGACGGCGGCACGGCCTACGAAAACCCGCTGCCGCCGTACAACCAGCCCCTGCTGCTCGGCGCGGGCCTGGGAGTGCGCGTGTACACGCCCGTGGGGCCGGTGCGCCTGGACGTGGCCACGCCCGTGACGCCGCGCAAGGACATCGACGACATTGCCCAATTCTACTTCAGCATCGGACAATCCTTCTAGGCCGGCCTCCCCGCCCGGCGGACGGCCGCGTCCCCGGCCGAAGCGCCGCCTGGCGCGGCTGGCCGGGCTGTGCCTGGCGGGCCTTGCCGGTTTCGTGCTGCTGGTCCTGGCCGCCCTCCTCACCCCGGCCGGGCTTCGCGGCGCGGCCTTTCTGGCCGAGCAGGCCATCCACGCCGCCTCGGGCATGACCGCCACCATCCGCGACGTCTCCGGCACCCTGCCCTTTTCCCTGCGCCTGGGCCGCTTCGCCCTGGCCGACGAGGAAGGCATCTGGCTCGTGGTCAGCGACGCCCGCCTCGCCTGGTCGCCCTCGGCCCTGCTGCGCGGCCGGGTGCTCATCGACGAGGCCACGGCCGACGTCGTGCGCCTGCGCCGCGCCCCGCAGCTTCCCCCCTCCGCCGCGCCGCCCCAGGCCGTGGAATGGCCGCCGCGCTTTCCGCGCCTGCCGGCCATCCTCGTGGACCGCCTGGCCGTCAACCGCCTGATCCTCGACGCGCCCGTGGCCGGACAGGACGCGGTCATCGCCGTCACGGGCCGGCTGGCCGAATCCGGGGGCGGCGTGGTGGCCCTGGCGCTGGAGGCCACGCGCCTGGACGGCGAGAAGCCCCTGGCCCTGCGCCTGGGCGGGGCGCTGGACTACGCCGCCTGGAAGCTCTCGGCCAAAGCCACGCTCTCCGACGCCCCGGGCGGCCTGCTCTCGGCCGCCCTGGCCGGTCCCGGCGGCGGGGCGCTCACCGTGCAGCTGGCCGGCGACGGCCCCCTGTCCGCCTGGAAGGGAAGGCTTTCGGGCGATCTTTCCGGCAAGGCGTTCCTGCGCGCCGACCTCGGCCTGGCCGTGCCCCTGGACAAGGCGGCCACGGGCTCCTTTTCCCTGGACGCGGGCCTGGTTCCGCCGCCCGGGCTGCTGCCCGCCCCCCTGGCCGCCGTGGCGGGCGAAAGCCCGGCCTGCCGCCTGGCCGGACGCTTCGGCATCCTGTCCGGGGAATTCTTCCTGGACGACGCCACGCTGACCACGGCCGCCGGCACCGTCACGGCCACGGCCCACCTGCCCCCGGACGGCAAGGACCTCGCCGCCGCAGCCACGGTGCGCGTGCCCCAGGCGTCGCTGCTCGACCCGTCCCTGTCCGGCGCGGTCACGGCCGAGGCCAAGGTCTCGGGCAACCTGGAGCAGCCGGCGCTGTCCCTGCGGCTGCGGGCCGCCGATTTCGCCGCCGGCCCGGCCCGGCTGGCCTCGGCCGACGTCACGGCCACGGCCGGCCTTTCCGCCCCGGCCGCGGGTGATTTCCCCGGCGCAAGCCTCACGCTCTCGGGCGACGTCGCGGGCCTTGCCGGCCCGGACGGCACGACGCTGCTTGGCGACGCCCTGCGCCTGTCCCTGGACGCCGCCGTGGACCGCCAGGGCGTGCTGACCGCCAAATCCCTCTCCATCGACGGCCAGGGCGGCAAGATCGCCCTGACCGACGTGCGCCTGGCCGGCGGGCGCGCCTCGGGCGACGCCGCCGCGAGCGTGGCCGACGTGGCCGGCGCGGCCTCCCTGGCCGGGCTGCGCCTCACCGGCGGTTTTTCGCTCAAGGC
>JAEWCY010000208.1 GCA_023390395.1 Pseudomonadota bacterium | reverse complement strand
GGCCAGGCCCGCCCCCTGCCCGCCGGCCGCCGACGCGGCGCGCAGGGCGTCCAGCCCCGTCCGCGCCGCCTGCTTGCGGCCGAAGGCCCCGGCCAGCAGCCGGTCGGCCACGGCCTCGGGCAGGGCGTCGAACACCGGCGGCAGGAAGAAGTCATAGGGTCCCATGACCGGCTCCTAGGGGATTTCCGCTTCCACCGTCTCGGCCTGCCAGGCCTGGACGGTCTCCCGATAGCCCGGCCCCAGGCGCGCGCCAAGGTAGGCGGCCTCGGCCCGGGCGGCGGCCTCCAGGAACCCCGGCACGGCCCGGGCGGCCGTATGGTGGCGGTGGCGCACGGTCAGCCGGTCGTCGACCACAAGCGCCCAGCCGGCCTCGTGAAACCGCACCGCCAGCCAGACGTCCACGCCGTAGCCCCGGGGGTTGTCCGCCGCGTCGAGCCCGCCCACCGCCTCCAGGGCGTCGAGGGAAACGAGCGGGGCGACGCCGTCCATGACGCGCACGAGCCGCCAGTCGCCGCCCGGCCGCGCCACCATCTGCGGATGGTAGGGGCTGGCCTCGAAGGCAGGCGAATACAGTCCCACCCGGCGGCCGAGGGCGGCCTCGCACCGGGCCAGTCGCCCCAAGGCGCGCCCGAAATGCGGCGGGCGCGAGGTGAAAATGACGTCGTTGTTTAAAAACCACAGGTGCGTGCGGCCCATGTCCCGAGCGGTCCGGACGACGAAATCGAAAGCCCCGGCCCAGAAGCGGTTTTCCGGCAGCCGGGTCCAGGCCCCGGCGTAGGGTTCGGGCGCGGCGTTGTCCAGCACCAGCACGGGCAGGCCGGCGCTTGCCGTCTCGGGCGCGAGCTGCTCGTGCAGGCGGCGGGTCAGGCGGGGGTCGCCGTAATGGAGGATGACCGCCAGGGCGCGGGGGAGGTCGCGGGTCAAAGGATTTCCTGGAGGCCGTCGAGGTTCTCCCGGCTGCCCACCAGGATCATGGTGTCGCCGGCCTCCAGCACGGCCTGCGCCTGGGGATTGAAGATCATTTCGCCGCCCGCCTTCTTGATGGCGATGACGATGAGGTTGAAGCGCGGCCGCAGGGCGGCGTCGATGAGGTTCTGGTTCACGATCTCCGACTGTTCGGTGACCTGCAGCTCTTCCATCTGCAGGTCGATGGCCCCTCCCCGGCCGGCCAGCTCCAGGAAGCTGGTGACCGTGGGGCGCAGCACGGACTGGGCCATGCGCACGCCGCCGTAGAGGTGCGGCACGAGCACCTGGTCGGCCCCGGCCCGCTCCAGGCGCTGGGTGTGGCCCTGGGCGTCGGCCCGGGCCACGATGCGCACGAGGGGGTTGAGCTGGCGGGCCGTGAGCGTCACGTAGACGTTGGCCGCCTCCTGGGTCAGGGCGGCGACGAGGGTCTTGGCCCGCATGAGCCCGGCGGCGAGCAGGGTCTCGTCGGCCGTGGCGTCGCCCTGCACGTAGGGGATGCCCTGCTCGTCCAGGGCGCGGATCACTTCGGGATTGCTCTCCACGATGACCGCGGCCACGTTCTCGGCCAGGATCTCCCGGGCGACGACCGCGCCGATGCGGCCGTAGCCGCAGATGATGACATGGTCGCTCAGGCTGTCGATGATCTTCTGCATGCGCCGCCTCCCGAGGAACTGTTGCAGCCGGCCCTCCACCAGCACCTGGGTGAAGGTGCCGACCAGATAGGCGAAGGTGCCGACGCCCGAGACGATGAGCAGCATGGTGAGGATGCGGCCGTCCCGGGTCAGGGGGTAGACTTCCTGGAAGCCCACCGTGGAAAGGGTGATGACGACCTGGTAGAGGCTGTCGAAGAAGCTCCAGCCCTCCACCTGCATGTAGCCGAACACGCCCGTGAAAAAGACCAGGACCAGGGCCACGAAGCCGCCGATGAGCGGCCCCCAGGAGCCCAGGCGGTGGTGCAGCCGCACCGCCCGGCCATGCAGGCGCAGGATGCGGCCGGAGCGGTGGGCGTTCATCGTTAGTCCAGCTCCAGAAGCCGCGCCCTGAGGGCCGCCACCCGGTCGCGCAGTTCCGCCGCCTTTTCGAATTCCAGGGCCTTGGCCGCCTCGCGCATTTCCCGCTCCAGCAGCTTGATTTTCTTTTCCAGTCCCTTGCGCGACATGCCGTCGCCGTATGCCGAAACTTCCTCGTGCACGGCGGCCCGCGTTCCCGCAGCCGGCGCGCCGTGGCCGCCGGCCGGGGCGTAGCCGCCCGAGCCCTTGCCCGAGGCCTCGGCCCCCTGGCCGTACAGGCTGTCCAGCACGCTGTCCATGCCCTTGACGATGCTGCGCGGCACGACGCCGGACTCGCGGTTGGAGGCGTCCTGCTTCTCTCGCCGCCGGGCCGTCTCGTCCATGGCCGCGCGCATGGAGCCGGTGACCACGTCGGCATACAGGATGACCCGGCCGCCGACGTTGCGGGCCGCCCGGCCGAAGGTCTGGACGAGCGAGCGCGCAGAGCGCAAAAACCCTTCCTTGTCCGCGTCCAGGATGGCGACCAGGGACACTTCCGGGATGTCCAGGCCCTCGCGCAGCAGGTTGATGCCGACCAGCACGTCGAATTCGCCCTGGCGCAGGGACTTGATGATGGCCACGCGCTCCAGGGTGTCGATGTCCGAGTGCAGGTAGCGGGCGCGCACGCCCATGGAGTTGAAGTACTGGTTGAGCTCTTCGGCCATGCGCTTGGTGAGCGTGGTGACGAGCACGCGCTCGCCGGCGGCCGCCCTGGCCCGGCACTCGGCCATGAGGTCGTCCACCTGGCCCTTGGTGGGGCGCACCTCCACCTCCGGGTCGAGCAGGCCCGTGGGCCGGATGATCTGCTCCACCACCACGCCCTCGCTGCGCCCGACCTCCCAGTCCCCGGGCGTGGCCGAGACGTAGACCGCCTGGCCGATGCGGCCCATGAATTCCTCGAAATTAAGCGGCCGGTTGTCCAGGGCCGAGGGCAGGCGAAAGCCGAAATCCACCAGCGTCTGCTTGCGCGAGCGGTCGCCGGAGTACATGCCGCCGATTTGCGGCACGGTGATGTGGGACTCGTCCACGAACAGGATGAAGTCCTCGGGAAAGTAGTCCAGGAGCGTGTAAGGGGGCTCCCCGGCCTTTCTGCCGTCGAGGTGGCGCGAATAGTTCTCGATGCCGTTGCAGTAGCCGAGCTCCTCGATCATCTCCAGGTCCTGCATGGTGCGCATTTCCAGGCGCTGGGCGGCCAGCAGGTCGTTGGCGTTTTTCAGCTCGGTCAAGCGCAGGCGCAGTTCCTCGCGGATGTCGGCCACGGCGCGGCTCAGGTTGTCGCGGTCGGACACGTAGTGGCTGGCCGGAAAGACGATGGCCTTTTGCATGGAGCCGAGCACCTCGCCGGTCAACGGATCGGTCTCCAGGATGGCCTCGAGCTCGTCGTCGAAGAACTCCAGGCGCAGGGCCCGGTCGCGGCTGTAGGCCGGAATGAGCTCGATGACGTCGCCGCGCACGCGAAACACGCCCCGGTGGAAGTCGTAGTCGTTGCGCTCGTACTGGATCTCCACCAGCCGGGCCAGCACGGACTCCATGCCGGTCTTCTCGCCGACGGTGAGCGTGAGCACCATGCGCTCGTAGTAGTCGCGCGAGCCCAGGCCGTAGATGCAGGACACCGAGGCCACGATGAGCACGTCGCGCCGGGTGAGCAGGGAATGGGTGGCGGCGTGGCGCAGCTTGTCGATGTCGTCGTTGATGGACGCGTCCTTCTCGATGTACGTGTCCGTGCGCGGCAGGTAGGCTTCCGGCTGGTAGTAGTCGTAATAGCTGACGAAGTACTCCACGGCGTTATGGGGGAACAGTCCCTTGAACTCGCTGTAGAGCTGGGCGGCCAGGGTCTTGTTGGGGGCCATGACCAGGGCCGGGCGGCCCAGGCGAGCCACGACCTGGGCCATGGTGAAGGTCTTGCCCGTGCCCGTGGCGCCGAGCAGCACCTGGCTCGGCACGCCCTGGGACAGGTTGACGGCCAGTTCGTCTATGGCCCGGGGCTGGTCGCCCTGGGGGACGTATTCGGATTCCAACTGGAAAAGCATGGTGTTTTCTTGTACATCCCTGGGCGGCGCAACGAAAGCGAAAAACCCGAGGCGTCCGCGACGGCGCGCATGCCGCGCCGCGGCCGCGGACAGCCGTGACGGGCAAGGAGACGCTTATGGAAATCGACGTCGTTCCGGCGGATTTCAACCTGCCCGTGGACCGGGCCTGGACCGTGTCCATGGTGATCAAAAGCTTCAAGGGCCGCAAGGACGTCACCGTCCACCTGTTCCGTTCCGCCTGGGACCCGCAGGAGGAGGAAATCTACGACTGGGACGTGCTCACCGGCGACCCGGTGCAGCCGGACCTGCCGGTCAGCTACGAAAGCTGCCGCCGCATCCTGCTCGAGGCCTTCACCGAGGAGGAGCGCGACGCGCTCGTGGAGTACCTCAAGACCCGGTACCAGGACAAGCTGTCGGAAATCCACGCCTGCGCCCTGAACTTTCCCATTCCCCTGGGCCTGACCGCCCTGTCGGAACTGACCGAAGGCAAGGACATCGGCTTCATCCACTTCGACAAGATCCCCAACTACACCCTGCCCTTTGCGGTGCGGGGGTATTTCGACCTGAGCCAGCACAAGCCGATCATCGAGGGGTTGGACTAGCAGCAAGCCGGCCTCGCGCCCGTATCCCCAAAGACAGACGGGGCCGCCCGCCGGCCCCTTGGAGCGCTTATGCAGAGCGTGTGCGTTTTTTGCGGTTCCTCGTCCGGGTTCGATCCCGCCTATGTCGACACGGCCGTGGCCCTGGGCCGACTGCTGGCCGCCGAGGGGCTGACGCTGGTCTACGGCGGGGCCTGCGTGGGGCTCATGGGCGCGGTGGCCGACGCCACGCTGGCCGCCGGGGGCAAGGCCATCGGCGTGTTGCCGGACTTCCTGCGCCGCAAGGAGCTGGCCCACCCGAAGCTCACGGAACTGCACGTCGTCTCCTCCATGCACGAGCGCAAGGCGCGCATGGCCGAGCTGGCCGACGGGTTCGTCGCCCTGCCCGGCGGCATGGGCACGCTGGAGGAATTCTGCGAGATCATCACCTGGGCGCAGCTGGGGCTGCACAAAAAACCCTGCGGCCTGCTCAACGTGCACCACTACTACGACGCGCTGCTGGATTTCGTCTCCCGCATGGCCGAGGAAGGCTTTCTCAAGGAGGCGCACAAGGGGCTGGTGCTGTCCAACGACGCGCCCGAGGGGCTGCTCGCGGACATGCGGGCCTTCGAGCCGCTTCGCGTGGAGAAATGGGTGGACAGGAAGGAGAAGGCGTAGCCATGGCCGCCCAGGAGGCGAAGCGCCCCCGCTCCACGCGGCTCGACTTCACGCCGCCCACCGCATTCGCCGACACGGCGGCGGAACTGGCCTACTACAAGGACGAATGCCGCCGCCTCAAGGCCATCATCGCCTTGCAGAAGCAGAAGATCAGAAAGCTGGTGACGCAACAGAACAGTATGGCATGAACCGACGACCGGGCCTTCGATCCGCTTCGCGCACAGAAAGGGGTGGACAGGCAGGAGAAGACCCGAGCATACTCGCCCGATATGGGCCGGCCGGCCACGGCCGGAAACTCCCGAACACCCCGACCCTCTCCAGGAATCTTCGATGATCGCCTTTTTCTTGTGGCTGTTTCTGCTTCTGGCCGTGGAAGGATTCTTCGGCGGCGAATGCGCCAGGGCGGCCAGCGACGCCGCGTGCGTCAACTACACGATCGCCTTTCCGACGCCTCCGACGCGGCACGACGGCCTCGTCTATCTCGACGATACGGTCATCGGCCGGGTCACGGCGGCGGACCAGCCGGAGACGCGGGCGAACGTCCCGGTCTGCATCGAGCAGCCCTACAGGAAGCTCATCGAGCAAGGGACCCTGGCCTACGTCGCCAAGAACAGGATCAGCATCTACAACGTCTGGTCCTCGGGCACGAAACTCCCCGAGCATGGCGTCCTGGAAGGCTTCTCTGGCAAGGGCGCCCTCTACGCCTACGAACTGAAATCGCTGGGGCAGTTGGCGCTGCGCTTCTTCGGCCTGCGCGACAGGGAACAATAGCCCCGCGCCCCCTCCGGACTTGGAAAAGCCCGTTGCATCCCGGGCAAGCAGCCGATGACGTCGGGAAGGTCATCCCCGGTGCCCGCCCGAACGGGACAAAAAAAGGAGCGGCCCGAAGGCCGCTCCCCTCTTTGACGCCTGCGCGGAAAGGACTAGGCGAAAGCCTTCTCGAAAGGCGGCACGACCTGCTTTTTGCGGGACAGCACGCCGTCGAGCCACACGGAGTCGCCCTTGACCTCGACGCCGAAGGCCTTGGTCACGTAGCCGGGATCGTCGGAGACGATCAGCATCTCGGAACCTTCCTTCATGATGTCGGTCAGAAGCAGGAACACGCTGTGGCGGCCTTCGGCCTTGACCTTCTTGCACTCTTCCAGCAGGGCGGCCTTGACCGGCTCGAGGATCGACAGGTCGACCACTTCCAGCTGGCCGATGCCGATCTTCTTGCCGCCCATGTTGAAGTCCTTGTAGTCGCGGAAGACCAGGTCCTTGGCCGGGGTGCCGCCCACGGCGGACTTGACCTTGAACATCTCCACGCCCAGGGACATGAAGTCGGACACGCCCGCGATCTTGGCCAGGGCCTCGACGGCGGCCTTGTCGTCGGCGGTGCAGGTCGGGGACTTGAACATGACGGTGTCGGACAGGATGGCGCACATCATGATGCCGGCCATGGGCTTGGAAATCTCGACCTTGGCGCAGTCGTACATCATCTTGACCACGGTGCAGGAGCAGCCCACGGGCTTGACCAGGATGTCCAGGGGATTGGGGGTGGTCACGTCGCCGAGCTTGTGGTGGTCGTAGATGCCGATGATCTCGCCCTTGGCCAGGTTGTCCAGGCTCTGGGCCAGATCGGAATGGTCGACCAGGATGATCTGCTTGTCGGTGGCGTCGGTGACGATCTCCGGAGCGGCCACGCCGAACTTTTCGAGCACGAAGGCGCTTTCGGGGTTGAGCGGACCCTGGGCGGCCGGCTTGGCGTCCAGGCCCTTGGCCTTGCTCATCAGATCAGCCACGGAAATGGCGGCGGCGACGGAATCGGTGTCCGGATTTTTGTGACCAACGACATAAACAGCCATAGTTGTGTCCTCCTGGTGTTTTTTCCAAAACCCTGACGGGTTGGCAGCCTCATTTCAGAACTTGTGAAGATTATCCCAAAAGGCAAATCTTGCCAAGTCAAATTCCCAGGAGGCGGACTGCTTTTTTGCCCGGGGCCCGGCGCATCAGGAAAAATCCCGCGATGTTCATTTCCGGGAAAGAGGAGCGGCCAGACGCGTCCCTGTGCCGCTTTCCGGCCGCGGGCCGGGGGCCAAACGGAGGCGCGAGACGTTAGAATAAAAACCAGGCCATGGCCACGGCCATGCCGCCGGCCAGGGTCAGGTAGGCCGGCCGGTAGCGCAGGGAGAGCACGCCGCCGAGGCTTCCCAGGATCCACAACTGGCTCCAGGTCGCGCCCGAGGAGGACAGGTAGGGCCACACCAGGGGCAGGATGGCGTGGAACAGGGCGATGAGCCCGGCCAGGGCCACGCTGAAGGCCACGCCGTTGAGGATGGCCATGTCGCAAAAGGCCCGGCGGATGAGCCGGCCGGGCGCGAAATGGGCCTTGGCCCGCTCCCGGGCGGCGGTGTAGCGCGACAGCGCGATGTTCTCCACCACCCGCTGCACGCCTTCCAGGGCGGCGAACAGCCGGCCGAGCATGGCCGTGGACGCGGCCACGAAAAGCGCCTCGGCCGGCGAGGTCAGCTTGAACACGTGCATGAGCGAAAGCCCGGCCAGGGTGGAGGCGGCGGCGTTGGGCGGAATGTGGGTGCCGGCCGGGATGCCGTCGAGCCAGAAGAGTTCGTAGAAAAGGCACAGCTTGAGAGTGAGGTCGAGGTCGCCGAAGGCCGCGGCCCAGGCGAAGCCGATGATCACCGGCCGTTCAAGGAGCGCCGCGTTGACGAAGAAGCGGAAGGACGAGAAAAGGACAAAAAAAAAGCGACGCTTCCAACGTGCAGCAGGATGTCGGCCTGATGGGTCATGTCGTGGTTCGCTCCGGCTGGTCGTTGGCGCGCTGTCGCCTCAGGCGCCGCGCAGCTGCTGGGGGTCGCTCGGCACGCAGCGGTAGTCCAGGCGCACGCCGTTGTCGCGCAAGAAGTCCAGGCAGGACTCGTCCTCCTTGGACAGGGCCACGTGGGGGCAGACCTGCTTCTTGCCGGGCGCGTAGTGCAGGTTGCCGAGGTTGAGGTTGCCGAAGCCGAAGCCCTTCTCGTAGGCGGCCCGGGCGTCGCGGCAGCTGGCGAACAGGATCAGCGCCCCCTCGGCCTCCAGGGGATTGCGGCCGAGAAACGGCGCAAGGTCGGCCACGGGCAGAAACTCGATGCGCACTCCGGCGGGAATGGCCAGGGACATGATCTCCTGGCGCAGGAAATCCCCGGCCAGGGCGTCGTTGACGACCAGAATGGCCCTGGCATGGGTAAAGGGCAGCCAGGTTTCGATGATCTGGCCGTGCACGAGCCGGTTGTCCACCCGTACGAACGCCATGGCCTAGCCCTCGGCCACCTTCTTGCGCAGCACCTCGCCCGCCACGACGATGCCCTGGCAGCCGGCCTGCTTGGCCTCCACGGCCAGCGTCTCCAGGGCCCTGGTGCGGGAGCCGAGGATCTTGATGAGCATGGGCAGGTTGACGCCGGTGAGCACCTCCAGGCGTCCCGTGCCCAGAAGCGACAGGCTGAGGTTTGTCGGCGTGCCGCCGAACATGTCGGTAAGGATCAGGACACCGGCTCCCCGGTCGGTCTCCTTGATGGCGGCCTTGAGCGTGACCAGGGTCGCATCCACGGGATGGGTCATGTCCACGCTGACGCAACGGCAATGCTCCTGGGGCCCGAGGATGAATTCCGCCGCCCGCAGCAGCCAGGCGCCGTATTCGGTATGGGTGACCACGACCACGCCAACGGGCGTGTCGGGCTGGTTTTGCCCGCTCATGCATCCTCTCGACGGGCGCGCGGCCCTTGGCTGCAGTGAGGTCGCGACGCACGCGACCGGAAAACGCCGTGACGCATCGGAAGCGCCGCCTCAGCCGCGCTCGATGTGCCGGTGTTCAAGGGAAATATTGTAGCCAGCCTTGGACAAGGTGTCAAAGACGGCCTCGGCCACGGCCACGGACCGGTGCCGGCCCCCGGTGCAGCCGAAGGCCACGGTCAGGCGGTAGCGCCCTTCCTTGGCGTAGAGCGGCAGGAGGTAGAGCAGGAAGTCCTTGAGCCGGCCGAGAAACTCCCGGCCCGGGTCCTCGGCCAGGACGTAGTCGCGCACGGGCGCGTCCTTGCCGGTCTTTTCCCGGAGGTCCTTGTCGAAATAAGGGTTGGGCAAAAAGCGCAGGTCGAAGATCATGTCCGCCTCGGACGGCGGCCCGTACTTGAAGCCGAAGCTCATGACGTGGACCTTGAGCGTGCCCTTGGCCGGACGGATGGAGGCCCACTTCTCCTGGAGCTTGCGCCGCAGGTCATGGATGGAGAAGTCCGTGGTGTCGATGACCATGTCCGCGGCGTCGCGCAGGGCCGTCATGCGCTCGCGCTCGGCGGCCACGGCCTGCTCCAGGCCCATGGTCGGGCTTTCCAGGGGGTGGGGCCGCCGCGTGGTGGCGTAGCGGCGGATGATCTCCTGGGTGTCGGCCTCGAAGAAGATGATCTGCAGGCCCACGTCGCGGCCCTTGACCTGGGCCAGCGTCGCGCCCCAGTCCCGGTCGAGGTCGGCCTGGCGCACGTCCATGCCGAGCGCCAGCCCCTTGTAGCGCTGGCCGCCCTTGTCGTCGAAAAGGCCGATGAGCTTGGGCACGAGGCTCACGGGCAGCCCGTCCACGCAGAAAAAGCCCAGGTCCTCGAAGACCCGAAGGCCCGTGCTCTTGCCGGACCCGGACAGCCCGGTCAGGATGACGATCTTGAGATCCGCAGGCGCGTCTTGCATGCCGTTTCGCCCTCCGGCCGCCTCCCCCGCCGGGACGGCGGCCCGTGCCGCGCCTCGCGGTCCGGCCGGACAGAGGTTCGGGCTCCACCAGGGGACGCCCCGTCAAACGCCGCCCCGCGGGCGGCCCGTCGCCGGAAACGATACCCCCCGTCCGGCGCGGCCGTGTGACGGCCGGCGCACGGACAGGGGGCGAAACGGTTTCACGTCAGGCCGCGGCGGTCAGCACCCGCCACAGGGCCGCGTCGTCCTCGGCGCCCAGGAAGGCGCGCCGGAAGGATTCGTCGGAAAGAAGCCGGGAGATGTGGGCCAGGATGCGCAGATGCAGGCCCGCCACGTGCTCCGGGGCCAGGACGAGGAAGAAGATGCGGCAGGGCTTGAGGTCCAGCGCATCGAAGTTCACGCCCTTGAAGCTTCTGCCGACGACGATGACGATCTGCTGGAGGCTCTCCATCTTGCCGTGGGGGATGGCCACGGCGTCGCCGATGCCGGTGGTGCCGAGGCTTTCCCGGTCCAGCAGCACCTGCCTGGCCTTGGCGTCGTCGAAGTCGGGCCAGCGTTTTTTCAGCGGCGCGACCAGCTCGGCCAGCGCCTCGCCCTTGGCCTCGGCGGCAAGATCCCCGATGACGAACTCGGGCTGGAGATAGTCCTCAAGCTTCATCTACGCGCCCGTTCCAGGATCGATCAGGCCGAAGTCGCCGTTGCGCAGACGGTAGATGACGTTGGGCCGTTCGGTTTCGGAATTGACGAACACCAGGAACTCCTGCTTGAGGCTGACCAGCTGCTCGGCGGCTTCCTCCACGGCCATGGGCTTGGGGGAGAAGTCGTCGGTCTCGACGATGGTCGGGGTGCGCCCGCCCTGGGCGTCCTCGCTGATGCTGATGACCTGCAGGCGCACGGTGTCGGCGGCCTGGCGGCGGCGGTCCTTCTGCTTTTCGCGGAACTTCTTGGCTTGCGCCTCGACCTTGTCCAGGATCATGTCGATGGTGGAGTACATGTCCTCGGACACTTCGTGGGCCGAGATGTGCATGTTGTCGGCCAAAAAGACGACGTCGGCCATCTGGCGGGTCTTCTCCACGGCCAAGTTGACCTGGAGCTCGGAAGCGTCGGTGGCGGTGGTATATTTGGCGAGCTTGTCGAAGCGTTTGCGGGCGTAGTCGCGCAAATGATCCGACGGTTCGAAATTCTTGAAATTAAAGGTGATGTTCATGGGGTCCTCCGGGTGGCGTGGTATTGGGCCGGCAGACCCGGCCCGAAGCATCAGAAAACTTCCTTGCGCTTGGACGAGGATTCGATCCCCATGGCCGTGCGATACTTGGCCACGGTGCGCCGGGCGATGTTGATCTGCAGTTCTTCCTTGAGCATGTCGGCGATGGCCTCGTCGCTGATGGGCCGCTTGGCGTTCTCGCCGGCGATGATGCGCTTGATCATGGCCTTGACCGACTCGGAGCCCACGGTGCTGCCGTCGTCGAGTTCAAGGGAGCTGTTGAAGAAGAACTTCAGTTCGAAAATGCCGTGTGGCGTGGCCACGTATTTGTTGGAGGTAATGCGGCTGACGGTCGATTCGTGCATGCTGATGTCGTCGGCCACATCCTTTAAGATCAGCGGCCGCAGGCGCGTCACGCCGTGCTCGAAAAATTCCCGTTGGAACTTGACGATGCTTTCCAGCACCTTATAAAGCGTGCGCTGGCGCTGGTACAGGCTTTTCATGAGCCACATGGCCGAGCGCATCTTGTCCTGCAGGTAGTCCTTGTCCTTGTCCGCCTTGGGGTTGACGCCTTCCATGTAGGACATGTTGAGGTTGAGCCGCGGCATGCCCTCTTCGTTGAGCAGGATCACGAAGTCGTCGCCGTACTTGTACACGAAGGCGTCCGGGCTCACGTAGATGGGGTCGCCCGAGCCGTAGCTGGCCCCGGGCATGGGATTGAGCGTCTGAATCAGCTCCAGGTATTCCTTGAGCTTCTCCATGGTCAGGCGGAACTTCTTGGCCAGGGGCTTGTAGCGCTTCTTTTCCAGGTCCTCGAGGTGGTCGCGCACCAGTTCGATGAGGATGGGGTCCTCGTAGCCGTAGACCTCGATCTGGGTGAGCAGGCATTCGCTGGGCGAACGCGCGGCCACGCCCACCGGGTCGAAGCGCTGGATGCGCAGAAGCACCCGTTCCACGTCCTCGGCCGTGGAGGCGGTCATCTGCGCCAGCTCGTCCAGGGTGGCGCGCAGGTAGCCCGAGGAATTGAGGCTGCCGACGATGGTCTCGCCGATCTCGAGCTCCTTGTCCGTGAAGTTGGAAAGCCGCATCTGCCAGCCGAGGTGCCCTTCCAGGGACGGCTTGGAGGCGAGCCTGGCGTCGAAGGCCATGCCCTCCTCGGGCAACTCCGTCTCCCGGGCCAGGGACTGGCGGCTGGTGCTGGCGAAATCGCCGATGTAGTCCTCCCACTCGGCGTTTTTGAGCAGTTCCTTTTCCATGGCCGCGTCGCTGGAATCGCCCGAAGGGCCGAGGTTCTCCTCGGCCATGGTGCGTTCCGGCTGACGGTCTTCCTCGAGGGATTCCTCGAGAAGGGGATTTTCCAGAAGCTCCTGCTGCACGCTTTCCAGGAGCTCCAGCCGGGAAAGCTGCAGGAGCTTGATGGCTTGCTGCAGCTGGGGGGTCATCACCAGCTGCTGGGAAAGTTTGAGCTGCTGTCGCAGTTCGAGAGCCATTTCTACCGCCGTGCGCGCTTTTGGAGGTTGGCCGAGAATAGGCGGGGCCGGTGCAGCCGGCCCCGCTCAACAAAAAGCATGCCACAATTGAAGGGTTGTGGCAATCCGCCAGATTGTCCGTTGCCTTGGAAACCTTCCGGGCTTTCCGGCCCGGCCCGCCTGGGAAAACGGTCCGCCCTACCCCTTGGACCGCTTGGCCGCGGCCACGAATTCCCTAAAAAGCGGGTGCGGGCGCATGGGGCTGGACTTGAATTCGGGGTGAAACTGGCAGCCCAGAAACCACGGATGCCCGGGCAGCTCGACCATTTCCACCAGTTCGCCGTCCGGGGACAGGCCGCTGAGGACCAGTCCCGATTCCTCGAACTGGGCGGCGTAGGTCTTGTTGAACTCGTAGCGATGGCGGTGGCGTTCGCTGATCTCGCCCGGGCCGTAGGCCTGGGCGGCCTGGGTGTCGGGCTTGACCACGCAGGGGTAGGCCCCCAGGCGCATGGTGCCGCCCTTGTCGCAGGACGGGTCGCGGCGCTCGATCTTTTTGCTGCGGAAGTCGAACCATTCCCGCATGAGGTAGATGACCGGATGGGGGGTGGTCAGGTCGAATTCCTCGGAATTGGCCCCGGTCAGCCCCAGGACGTTCCTGGCGAACTCGATGACCGCGCACTGCATGCCGAGACAAATGCCGAAGAAGGGGATGCCGGCCGTGCGCGCGTGCTCGATGGCCGCGATCTTGCCCTCGACCCCGCGCGAGCCGAAGCCGCCCGGCACCAGGATGCCGTCGATGCCGGCGAAGGTGGCGGCGGCGTTTTGCCGGTCGACCTCCTCGGAATTGACGTAGACGAAGCGGATGGACACGCCGCAGATGCCGCCGGCGTGGACCAGGGCCTCGTGCAGGCTCTTGTAGGCCTCCTTGAGGTCCACGTACTTGCCGACGATGGCGATGGACACCGTCCCGGCCGGGTGCTCCAGGCGGTGGAGCATGCTCCGCCAGGCTTCGAGGTCGGCGTTTTTGGCCGGCAGGCGCAGCAGGATGGCGATCTTCTGGTCCACGCCCTCGCTGTAGAGCTTGAGCGGCACCTCGTAGATGTTGCCCACGTCCACGGCCGTGAACACGGCGTCGGCATCCACGTCGCAAAAAAGCGCGATCTTTTCCTTGAGGTCGCGCCCGAGCTCCACCTCGCTGCGGCAGATGATGATGTCGGGCTGGATGCCGATGGAGCGCAGCTCCTTGACGCTGTGCTGGGTGGGCTTGGTTTTGACCTCGCCGGCCACGCGCAGGTAGGGCACCAGGGTCAGGTGGATATAAAGGACGTTCTCCTTGCCGAGGTCCATGCGCAACTGGCGGATGGCCTCCAGGAACGGCTGGCCCTCGATGTCGCCCACCGTGCCGCCGATCTCGATGATGGCCACGTCCTCGTCCGTGGCCACGCCCAGGATGGCCCGCTTGATCTCGTCGGTGATGTGCGGGATCACCTGCACCGTGCCGCCGAGGTAGTCGCCGCGCCGCTCCTTCTGGATGACGCTGAAATAGACCCGGCCGGAGGTGTAGTTGTTGTTCTGGCTCATGGGAACGCCGAGGAAGCGTTCGTAGTGCCCGAGATCGAGGTCCGTCTCCGCCCCGTCGTCGGTGACGTAGACCTCGCCGTGCTGGAAGGGGTTCATGGTGCCGGGGTCGACGTTGATGTAGGGGTCGAGCTTTTGGATGGTGACCTTAAGCCCCCTGGCCTGGAGCAGCGCGCCGATGGAAGCGGCCGCCAGCCCCTTGCCCAGGGAGGACAGCACGCCTCCCGTCACGAAAATAAACTTGGTCTTCATGATGCTGCCGTCCTCACGAAAAATCGGGTTCATGCCGCGTCGACAGCCCCGGCGGCCGCCGCTGACGCGGGCCGGGCGAAAGGTGCGCGCTTGGTTGACGCGACCCGGGCCGCCCCTTATGTTCAGCCGCGCAACGTATGCCTTCGGGCGCAATTTTTCAAGGAACCCTCGGGAGGATTTCCCTTATGGCCCAGGTGCGCACCCTCGTGATCACCGGATACGGCACCAACTGCGAAATGGAATCGGCCCACGCCGCCCGTCAGGCCGGCTCGGACGTCACGGACATCGTTTATTTTTCCGACATCGTGGCCGGGCGCGTGCGCATCGACGCCTACAACTTCCTGGTCTTCCCGGGCGGCTTCCTCGACGGCGACGACCTCGGCGCGGCGCAGGCCGCGGCCGTGCGCTGGAAGCACGCCGCCACGGATGCGGGCGAGGCCCTGCTCGACCAGCTCAAGGCCTTCTTTTCCGCTGGCGGGCTCATCCTCGGCATCTGCAACGGCTTCCAGCTCCTGGTCAAACTCGGCCTCCTGCCAGCGCTTGGCGGCGACTACTTCGCCCGCCAGGCGAGCCTGACCAACAACGACTCGGCCCGGTTCGAGGACCGCTGGGTGACGCTGGCCGCCAATCCCCAAAGCCCCTGCGTCTTCACCAAGGGGATCACCCGCCTGGACCTGCCCGTGCGCCACGGCGAGGGCAAGCTCGTGCCCATGACCCAGCAGGTGCTGGAAGAGATCGTGCGCACCGGGGCCATCGCGCTGACCTACGCCGACCCGGCCTCGGGCACGGCCACCATGGACTACCCGGCCAACCCCAACGGCTCGCCCCACGCCATCGCCGGCCTGACCGACCCCACGGGCCGCATCCTCGGGCTCATGCCCCACCCCGAGGCCTTCAACCACCCGACCAACCACCCGGGCTACACCCGGGGCGAACGCCCGACGCTCGGCACCGTGCTCTTCGACAACGCGGTAGCGTATTTACGGGCGAATTAGTGTAAAAAGAAGATGCCTCCGGCGGCCAGGAGGGGCGACGGCCCCTCCTGGACCTCCCGAAAGGGGGGGATGGAGAAAGGGGCATCGGGTTCCGCGAACAATGGGTCTATTGCCGGCAAAACGCTTCGTGCCGGGCGATTCCGGCCTGCCCGCGCCGCCGCCGGGATTTCCCGATTTCGAGGCGGTGATGGCGCTCGCCCTGGCCAAGGCCCGGGAAGCGGCCGCGGCCGGGGAAGCGCCTGTCGGCGCGGTGGTGCTGGCGCCGACAGGCGAGGTGCTCGGCGCGGCCGGCAACGCGCCCATCGGGAGCGCCGACCCCACGGCCCACGCCGAGATCCTGGCCCTGCGCCAGGCGGCCCTGTCCGTCGGCAACTACCGGCTGCCCGGCGCGATCCTGGCCGTGACCCTCGAACCCTGCCTCATGTGCCTGGGGGCCATGATCCACGCCCGGGTGGGCCTGCTCGTCTACGGCGCGGCCGATCCCCGCACCGGGGCCGTCACGTCGCAGCTGCCCGGGCCGGACCTGCCCTTTTTCAACCACCGTTTCGACGTGGTGTCCGGCGTGCTGGAAACGGCCTGCGGCGACCTTTTGCGGGATTTCTTCCGGGAGCGCCGCCGCCGCGGCGAAGATGCGGGCGCATAAAACGCTTGCCAAGACCCCTTCCCATGTATATTCTTCCAAATTCCTTCCGGTTCTTTCTCGTGCGGAGAGGTACCGAAGTGGTCGTAACGGGCCCGACTCGAAATCGGGTTGCGGGTTAATAGCCTGCACGTGGGTTCGAATCCCACCCTCTCCGCCAATCAATAAAATCAGCTAGTTACCCAACAAAACAACCAAGTCACTGGTTGTCGCCTTCATGCGTGAAAAATGCTTTTTTGCCGCGCACTGTCCCAAGATTGTCCCAAAATATCATTTTTTTCCTTTTGATATCCTTCATTTTTTATTTTTCCCCTGTCCCATTCTTGTCCCAAGGGGAAATGGAGTTGACCCGATTTCGTGGACAGCTAATCCTTTTGAGAAGGAGAGGTTCACGATGTCGAAACGCCCCCCTTATCCCCCAGAATTCCGCAGCCGGATGATTGATCTGGTTCGCTCCGGGCGCAGCCCTGAGGATCTGGCCAAGGAATTCGAGCCCTCCGGTCAGACAATCCGCAACTGGGGTGCAGCAAGCAGATCGCGACGATGGTCTTGGCCATGATGCCCCCACGGTCACCGTCCAGGCGTTCGACTCGCCGTATTCGTTAAACGTCCGGCTCTCGGTCAGGCCGTTGCCGGAAACCGAGGTCGTCAGCCCGTTTTGGCTGGCGCGGGCAATGTTGCATCGAGCCTCAATACCGGTTTGCGTAAATAAAGACCAGGATATAGACTTATTTCAAGGTCGCGACACTAGGCATAACGACTATATTTACAACATTACTCTAAATTAAATCTGTTTCATGCTTGGTTGGATAGTATTTTTTTTTGTTTGGTAATTCATAAAACAATGTTCCATGAATGCCACATGCACTTTTTTTATTTATTTTTCTAGGCCATATCTTGTCAAGCACTTTGTACGCTTCATCTTCCCCAACCCTATATACTAAGTCATCAATGAATTCAATGTCAGTTCCGCAAGGAAAAATGAACAAAAACTCTTCGTCAGTAGCTTGAAATATATCGTAAGCACAGTTTGCCGCCCCGTCTATGACTTGTATGTTTTTCATAATGTGCCACTCCATCGTGCTTTGGCGTATGGTTGTGTGTCGTTGATATGACGAATTTGCTAATTTTTATGGGTCATTTTTCAGTTTCCATGTGTGGACCACAGCCTTTTGGGCGTTTATTTTCATAATCACTCTTATCCTTTGGATTCTGAACGTCCCAGTGAGGACCACCATGCGCTTTGGGCCCCGTTGGAACCCATACTCTTCCATCATCTGCTTCCCACCCGTAGCCGCGACCATTAGGATTTGGAACCCAATTTTCACCACCTTTTGGGTCTTTAAAACCATCTGCCTCTCCAGGCTTACCAGGAGCCTTTGGGCCATTTGGATCATATGCATTGTCTGGCGCTTTCGCAAAAAAGGTATCGCTTAGTACTTGACCTACGCTAGCGCCTATGATGGTTCCTGTTACCATCCCGGCTAAAGCCTCAGCAATTGCCGGTGCTGCCAAAATAGCGACAAATTTTCCCTCCGGGTCCACCCCATTCACCGGATCCCCAACCACATACCCATACAGATCCGTATCCCCGCCCTCAAACAATATCGGATCCTTGGCCGTCCATTTTCCTACATCAGCGTCATAATCCCGGAAGCCGAAGCGCGTCAGCCCCGTGTCCGTGTCAAAGAGCCCGCCCGCGAAGCCAAAGGGGACGGCTAAAGTGTCGTTGGAATCGGCGATGACGTTGCCGAAGCTGTCGTAGTCGACAGTCTTGACGACGCTGCCGGAGCTGTCCGTCACCGCCCGCAACGATCCGACCTGGTCGTAGACCAGGAAATACCGCGCGCTCCCCTGGGTCATGGCCACTGGCAGGCGGGCGTCGGCGTACTCGAAACGTTGTTTCAAAGAACCGGAGCCGTTATAGACGGCCAGCAGCCGGGTACGGCCCTGCCACAGATACTTCTCGGTGACCGTGCCGCCCACCTTCTTGGCGATGCGCCGGCCGAGCGGGTCGTGGACGTACTCTACCACCGTCCCGTCAGGCAGGTCCATCTTGGTGAGTTCCCCACGGCTCGAATACGTGTAGCCGGTCGTCTGGCCCCCCACGGTCTTCCCCGTGAGAAAGCCGTCCTTATCGTAGGTGAAGCTCGCGTCTCCGGCCGAAGTCAGATGGTCTTCGTCGTCGTAGGCATAGGCCCGGTTCGTCAGGCCGCGCAGGGTGTTGGTCTCGGCGGTGCGGGCGTTGTGCGGGCCGTCGTAGGAGTAGCTCTCCACCACGGCGGCGTCTTTGGTCACCTGGGTCAGGCGCCCCACGTTGTCGTAGGCGTAGGCATACTCGTGGCTCTCGCCGGCCACGGTTTCGGTGCGGGTGGCGATGTTGCCGGCCGCGTCGCGGGTCACCGTGGAGCCGCACGGCTCATACGTATAGTTGACCCTGCCTTCCGGCATGGTCACACTGGCAAGCTGGGCATCCTGGTAAGCACGCGTGATGGACTTGCCCGAGGGAAAGCTGATTTTGGTCAGCCGACGGTCGCGGTCATAGCTGTAAACGTAGGAGCCGGACAGCGGCGTGTCATAGGCCGAATTGCGATTGACGGCATTGTATTCGAAATCGTGGGGCACGTTGGCCGGCGTGGTCAGCACGGTCATGTTGCCCATCTTGTCGTACGTAAAGCGCACAGCCGAATTGTCAGGCCGGTGGATGGCCGTACGCCGGCCAACGGCATCGTAGTCGAAGCTGGTGGTCAGGTTGCGCGGATCGGTGACTGAGGCCACGTTGCCGGCGGAGTCATAAGTGGTCGTGATGCTACGCGTCCCGGCGGATTGACCGGTAATCCGACCACGACCGTCGTAGGTCTTCCCCGCCTGCGCGGGGGTAGTCCCGCGTCCACCTCGACGCGGTCGTAAGAGACTATTATGCCGATAAATCGTTTTTTGGATTTTGGGGAGCAACGCAACAGAACTGGTGGCCACGCCCCAAGAGGGCCTTCGGCCCACTGAAAGGCCCGGCGGGGGCCAGGTCGCCGGGCTAGATCCTGGCCGAGCAACAGTAGGCCGCAGAAGCTTTTTGTCTTGACGTCTTGCCGATAAGGGCTATTTACTCAAACGTTATCTAAATATAACGCTAGAGATAGTAACCCTTATGAAGCCATCATTCCCCTCTATTTCTGTGCGCCAATCCTTGCGCGAACTGGGTGCCGACATCCGTCAGGCCAGATTACGCAGGCGCATCCCCATGCTGATCCTGGCCGAACGGGCCATGATCAGCCGGGCCACGCTGGCCAAGATCCAAAAAGGCGACCCGAGCGTGTCCATGGGCAATTACGCCTCGGTGATCTTTTCCCTTGGCTTCAAGACTCCCTTTTCGCACCTGCTCGACATAACCAACGATCCCGTCGGCCTCGCCTTGGAAGAGGAGTCTCTCCCCAAGCGAATTCGCTTGCCCAAGGAGAATTCCTAGCCATGGAAACCGCAATGGACGTGCATACCGACCTCGCTGGCCGGCCCCATCTGGTCGGTCATATGTGGGCCGTGCTGGGACGCGGTCAGATGCGATCTACATTTCAATACGATCCGTCCTGGCTGGCGAACCCCATGGGTTTCGCCCTGGACCCATCGCTGCCGCTGACCCGGTCCACGTTTCACACGCCGGTTGGCCGGGAACTCTTCGGCGCGATAAGCGACAGTGCTCCGGACAAATGGGGTCGCGTCCTGCTCGAACGCTACGAAACCATGACTGCGCAAAGACAGGGGCGCACCCAAAGAACATTACAAGCCGTGGACTACCTGCTCGGGGTAAACGACCTGGCCAGGCAAGGTGCGCTCCGTTTCACACTGGCAGGGGAGTCCGTGTTCCTGGCCGATCCCAGATTAAATCCCCTGCCCCATATCGAGCAACTCCCTAAACTCTTGGCCAGTGCATCCCGTGTCGGCACGGACAAGGAGGTCCTGGACGATGTAAGAATTCTTCTGGCACCAGGCTCCTCTGTTGGCGGAGCGCGCCCGAAGGCTTGCGTCTACGACAAAGCCGGCACTCTTTGCTTGGTGAAATTCCCCTCGCCCAAGGACAAATGGGACGTGGTACTGTGGGAATATCTCGCACTGCGCATCGCACAGGATGCGGGCCTGACCGTCCCCCGATTTCAACTCGCAACCTTCGCGGGCAAACATGTGCTCATCCTGGAGCGTTTCGACCGCAAAGGGAGCACCCGTATTCCCTACATTTCGGCGATGAGCATGCTCGAACTCACTTATGGCGAGTCCGGGAGCTATGAGTATCTCGCGGAAGCGATTCAAATGGCGGGATCTGATCCCCAAAAAGATCAACGCGAGCTGTTCGGCCGTATGGTGCTCAATATTTTGATCAACAACACCGACGACCACATGCGAAACCATGGATTTCTGGGCCAAGGGGCCGGTTGGCGGCTTTCTCCGCTTTTCGACCTGGAGCCCACCCCCCCAGTGGAGAAAGCCCGCTTTTTAAATACGGCTATCCACGGCTCAAGTACAACCGCGTCCATAGATCTTGCTCTCGCCGCGTCGAAAAACTTCAATATTCCCCTTTCTGAGGCCAAAGCTATCGCAATAAAAGTGGCTCGTGCCGTGAAGAACTGGTCATCCCACACAAGGGGCATTAAAATTTGTCAGAATGACAAGACTCTTTTCGCATCAACCATTGATCATCCAGATCTTGCAAACCTGTTAAGGATGGCACCCATTTGACCAAGTAGCGCTTTATAGCTGTATCACTCTTCGAGCGACCCATTCATAATCGCAGAGAAAAATTCCAACTTTTCTAAAGAAAATTGGAATTTTTTGCACCGTTCGACTGGAACGCAAAAGAATTCATCCCCATTAGCTGCATTTGTTTTGCATTCAAATATCTCGACTTTATCAGCCTGCAAAACATAAAAAACATCGTCTACATCAGGAGGAATAAAGACATGCCACAAAGAAAGGTTTGTCATTTTTTTAAATTGCATTATTTTATTATTGCTTGTCTTGACCGCGTTCGACCGGCGAAACGTACACCGTTTCGCCGGTCGTGACCCTCCCTGCCTTTCCCCGTCGTTGCCGGCGGCATGGAGCGGCATGACATACGGCATGCAGACTTGGTTGAAATTTCATTGCTCGATCCGCGACGTGCCGGGCCTGAAGCGTCGTCCAAGCCAAACACCCGAGGATATGTTGGCAATGAGCGCGCATTTCTGCTAGGTTGGCGCTAAACTCGGGAGTGAAGTTATGCCCAACGCAGCCAAATCCGTGGTGATCCTGTTGGCCGACGACGACGAGGACGATGTGATCCTCATCAAGGATTCCTTCCAAAAATCAAAACTATCCAATGATCTTCGCGTTGTTGAGGATGGTGTGGAGCTCCTGGACTATCTCAGGCGTCAAGGCGCTTTCGCAGACCCGGAGACCTCCCCTCGCCCGGACATCATTCTTCTCGACCTCAACATGCCGCGCATGGACGGTCGCGAGGCCCTCAAGGAGATCAAACACGACCCGCGATTCAAAGAGATTCCCGTCATCATCCTCACCACCTCCCAAACCCACGCGGACATCCTGCGCAGCTACCAGGACGGGGCCAACTGCTTCATCACCAAGCCCGTAACCTTCCAGAGCATGTGCGAGGTGGTGAGCAAATTCGGCGAATACTGGTTCCAGATCGTCAGGCTGCCCGAGCGGTAAAAAGCTGGGCCTTAGAGAACGGCGACTATGCAACGGCGCTTCGCGCGCAGGCAAACACGCATGAACGAGGACCACCCCAGCCGCGAAACGCTTGTCCAGGAAGTGGACCGACTGCGCCGGGAACTGGCGCAGCGCGAACACCTGGACGCCCTGACCGCCGCCGCCCTCGGCCGCATCAAATCGGAAACGGCCACGCCCGCCCTGTTGCGCGAGATCGTGACCCTCCTTGCCCGGGAAACGGGCTTCGACGCCGTCGGGTTGCGCCTGCGGGACGGAGACGACTTCCCCTACTTCCGGACGCAGGGGTTTTCCGAGGAATTCATCCGCCTGGAAAACAGCCTCTGCCCCAAGGGGAGCCACGGCCAGCCGCCCCTCGACGCGGACGGCGCCCCCCTGCTCGAATGCGCCTGCGGCATGGTCCTGCAGGACAGGCTCGACCGCGACGAGCCCTTTGTCACCGAATACGGCAGCTTCTGGAGCAACGGCAACAGCGAACTGGTGCGGCGTCGCCCGGAACTGCTCGACCGGATACGGGGCAACTGCATCGCCTCGGGCTACGAATCCTCGGCCCTGGTGCCGCTGCGCTGCGATGCCGCGACCTACGGCCTGCTCCAGTTCGAGGACAAGCGCCGGGACATGTTCACGCCGCAACTGGTGCGCGGCCTGGAGCTCATCGCCCGTCACCTGGCCCTGGCCCTCTCCCAGCGCCAGGCGCTGGCGCAACTGCGCGCGGCGGGCGCGGCCCTCGAACGACGCGTCTTGCAGCGCACCCGGGAACTCGGCGAGAGCGAGGAAAAATTCAGGATGCTGGCCGACTCCATCCCGCAACTCGCCTGGATCGCCCGGGACGACGGTCACATCTTCTGGTACAACCAGCGCTGGTACGCCTATACCGGGACCACCCCGGAACAGATGGAGGGCTGGGGCTGGCAGCGCGTGCATGACCCGGCCATGCTCCCGGCCGTGCTGGACAAATGGCGCGATTCCATCGCCACGGGCGAGTCCTTCGACATGGTCTTTCCGCTGCTCGGGGCCGACGGGCGTTTCCGCCCCTTCCTCACCCGGGTCAATCCCTTGCGCGACGCCTCGGGAAAAGTGCTCCAATGGTTCGGCACCAATACCGACATCTCCGAGCAAAAGCGCATGGAAGAGGAGTTGCGCGATCGGGAAGAGCTGCTGCGCCTTTTCATCGAGCACGCGCCGGCGGCCATCGCCATGTTCGACCGGCGGATGCGCTACATGGCCGTCAGCCGGCGCTGGATCAACGACTATGGCCTAAACGGGCGCGAACTCGTCGGGCGCAGCCATTACGACATCTTTCCGGAGATCCCGCAACGCTGGAAGGACATCCACCAGCGCTGCCTGGCCGGGGCCGTGGAGCGGTCCGAGGAAGACCCCTTCACGCGGGCCGACGGCTCCACCCAATGGATACGTTGGGAAGTGCGGCCCTGGTATACGGCCGTCGGCGAAGTGGGCGGCATCGTGGTGTGCAGCGAGGACGTCACCGAGCGCAAGCGGGCCCAACTGGCGCTGCAGGCGCGCGACAGGCACTTCACCATGGTCTTTCAGGCCAGCCCCGCGCCCATGGCCATCGTGTCCTTCGACGATTCCCGCTTCGTGTACGCCAACGACGCCTATCTTAGGCTCGCCGGCTACGCCAAGGACGAACTCATCGGGAAGAGCACCCTCGAACTCGGCATATGGGTGGACCTGGACACGCGCAAGGACATCCGGGACCGGTTCGCATCCAGGGAAAAGGTCCTCGATTTCGAAGTGCGCCTGCGCACCAAGACCGGAGAACTGAAAAGCGTGTTGCTTTCCATCGAATACATGGAGATAGATGGGAAAGCCCATGTTCTCGCCGTGACGAAGGACATCACCGAGCGCAAGCGGGCCGAGGAGCTGCTGCGCCATTCCCGGGACGCCCTGGAGGACCGGGTCCGGGAGCGCACGCGCGAACTGGAGGCACGCAACGTGGAACTCGAGAACTTTTCCTTCATCACCTCCCACGACCTGCAGGAACCCTTGCGCAAGGTCCGGGTCTTCGGGGAGCGCCTGCGCCTGGAATACGCCGACCAACTGGGGGAAGCCGGCAGGGACTACCTGTGCCGCATGGAAAACGCGGCCGCCCGGATGCAAGCCTTGATCAGCGACTTGCTCGAGTATTCACAGGTGGCCATGGGAGAACATGCCTTCGCCGAGGCCGACCTTGGCGAGCTCGCCCGCCAGGCGGCCCAGGACTTCGACCACGCGCTGGCGCAAACCGGCGGCGAAATCGAGATCGGCGACCTGCCCCGGGCGGAAGTCGACAGTGCGCTCATGCGCCAGGTCTTCGCCAACCTCATCTCCAACGCGCTCAAGTACCACGGCCAAGCCCCGCCCATGGTGCGCATCGGCGGCGAGGTCGTCGCCGACGGCGGCCGGCCGATGGCCAGGATCTCCATCGAGGACAACGGCATCGGCTTCGCCGAGCAGTACAAGGAGAAGATCTTCCAGCCGTTCCAGCGTCTGCACGGCAGAAATGCCTACGAAGGCACGGGCATCGGCCTGGCCATCGTGCGCAAGGTCCTCGAACGGCATGGGGGAACGATCGCAGTTGAGAGCGAGCCCGGCCTGGGTTCGCGTTTCGTGTTGACCCTGCCCGTGAGGCAGGCCGCTCAGGGATCGTGACGCGATGAGACTACGCACCTTCGGGAACTGGCGCTCCGTGCGCTTCCGACTGGCCTGCCTGGTGCTGGTCTGCGTGACGCCCGTGTGGCTGGCCGCCGGCTCGCTGGTCTATTTCGCCTACCAGGACAAGACGCGGGGCGTGGACGAGCGGCTTTTGGACACCGCCCAGACCCTGATGCAGGCCATCGACCAGGAGATGGACATCATCGAGGCCGCCCTTAGCGCGCTGGCGACGTCCCCTTCGCTCGATACCGGAGATTTCGAGGCCTTCCACCGGCAGGCCAAGCTGTTTCTCCAGGCCTATCCCGAGTCGGACCTGCTGGTGGCCGACGCGACGGGCCAGCAGCTCTACAATTCCTTCCGCCCCCCGGGCACGCCCCTGCCCCGGCGCAACAACAGCGCCTCGGTACGCCGCGTGTTCGAGGACGGCAAGCTCGTGGTCAGCGACCTTTTCCAGGGCGCCCTCACCGGACGCGCGCTCATCAGCGTGGACGTGCCCGTGGTCCGCGACGGCAAAATCCTCTACGACATGGGCCTGACCCTGCCCACGAACCGCATCGTGGCCATCATGGAACGCTATCCCCTGCCCTCGGGCTGGGTGGGGCTCATCATGGACAGCAAGCGTACGGCGGTCTACCGCACCCAAAACCCCGGGCTGTTCGTGGGAAAGCAGGTGCCTCCCCTGTTCGGCAATCCGGGGCCTGGCGATTACGTCAGGGAATTCAAAAACCTGGAAGGCATCGCCTCCCTGGCCTGCCTGAGCCGGTCCCCGGCCACGGGCTGGGCAGTGGTCGTGCACATGCCCAAGTCCCTGGTCTGGGAGCAGTTGCGGGAATGGCTCCTGTGGACCGTGGCGGGCACGATCCTCCTGTCCGTGGCCGGCATCATTCTGGCCGGGTACATCGCCGGGGGCATCTCCCGCTCCATCCGGGCCCTGATTTCGCCGGCCCGCGAACTGGCCGCCGGCAACGCCGTGGCTCCCGGCGCGTTCGGCCTCGAGGAGACGGACGCGGTGGGCAAGGCCCTGGCCGAAGCCTCGCTGCTGCTCACGGAGCGCACCGCCAACCTGGAGCGCAGCAACCGGGAACTGGAGGAGTTCGCGGCCGTGGCCTCCCACGACCTCCAGGAGCCCCTGCGCAAGATCAAGGCCTTCGGCGAGCGGCTGCACGAAAACAATGCGGAAAATCTCGACGCCACCGGCCGGGACTACCTGCGCCGCATGGAAAACGCCGTGGACCGGATGAACATCCTCATCCAGGACCTGCTGGAGTACTCCCGCATCACCACCCGTCCCAACCCGTTCGTGGCCACCGACCTCGGCCGCCTCGCCCGGGAGGCCGTCTCCGACATCGAGGCAACCATCAAGGATACAGGAGGGCAGATCACGATCGACACGATGCCATGGGCCGAAGTCGACGCCTTGCAGATGCGCCGCGCCTTCCAGAACCTGTTTTCCAACGCCCTCAAGTTTCACGGCGAAACGCCGCCGCGCATCACCGTGACCAGCGAGGCCGAGGCCAAGGACGGCCGGCAATACGCCCGCATCGCGGTCTCGGACAACGGCATCGGCTTCGACGTCAAATACCTGGAAAAGATATTCCAGCCCTTCCAGAGGCTCCACGGCCGGGGCAAGTTTCCCGGCACGGGCATCGGCTTGGCCGTCGTCAAAAAAAGCGTGGAACGCCACGGGGGGACGATCACGGCCGAAAGCCGGCCGGGAAGCGGATCGACGTTTTTTCTGACCATCCCCTTGCGGCAGCAACCCACCGAGAAGGAAAGCGAGCATGGCTGACCCCCTCAAGGTCCTGATCATCGATGACGACGAGGATGATTTCCTTCTCGCCTCGGCGCATTTCGCCAAGATTCCGGGCCAGACGTACGAACTCAGATGGTCGCCCGGTTACGACGAGGCCCTGGCCACCCTGGAGGCGGAGCGTTTCGACGTCTGCTTCGTGGACTACCAGCTCGGCGCGCGCTCGGGGCTCGAACTGCTGGAGGAATTCGCCCGGCGCGACCTGCCGTCTCCGGCCATCTTCCTGACCGGCCAGAGCGACCGCGAGATCGACATCAAGGCCATGGAAGCGGGTGCCACGGACTTCCTGTCCAAGGCCTCCCTCGGCGCCGACCTGCTCGAGCGCTCCATCCGCTACGCCATCCACAACAAGCGGGCGGAGAGGGAACTGGAGGATCACGTCCGGCAGCGCACGGCCCAACTGCAGGAGGCCATGGAGCAAGCCAAGGCCGCCAGCCAGGCCAAGAGCGAATTCCTGGCCAACATGAGCCACGAGATCCGCACGCCCTTAAACGGCATTCTCGGCATGCTCCAACTGCTGCAGGGCACCGCCGCCGACGAGGAGCAGGAGGAATACATCACCAACGCCGTCAAGGCGTCCAAGCGGCTGACGCGCCTGCTCTCCGACATCCTCGACCTGTCCCAGGTGGAGGCGGGAAAGCTGCCCCTGGTGGAAACGACCTTCGAGATCAAGGGCCAGAGGGACGCCGTCGTCGACACCTTTTCCCAGCTCGCCCAGGAGAAGGGCCTGGACCTCGAATTCCACATCGACGACCGGATGCCGCCGCTGCTGGTGGGCGACGAGGCGCGGCTGCGCCAGATCCTCTTCAACCTGGTGGGCAACGCCTTGAAGTTCACCGAACGCGGCCGGGTGACCGTCGAGGCCTCTCCCCTGCACGTCCGGGACGACGGCAGCCTGCGCGCGCTCTTCACGGTCAGCGACACCGGCATCGGCATCGCGCCCCATCTGTTTGCGGACATCTTCGAACCGTTCGTCCAGGCCGAGGCCGCCTATACCCGCCGTTTCCAGGGCGCGGGCCTGGGGCTGGCCATCGTGCGCCGGCTCGTGCCCCTGCTCGGCGCAGCGCTGGACATCGACAGCGCCGAGGGCGAGGGCACGACCGTCTATCTCAGCCTGCCCCTGCGCCGCCCCCTGGCGGAACGCGCCAGCGAGTCCGGAGAAGCCGTCGCGGCCCCCGGGCGGGACCGCCCGGTAAAGGTGCTCCTGGCCGAGGACGACGAGGAGAACCTGTTTTACGGGATGGCGGCGCTCCAAAAGGCCGGCTGCCGGGCGACGCCGGCGAGAAACGGCCAGGAGGCGTTGCGCTTGCTCGCGGCCGAGCCTTTCGACCTGATCCTCATGGACGTGCAGATGCCCGTCATGGACGGCGTGGCCGCGACCAAGGCCATCCGTTGCGGGGCTTGCGGCGAGGCGAGCAAGAACATCCCCATCATCGCCATGACGGCCTACGCCATGCCGGACGACAAGGCCAAGTTCCTCGCCGCCGGAATGGACGCCTATCTCGCCAAGCCCATGGACATGCATGCTCTCAGGGATGCCATCCACAACACAGTGTCCGAACGGAACAAGAGGCAGTCCGAGCCCGCCTCGGCCTGATCCGGCCAGGGTGGACGGATACGGCCAGGCCCCCAGGTCCGTATCCATATCCAACGCAACGCCTTGCCTCGCCATGCCACGCCGAGGGGACATGCGCGGCAAAACGAATCATCTGGACTGCATAATGCCAAATCGATAATCCATCGAAAAGTCGCATTACAGGGCAGATATGAAAAAACGATTGCCCGCCGAATAATGGTATGCAATATTATTAATATTCTCGACATCTCTCCTTGCATCGAAAAACGAGAATGGCGATTGTTTATATAGAAACATCCCTTGAAACCGAAGCGCATCAACAGGAGAACCTTCAATGAAGTTGTCAACCAAACTCATTCTGTCGTTATCGCTGTTGCTCGGCTTGTCCATCGTCATTGGATCGCTCTCTATCAGCATGATGTCGTCTATAAACAAGGACACGAACGAACTGGCCACCAATTGGCTTCCAACGATAAAAGTCGTCGGCGAACTGAATGATTTGATGAGTCAGTTCAGGCGCCGGGAATTGCTCCATGTCATAACAACCGACGAAACCGACATGCGCGCCAACGAGCAGATGTTGACTCAGCTTGCCCAGGCCATTTCCAGTAAGATGAAAGACTACGAACCCCTCATATCGGAGCCGGGGGAGCGCGAGAACTACCCGAAGTTCCAGGCGGAGTGGGAGAAGTTCCTCACCCTGCACAAGAAGATACTTGCCTTTTCGAAGCAAAACGACAACGCATCGGCCGCCAAGCTCGCCAGCGGCGAATCCGACGCCGTCTTCCGGGAAGCCTCGCGCCTGCTTTCCATCATCATCGCCATCAACGACCAAGGCGGGAAAGACAGCGCGGCCAAGGCGCTGGCCACGTACGAATCGGGCAGGATCATCACCATCGCCGTCTTGTCCGTTGCGGTCCTATGCGGGATCCTCATCTCCTGGCTGCTGACCCGCAATATCCTCGGCCAGCTCGGCGAAGACCCGGGCTACCTGCTCGCCGTGGCCACGGAAATCGCCGGCGGCAACCTGAACGTCGCGTTCAAGCCGGTCAGGGGAAGCGGCGGCGTGTACGCCATCCTCATCAAGATGGTCAACAATCTCAAGGACAAGATCGCCGAAGCGGAGACGAAATCCCAGGATGCCGCCAAGGAGGCCGAGGCCGCCCGCCAGGCCACCACCCTGGCCGAGGAAGCCACGAAAAAAGCCCAACAGGCCAAGGCCGAGGGCATGCTGCAAGCCGCTCAACAGCTCGAGTCCATCGTGGAGATCGTGACCTCGGCTTCACAGCAACTCTCCGCGCAGATCGAACAGTCGAGCCACGGGTCCGAGGAACAAGCCCACCGCATAGGGGAAACCGCCACATCCATGGAAGAGATGAACGCCACCGTCCTCGAGGTCGCCAAGAACGCCTCCAGCGCCGCCTCCACGGCCGACCAGGCCAAGGTGAAGGCCGAGGAAGGGGCCAAGGTCGTGACCCAGGTCGTCCAGGGCATCGGCGAGGTGCAGCAGCAATCCCACGAGATGAAGACCGACATGGGCAACCTCGGCCAGCAGGCCGAGGGGATCGGGCAGATTCTCAACGTCATCTCGGACATCGCCGACCAGACGAACCTCCTGGCCTTAAACGCCGCCATCGAGGCGGCCCGGGCCGGCGAGGCCGGACGCGGCTTCGCCGTGGTCGCCGACGAGGTCAGAAAGCTCGCCGAAAAAACCATGACCGCCACCAAGGAGGTCGGCGACGCCATACGCGGCATACAGGACGGCACGAAGAAGAACATCGACAACGTCGAGCGTTCCGGCAGGACCATCGAGGAGGTCACCAAACTCGCCAACGCCTCGGGCGACTCCCTGCGCCAGATCGTCTCCCTGGCCGAGGTGACCACGGATCAGGTGCGCTCCATCGCCACGGCCTCCGAGGAGCAGTCCTCGGCCAGCGAGGAGATCAACCGCAGCCTCGAGGACGTCAATCGCGTGTCCCTGGAGACGACCGACGCCATGCGCCAGTCGGCCCAGGCCGTGGGCGAGCTGGCCAATCAGGCCCAGATTCTCAAGAAGCTGATCGACGACATGAAATCCGAAGGCTCCGCCTCCACGGCCCTTCCGGCAGCAAGCCGCACCCTCGCCCTCTCCAGGGCCCGGTAGGCGGTCCCCGCCCGGCGAGGCCCACGTCCTCGGCGATCCGAGGCGCGCTGGCCCTGCGCGGGGGACGACCGAGCCGGCCGAAGGGACGAGCCTCGCCCCGCTTGCGAGAAAGCCCGCATCCTCCCCGCACGGGGAAGGCGCGGGCTTTCCTTTTGGGGCTGCCGGCCGCGCCGGAAGGCTCAGGGGCCGACGTTTCGGGTCACCGCGCGCAGCGACCCCACGGAAAGCGCCTCGCGGTATTCGCCCCGTTCGAGCAACTCCCCATAGTAGCGCGTCACGCCGTCGAAGATCTCGATGTCGTGGAAGACGGCCAGCCCCTGGGGCGCGAGCCAGCGCGACCAGGATTCGAAGTCCCGGCGGGAGGCCTCGTAGGAGTGGTCGCCGTCGATGAAGAGCAGGCGTACCGGGTGGCTCCAGCCGGCCACGGCCTCGGCCGAGGACTGGCGAAGGGGCCTGACCCAGTCGTCCAAGTCCGCCTTTTTGAGGTTTTCCAGGAACAGGGCGAACAGGTCGCCGCGCAGCACGTATGCGGATTCGTTGGCCCCTCCGCGCTGGTGCTCCGGCGACCCCTGAAAATGGTCGATGGCGGCGACCTTTTCCCGGTGCGCCCGCTTCGCCCCGCGGGCGAGGTAGCAGGTGGACCGGCCGGCGTAGCTGCCGATCTCGACGATGCTGCCCACGCCCGGCCCGAATTCGGCCAAAAGCAGCAAGGCGTAGCCTTCGATGGGATCGAGGAAGCCGTCTACGGAAGAAAACGCGTCGGCGAGCAGCCAGTAGTCCGTGGCCGCCGCCAGACGCGGCAGGATGGCCTCGAAGCCCATGCCCGCCGCGATACCCCTGCCCTGCTCCGCCCTATCGGCGGTTCGCGTGTCGCCCATCGCTTTTCCCAAAGCCTGCCGCGCGTCCCTGCGCGGGTCGAAGTCGCTCGAAAGGGATCCAGGCGGGAAAAGAAGCACCACGCCGGGTCTGCCGGTCGCGCCGCGACGCCACGGGTGCGCCTCGGACCGATTGGCTATGCCCTTTCCTTTGAGCCAGCGCAGCCGGCAAGTCAATCATCGGCATCAGGAGCGTCGGGAAAAACCGGAGGGCACGGCCGCCCGGGCGGGCGCGTCACGGGGAAAACGCCGCCGGGACAGGCGGGGGCACGGCCGGTCGCTTCATTTGCGGCCGGCTCGCACCTTCCCCGTACCGAGAGTTTCAACGCGGGAGTCCGGCTGTGAGGATCGTGCAAGCCGACGCCGGTCTCGGCCCCTCGGGGGCGCCGCCTGTCTCGCCCGCCTTTTATGCCGCCGCAAAAAGCGTCGCGCCTTCCGCGGCGGCGGCGGGGCTAGGCGGCACGGATGTCAGAACGGCGTTTCCCAG
Organism: Pseudomonadota bacterium; assembly: GCA_023390395.1. Taxonomy (GTDB): domain Bacteria; phylum Desulfobacterota; class Desulfovibrionia; order Desulfovibrionales; family Desulfovibrionaceae; genus Solidesulfovibrio. The sequence continues at coordinate 38,310 of JAEWCY010000208.1, read as the reverse complement.
CCGACGAGGCAGAACACGTCGCGGCTTTGCACCATGTCCTTGAGGCGCTGCATGGTCTCGTCCGTGGGCGATTCCTGGCTTTCCAGGTCGTAGGTGCGGCCGAGCTGGCGGTATTTCGATTCGCCGAGCCGGTGGAAAGGCAGGATGTTCACGGCGTCGAGGCCGATGCGCTTGATGAAGTCGACCGTGGCCATGAGGTTCTCTTCCGAGTCGTTGCGCCCGGGGATGACCGGGATGCGCGGCATGATGACGCCGTCCCAATCCGCCTTGGCGAGTTCCTCGATGTTGTGGAGTATCAAAGCGTTGTCACGGCCGGTCAGTTCCTTGTGCACGGCCGGGTCCATGTGCTTGATGTCCGTGAAGACCCAGTCCACGTAGCGCAGGACGTCGAGGTAATAGTCCGTGGGCAGGCAGGAGGTCGTCTCCACGCAGGTGTGCATTTCGAGCTTCTTGCACTGCCGCAGCAGGTTGCCCATGAACGCCTGCTGCATGAGGGGTTCGCCGCCGCTGAAGGAGACGCCGCCGTTGCTTCCCCAGAACTGCCGGTCGCGCTTGAGGATGCGCAGCACTTCCTCGATGGGATAGTATTTGCCGCTTTCGATCACGGCCTCGTTGAGGCAGGCCCTCACGCAGGCATGGGTCTGACAGGCGTCGCACACGGCCCGGTCGAAGACGAGCCTGCCGTCCACCACCCGGACCGAACCGGTGGGACAGGCGGCCAGGCAGTCGCCGCAGCACTTGCACTTGCTTTGCCGGTACATGACGACCGGACGGGGGAAAAGGCCTTCGGGATTGCAGCACCAGGAACAGCGCAACGGGCATCCGTTGAGGAAAACGGTCGTGCGCGTGCCGGGGCCGTCATGGACGGAATGGCCCTGGATGTCGAAGATCAGTCCGGTGTCCGCAGTCTGGCCTTGGCGCGTAAGCATAACGGCATCCTTTTGTTTGGCCTCCCCGGCGACCGGGAAGCGAAGCGGCGCTCCGCTTCCCGGCCGGCCGGTTCGACCTGCGTCTCTCGTTGTCAAGGCCGCTCGGGCGTCATGCCGGAACGGCTCGGCGTTCTCAAAACAATGCGTCGTTGTCCGCGCAAAGTCTTAGGCCGTCGCAGCGTCCTGCGCCTTGAGGCGCGCTTCGTGCTTCTCCATGGACAAGGGCAGGCTCGCGCCGAAGCAGGACGACACCACGAACGCGCCCAGGGCGAAGACGATGGAATAGAAGTAGCTTCCGGTCGTGTCCTTCATGTAGCCGCCGACCAGCGGGCCGACGAAGGGGCCGATGCCCATGACGATCATGGTGCCAAGGCCCCAGATCTTGCCGAGGGTGGCCCGGCCGTAGACCGCGCCCAGGTAGCCCACGACCCCGCCGGGCACGATGGCCCAGTAGACCGCGAACAGCACGCAGGACACGAAGCCGAGGACGATGGACTGGCTTCCCTGCAGCACGAGCAGCAGGCAGGCGACGGCCCCGACCAGCGGGCCGAAGACGAGCATCTTCTTGCGGCCCATGGATTCGCAGCTGGAGCGCTGCACCACCTTGTCCGCCACGATGCCCATGCCGGGCATGGAGAAGATGCCGACCACGCCGATGATGACGTAAAGGTTGGTGGCGCTGGAAAGCGTCATGCCGAGGTCGGCGGTCCAGTAGCTGACCACCTGCGTCCAGATCAGGAACTCGCCGAGCATGCTGGTCAGGAAAGTCAGGATGGCCCCCCAGATGGGATACGTCGCGTAGGCCTCGCGCAGGCTCCAGACCCGGGGCGCGGCCGCGCCAGGAGCCTGGGGCATCTCGCCGAAAGCCTTGAAGCCGTAGCCCTCGGGGCTTTTCTTGGCCAGCAGCGCGGCCAGGAGCAGACAGGCCAGCACCAGCACGCCGAGCAGCTCCATGGCCCCGCGCCAGGCGTCCCCCTGGGCGCTGGACAGGGATCTCTTGACGAACAGGCTCATGACCACCTGGGCCATGGGACCGCCGGCGAAGGCGAAGCCCCACATGGTGGCGTAGCTTTTGCCCACGTACCACTTGCGTACGGAAACGGTGGAGGTCACCCACAGCATGCCCGTGGCCACGCCGGCCAGGATGCCGTAGGCGGCGAAGTAGGCGTAGAGCGTGTGCACCTGCGCCGTGACGTAAAAGCCCGCCGCGCCGAAGATCGCGCCGACCAGGTACACGAGCTTGGCCCCCCACTTGTCGAGGATCAGCCCCGAGAAGAAGGCGGCGATGGCGTAGCACATCATCATGAAGGAATAGCCCAGGGTCACTTCCGCCTGGGACCAGCCCATGTCGGCGCTCATGGGCACCTTGAGGATGGAAAACGTGGCCCGGTATCCGAAAAGGCAAAACACGGCCAGCCAGGATGCGGCCACAACCGACCAGCCGTAACGCCGTTTGTTCTCTTCCATGATTCACCCCCGCTAACGTCCGGTTGGAATGCGACAGGCCCGGCCGGGAGCGGACTCCCGGCCGGGCGTTTCGGGATCAGTCGGCGTAGACTTCGCAGGTCACCGCGACCATGTCGCCGTAGGCCATGAACTTGGGATCCATGGTGCTGACGGCGCACACGCCGATGTTGGCGGCCTCTTCCTGGTAGTTCTTGCAGAACTTGCACTTGGGCAGCTTGGTGTAGCCGGTCGGCGCATTGGCGTCGGCCTGCACCATCTTGCCCGTCAGGCGGTCGAGGCCTTTATCCGCATCCACGGGAACGAATTCACGGGTGTCACGATAGGCGAGCGTCATGGCTATATCCCCTCATATTCGGTTCTGGCGATGAGTTCGTCCTGGACGGACTTGCCGATTTCCACCCAGTACTGGGTGAAGCCGGCCACACGGACCATCAGTTCGCGGTATTCCTGGGGCTTTTCCTGGGCGTCGCGCAGCATCTTGGTGTCCACGACGTTGTACTGGACGTGGAAACCGCCCTTGCGCATGTAGGCCCGGGACAGGTCGAGGAGCTTCTTCGCCCCTTCCGGGCCGCGGATGGCGCTGGGGTGGATCTTGATGTTGAGCTGGGAGTTCTGGGAGTTGGAGTGGTCCCAGACCGTGGCCGAGTTCATGAGCGCGAAGGGGCCGTTGCGGTCCGTGCCCGGATAGGCGGACAGGGAGGCGTCGGCGAAGGTCGTGCCGCTCAAGCGTCCGTCGGGCGTGGCCCGGCAGGCCGAGCCCATGGCGCCGTGGGTGGAGACGGAGATCTGGCAGGGATACATGGGATGCCCGTAGAGGGACTTGTAGTCCTTGCAGTCCTCGCAGAAGTACTCTTCCCACTCGCGCAGGATCTCGTCGGCGTAGGGGTCGTCGTTGCCGTACTTGGGCGCCTGGAGCAGCATGAAGTGGAGCTTGTCCCACTTGCGGTCGTCGTCCTCGCGCTTCTGCTGGTCGGCGATGGAGAACGAGTTGATCTCGTGGGCGTCCTTGAAGCCGAAGTTGTCGAGGATGGCCGCCTTGATGTCGGCCAGGCTGGCCTTCTTGTCGTCGTAGACGATCTTTTTGAGGGCGGCCAAGGAGTTGACCATGTTGGCCGTGCCTGCGGACTCGACGTTGAAGGTGGCGTTGTAGCGGTAGCCGAGCTCGTTGATGAGGTGGCCCTTGCTCAGGCAGTCAGGCTTGAGCAGGGAGTTGAACACGGCCATGTTGTTCTTGCGCCAGATGTCGTGCTGGATGTTGTTGGCCTTCTCCAGCGCATGGCACATGATCTCCCAGTAGTTCTTGAACTCGGTCCACAGCTCCTCGTAGGTGGCCAGGGACTTGTTGTGCGGCGGCACGACCTGTTCCTTGGTCCGCTGATCCTGGCCGTTGAAGATGGTGAGCTCCAGGATCTTGGGCAGGGACATGAAGTGGATGCCGACGCTGGTGGGCTGGCCGGCCCCGCCGGGGATCATGTATTCCTTGCCGTTCAGGTGCAGGGGCAGCCAACAGCAGGGCGAGGACTCCAGGCAGCCGCCGATGGCCCAGGCCGTGGCTTCCTGCGGGGTCATGCCCTCGGCGCCGTACTGGGCGCACATGAACTTGATGGCGATCTCGTTGTTCATGAAGGCCGGATAGCCGCAACCGGTCTTGATGACCTTGGTGGCCAGGAGCAGGAAGTCCTCGGGCAGCTTCTCGTCGTACAGGAGCGCAATGGTGGACTGGGGCATGGGGTTGGTCATGCCGGCCTGGAGGATCAGGTATTCCAGGCGGTTGGCGGCGGACTGCCCCTTGGCGTTGAGGCCGCCCACGGACAGGGTGTTGAAGGTGTTGCCCGAAAGCACGCCGCCGACCACGCCGCAGGAGGCGAAGCAGTCGATGGAGGTCTTGACCACGCGGTCGAGTTCGCACAGTTCCAGGACTTGGTCCTCGGTGATGCGGCCGGCGGCGATGTCCTGCTCGAAGTAGGGATACAGGACCTGGCCGATGCGGCCCGGGGACATGCCGGAGATGGCGTCTTCGTTGAGCACGCCCAGATGGATGGTCTCGATCATCTGGAAGGCTTCGTAGAAGGTGCGCGGCGGGTTGTGGGCGATCCACTCCAGGCAGGCGGCGATCTCGCCGTATTCCTTCTTCTGGACGGCGTCGGCCTCGACGGCCTCCAGGCGGCGGGCTTCCTTGGCGTAGTTCTCGATCCAGGCCTGGATGCCTTCGAGCACCAGGATCACGGCCTCGTAGTTGTACAGGCGGTTGGTGCCGACCATGCCGTCGCCGTCGGCGTTGCCGGCCACCTTGTCGCGCAGCTCCGTGGCCATGTTGATCAGGCCGTCGAAGCCGTATTCCAGGGGATAGTAGTAGTTGATGACCTCGCGGCCCTGAGGCAAGGTGTAGCCGGAGTCGAACATGCACACGATGTTGCGCATGCACTTTTCCTTGACGTCGTAGTCCGGGCACTTCTGCTCGTACTTGTGGCCGAGGTCGTCCACGGACTTGCCGACCCACATCTTGGCCAGCTTGAGCAGGGCCGGGACTTCTTCCTGGCGCATGCCGAACTTGCCGGCGATGGAGACGATCTTGTTGAAGCTTTTCACGACGTTGCCGCCGCCGGAACCGAACTTGGAGTGTTCGTCGGCCGAGGTGGAGCCGCGCTTGAGGGCGTCCTGGAAGAGTTCGTCCTCCTTGGCCACGTAGAAGCCCTCGGACAGCCAGGGCATGGGGAAGGAGCCGCGGAAGTAGTGGGCCTTGTGCATGACCAGCTTTTCGCCGGGATAGATGACCGGCGTGAGGTGGGAGAAGGCGGTCTTCAGCGCCCGGGCCCGCCGCACGACCGGGATTTCCGAATCGTGGGCCATGTATTCCCTGGTGTACCAATAGGGAAATTCGTTGTTGGCCGTGGACAGGGTCTGCATGAAGATGTTCTTGAGCTTTTCGACTCTGGGATGCGGTTCGGGCTTGATTTCACGGTCGACGATCGTTTCGGGGGCGCGCCCGCACGCTTCGAAGTCCATGGAGATGCCGGCATCCGCCAAGACCTGTTTGAATGTTCTGGCCATGAGGTCCTCCATTAAGGGTTGTTGCAGCGTAACCTTCGTCGTTTCAGAACAATTCTTGCAATTACACAGAGCATGCCAACCCTGGGAAACCAACGACAGAGCTTGACAACTCAATGAAATTTATTGTTTTTTTAAAAAAACGAAACGCCTGAAAAAAAACGATCTGTAACGCCCCATGACAGGCCCCCGCGAAGGAACGGGGCCCGGGGCGGCAAGCGACGGCAAGGCGAAAGAAACAAGCGAGCATTCACGCCGTTTGCGGCCGAAGAAACCAAAGCCGGCGAGGCGAATGCCAGGCATGACACCGTTGGAATGGGATTGTCACCGAACGTGACAGGGGTGGCTCAACTCCATCAAGGATCGCGGATCGAGAGGAGCATGGGCATGACATACGACCGAGCGGACACGGCCTGCATCCCCACCGACGATGGCGAAACCGCAACCCGGACCGAAGAGCGGGAACCGGAGAAGCTCAGGCTGGACGGCAAGGACCTGGGCGACCCCCGCCTGACGGCGGTGAAGTTCTGCGTCCTCCCAGAAACCGGTTCCACCAGTCACGAACTGGTCACCGGCATCTTCTCCCACGAGAAGAACTTCGTCGAATTCCTCAAGACCATCATCGACTACTGCGCCTGCGGCCTCCAAGTGGTGAACAAGCAGGGCAAGATCGTCTTCATCAACGAAAGCTTCAAGGAAGTGCACGGGGTGCGCGAGGAGGACGTCATCGGCCGCCACGTCACCGACGTCGTGGACAACACCCGCATGCACCTGGTGGCCCAGACCGGCGTGCCCGAACACGACCGCTACCAGGACATCCGGGGCATTCCCTACGTCGTCTCCCGCATCCCCATCTTCGAGGAGGGCGAATGCATCGGCGCGGTGGGGCTCATCCGCTTCCGCTACATCGACGAGGTGCAAAAGCTCACCGACGACATCAAACGCTTGCAAAAGCAGATCCGCGACCTGCGCAAGGGAAGCCGCCTGTCCTGCGGCACGGAGTATTCCTTCGACAACATCCTCGGCGTGTCCGAGCCCATGCGCCAGACCAAGAGCACCGCCATGCAGGCCGCCTCCACCAACGCCACCGTGCTGCTGCGCGGGGAGTCCGGCGTCGGCAAGGAGGTCTTCGCCCACAGCATCCACAACTACAGCCGGCGGCGCGACGGGCCCTTCATCCGGGTCAACTGCAGCGCCATCCAGGAGACGCTCATCGAATCGGAGCTGTTCGGCTACGAGGAAGGGGCGTTCACCGGCGCGCGCAAGGGCGGCCGCAAGGGCCGGTTCGAGCAGGCCGACGGCGGCACCATCTTTCTGGACGAGATAGGCGACATGCCGCTCACCGCCCAGGTCAAGCTCCTGCGCGTGATCCAGGAGGGCGAGGTGGACCGGCTCGGCAGCGAGAAGCGCAACCAGGTGGACGTGCGCATCATCGCCGCCACCAACCGCAACCTCGAGGACAAGGTGCGCGACGGCAGCTTCCGCGAGGACCTCTTCTACCGCTTAAACGTCATCCCCATCATGATTCCGCCCCTGCGCCACATCCCCGAGGACATCCCCTGGCTGGTGAAAAGCCTCTGGGAAAAGCTCTCGCGCCGCCACGGCATCCACAGCAAGCGCCTGTCCCACGCGGCCATGGCGGCCATGCAGATGCTGCCCTGGAAAGGCAACGTGCGCGAGATGCAAAACGTGCTCGAACGGCTCATGATCATGTGCAAGGTCGACGAGATCGGCGAGGAGGAGCTGCGGCGGGTGCTGCTCCAGGGCGGCGTGTGCTGCGACCTCATGGAGATCGACGGCGAGGACAGCGGCATGACCCTGGACATGCTGGTGGAACGCACCGAGCGCCGGGCCATCCGCTACGCCCTGGCCGTGGGCGAGGGCAACCGCTCGGCCGCGGCCAAGCTGCTCGGCATCTCGCGGCCTCTTTTCTACAAGAAGCTGGCCAAATACGGCCTGATGTGAAGGCCGGAAACGACGGGCCGCCTGCGGGGCGGCCCGTCAGAAGAGGAAATCCGGCACGCCGGCCTCGCCGATCTCCAGCACCAGCCCGGCCGTCCAGACCGCGCCGACCTGGACCGTGGCCGGCCCCTCGCCGCCGAAACGCAACCGGGTGAGCCGGCCGCTGTAGAGGCCGAGCCACTGGTCGACCACGGCCAGGCCGGCCAAGTCCCGCCGCGGGCCGTCACGGTCCAGGGCGAAATAGCCGCCGAAGTCGCGGGCCACGGCCGGCGCGCCGGAACAGCCCCGGTCCGTGGGCCCGGAAACGGGCAGAAAGGGCATGGCCGGATCCGGAGCGGCCGCCAGGGCGCAGGCCACGGCCAGGGGGCCGCCGGCGTAGTCCCGCCCGCCCGGGAAACCCAGCACCAGCACGCCGCGCCCGGCCGGCAGGAACATGTCCGCGACCCGGCAGTGGCCGGGGCGCGGGCACGGCTCGTTGACCCCGGCCGCCTCCAGGAAGCTCCCGGGCAGCGCCGCGTCGGCCAGGGCCTCGAGAGCGCCGAAATCCAGCACGGCCACGTCGCAGCTCCGCCGGACCTCGGGATCGGGATGCACGCGAAAAAGGCTGCGGCCGCCGACATAGGCGGGGAAGCGGCCGACGGACGCGCCGCCGAGGAGGATCTCGAAGGAAAGGGGCCTGGGGGGCTGCCCCCCCAGGAAACGCTCCTGCGGGGTCAGCCCGCCGGACAGGTTGTGGAAGGCCGTGGCCAGGAAGCGGCCCCGCCCTCCCCAGGCCAGGAAGGCGGTGGCCACGGCCTTTCCCGCCGCGCCCCGGTCAAGGACCAGGCGGACCACGCCGGCGGCCGCCGGGTCCGGCCCGGGGCCGGCAAAGAGGGCCGCAGGCGGGCCGGCTTGGGGCATGGTCCGCCTCCGCCTACCGGGGCCGGTTGTCCACGACCCGTTTGGCCTTGCCCTCGCTTCTGGGCAGGGTGTTGTGCTCCACCAGCTCCACCTTGGGCGTGACCAGGATCTCGTCGCGAAGCCGCGAGGCGATCTTCTTCTGCAGGGCCGTAAGGAAGCGGGTGTCCTCGGTGAAGTGCTCGGCCCGCACCTCCACCTGGACCTTGATCCGGTCCATGGCCCCGTCGTTGTCGAGCACGATCAGGTAGTTCTGGCCCACCTCGGGCAGGGCCATGAGCACCCGTTCGATCTGCATGGGATAGATGTTCACGCCCTTGACGATCATCATGTCGTCGCAGCGGCCGTGGAGCCGGTCGATGCGGCGGTGCTCCCGGCCGCAGGGGCAGGGGCCGGGCAGGAAGCGGGTCATGTCCCGGGTGCGGTAGCGCACGACCGGCATGCCCCGGCGGCCGAGCGTGGTCATGACGAGCTCGCCGAGCTCCCCGTCGGGCACGGGCTCGCCGGTGTCGGGATCGACGATCTCGGCCAGGTAGGCGTCCTCCCACAAATGCATGCCCCGCTGCTCCTGGCATTCGAAGGCCACGCCCGGGCCGTTCATCTCCGAGAGCCCGTAGGAGTTGTAGACCTTCATGTCGAAAAGCTCTTCCAGCCGGCCGCGCGTCTCCTCGGTGTAGGGCTCGGCCCCGACCAGGGCGATGCGCACGGGCAGGGACCGGGGGTCGATGCCCATCTCCCTGAGCACGTTGGCCAGGTGCATGGCGTAGGACGGGATGATGTGGATGCCCGTGACCTTGAAGTCCAGGAGGAGCTTGATCTGGCGCTGGCTGTTGCCGGCCCCGGCCGGGATGGTCAGGCAGCCGAGCTTTTCCGCGCCGTAGTGAATGCCGAGCCCCCCGGTGAAAAGGCCGTAGCCGGACATGTTCTGGAAGACGTCGGTGGGACGCAGCCCCACCATGTGCATGCACCGGGCCATCAGCGACGCCCACCAGTCGAGGTCCTCGCGGGTGTGGTAGATGGCCGTGGGCGTGCCGGTGGTGCCCGAGGAGGCGTGCATGCGCACCATTTCGCCGACGGGCAGGGCGAGCAGCTTGTCGGGGTAGGAGTCGCGCAGGTCCTGCTTGGTGGTGAACGGGATGCGGCGGACGTCGTCGAGGGAACGCAACATGTCGGGCGTGATGTGGCGCCGTGCGAACAGTTCGCCGTAAAACGGCGAATGGGCCGCCTGGGCCAGGGTGTCCCGCAGCCGGGACAATTGCAGCGCTTCGATTTCCGAACGGGAGAATGTCTCCGCAGCGTCGTAATGCATGACCACTCCTTATCGGTTGGCGGAACCGTGCCGCGCGATGCCACGTCGCCGCAGCGGCCGGGAAAACGCGGCCCTGCGCCTGGAATCGCGTCTCCAGGCGACAAGAACACCCGAGGTCGTCATGGCTTCGTCTCGTGCGAAAGAACCAGATTCCCTGGAGAAAGTCCAGGCAGACCCGCAGTGTGATGGGAACGGACCCCCTGAAAAAAACGTCGGCCAGCCCCCGCGGGGACTGGCCGACGTACCCGAGGCGGCGAGGCCGGCCTGGGTCAGTATTTGTAGGTGAAGCCCAGGGCGACCTTCCAGGCGCCGCCCATGTCGTCGGCCTTGTGGACCAGGCGGCGTCCCCAGACGCTCTCCTGGAACTGGCCCTTGGCCCAGCCGGTCTCCATGCGGATCTTGAGGTTCTCGTAGAGGGCGTATTCGCTGTCCAGGTTGAGCGCGAATTCGTGCTCGTTGCTGGTCAGGTCGCGGCCCATGCAGAAATAGGGGTTGCTGCCGGCGTAGAGGTCGCCGCCGCCGAGGTAGTAGTTGAGGAAGCGCACGGCCTTGGGCGAGTTGTTGCCGTGGATGTAGGCGAAGGTCAGGGTGTGGGAGAGCTTTTCCACGAGGGAGATGTTTTTCAGCGAGGCGGCCATGCCGTAGGTGCCGACCGGGTCCACGCCCATGTTGGAGTTGCGGGCCAGGACCTGGCCGCCGTCAAACAGGAACGATCCGCCGCCGGGTCCCCAGGCCGGACGGTTGTGGGGCATGCGCTCGGAGCCGTTGCGCGTGGAGGAATCCTCGCCGGTGCCCCACCAAGCGAAGAGCTGGGGCGTGAGCAGATCCCAGCCGGTGAATTCCGTGCCGAAATCGATGAACCAGCCGCCGCGCTTGCTTTTCTTCAGGTCGTTGAACGCGCCGCCGCCGTACATCACGTCGGCGTAGAAGCGCACCGGATCCAGGGCGCTGACCTCGAACGCGCCGCCGCCCCAGAAGTACAGGTTCTGGTTGTTCTTCCATTTGGTCGGCGAAATCAGGGTGCCGGCGGACAGCATGTCCTCGGCCACGGAAGCCTGGGCGAAGGAGGAGGCGTAGGCCGTGTAGTAGCCGCTCCCCTTGCCGGCCACGCCGACGATGCCCCAGGGCGTGACCTTGAAGCCCGACGTGGTCACGGGCAGGGTCAGGAAGTACCAATCCAGCTCGTCGTCGGACTGGGTGGTGGTGGTGTCGTAGGTGCGGTTGGTGTCGATCATGCGGGCGAAACCGGCATTGAGCGTGAGCAGGTCGGGAATCAGCGGCGCGCGCACGGTCAGGGCGGCGGCCGTGTCGTCGAAGATCAGGCTGCCGGAGAAGATCGCGCTCTGGGGCAGGCTCACGTCCTGCAGGCCGGCCGTGACCTCGACATTGCAGCCCGGCCACATGAACTGGAGGAAGGCTTGGTAGACGAGGACGCCGTTGGCGTCGGGGTTGGCCGCGGTATAGGTGCCGGTGCCCCAGGTATTGTCGATCTTGATGCCGAGCCTGAACTTCACGGCCTCGTTGGCCACGAAGTCCGTGCGCACGCGCAGGCGTTGCCAGACCTCGAAGGTGTCCTCGGTCTTGGTCCCGGCCTTGGTCCAGGCCGGGGTGTTGGACGTCCAGGCGGCGTCGTTCCACCCGGTGAAGTTGTGGCCGCTGAAGTAGACGCCGTAGACGCGCGCGTCGCCGACGAACTTCACTTCCGTGGCCGCCCGGGCCGAACTCCCCACGGCCCAGAACAGAAGACCGGCAAGGCAGACCAATAAAGCCCTTTTCATAATCCCTTCCCCGTGTTGCAGGTTGATGCGACGTTCCCCACAGCCGGCTCCATCGTCGTCGATGGCGCTTTTCGACAAGACACCACGCCCCGCCCGGCGAAGGCGGCCCCATGCGCGGCGTTTCCTGCAATGATCACGGCTCAGTGCACGGGGCGTGCCGCGTCGACGCCCCAAGCGGTTCGGCGCGGCGTCGTGCGGTCCGCCCACAGCCGGAAATCCCCATGCCGCCTCCCTTCGCAACGTCCCGAAAAAAAACGCCGCCGCATTTTCCGGCGGCGAGCGGCACAAGCCGGCGAGCGGCGCGGCGCATGCCCGGAAGACCGGAACATCGCCCGGTCCGACCCCGAAACAGGGGCAGAGCCAGCCCTGCGGGGAAACGCGCCGCATCGGGGCGACCAGACGAGACCTGGCGACGCCTGTTCCTGCTGGGACAGATGTGTCACGAATGGTGTCACATCGCGCGGAGAGATTAATCGCCTGAAATCTATTGCATTGCATCAAAACACCGTCTGCGGACAGGGACGCGGCTGTTCTTCGGGTGACAAATACCCTGCCGAGGCGACGGGAATAGGCAGAGCCCAGAGACGTCGCACCTGACGGCATGGTTGTTGCTTAACGCACAAGATCATTGCGAAGACCATACGCCCTGCCGGGACAGGCAAGGCTGTATGCCTGGATAACGATCCAGGGTCTCTGTGTTTTGGGGGAAATCGGAATCATGCATCCAAGCGCTGCGGCAACATTCCAGAGCGAACACCAGGCACGGGCTCTTTTCCCGCCTGCTCTTTTCGCAGGCGTTGCAGCCTGTCCCTTCACGAATGCCGCCGCACTGCCTGGCCCAATCTCCCCCACCGTCGGAGGCCGGCCATGATGCGCCTGGTCGTCGCCGGGGACAGCCTCGGCCTGCCGCGCTTCGCCAGCGGCTCGGACAGGGTCGACCTCTATTATGAGGACACCTACCCCGAACGGCTGCGCCGCCATCTCGTCGCGGCCTCGGGCACGGACGTGATGCTGGTCAACCTGTGCCGCCACGCCCAGACCTCGCTGCATCTGGTGCGCGGCCTGGCCACGGACATCTTCCTGGTCCGTCCCCAGACGGTGATCGTCCAGCTCGGCCTGGCGGACCTGTGGCCCGCCCGCGGACGGCACACGCCGCCGCCCTTTCCGGATCTGGCCGACAGGGACCCCTGGGTCGACGCGGCCGAATACCGGCGCAACATGGACCTTTTTCTCGGGTTTTGCCGCAACGTCATGGACGACGCCCCGCCCCGGGTCGTGCTGGTCAACCTCTGGGCGGCCAGCGCCGGCCAGTACCAACGCTACCCCGAGGCCTTGTCCCGGACCCGCCTCTACAACGCCATTCTGGACGAACTGGCCGCGCGCCACGGCGCGGCGCTCTTCGACGCGGCGGCGCTGTGCCGGGAACTCGGGCCCGGGGCCCTGTGCAGCGACGGCATCCACTGGACGCCGTCAGCCTCGGACCTCCTGGGCCAGGGGCTCGGCGCGCTCGTGCTGCGGCAAGCCGAGGCCAATCACGCCGCGGCCGCGCCCGCCGCCGCCCCCGCAGGGCGGCCGGCGACCGGCCAAACGCCAACCCCATACCCAGGAGCACCCCATGGCGACCCAACGCGAGACCGTGCTTAAGGCCATCATCGACGCCGAACAGGAAATGTTCTGCTCCCTCAACACCGGCGAGGACCAGTCCGAGGCGAGCAAGATCAAGCCCTTCCGCCTGGGCCGCTGGATGAGCTTTTCCGTCCTGTCCGACGATTTCATCGACTCCTACCTGCTCGACCTCATCCAGGCCCGCCGGGACGGACGCAACCTCATGACCGAGAAATACGCGCTGATGGCCGGGCAGATCCCGACCATCAGCGACGATCCGGCCATCGAGGAGATCGTGGCCGTGGAAAGCGGCTGGATGCAGGAGCTGACCCGGAAGTATCCCCACATCATCAGCCACGGCGAGGACAACGCCGCCTATTTCCGGAAATACACGGCCTGCGAACTGCAGACCTACTCTCCCGCCACCCGCGCCCTCATGCACCGCGACGTGGTGGCCGCCCAACTGGCCGGCGTGAACCTGGCCGAGAAGCGTTACGACAATTTCTATTCCCGGATCGGGAAGGGAACCCTGCGGGACCAGGAGACGGCCGCCTAAGCGGCCTCAAGCCCCCACGCCGGCATCGGTCATTCGGCGAAACGCACAGGAGGTTTCGGCATGCAGCCCTTTGAGGAACGGGAAACCCTCGTCACGCGCATCATCGCCCTGGAACAGGAAATGTTCGAGGGAATCAGCACCTTCGAACGCTCCCCCTGCCAGGACAGGCTCAAGACCTTCCGGCTCATGCGCTGGATGACCCACTCCGTGCTGCCGACGGACATCCTGCTGTCCTATCTGGACGACCTGCAGTCGGCGAGCGACGAGGGGCGCAATCTCATGACCGAAAAATACGCCCGCATCGACGACATCATTCCCGGCGACGCGGCGGCCAAGGCCGCCATCGACCGGATCGTGGCCGTTGAGGACGCCTGGATGACCGCCGTGCGCCAGGACTTCCCGCGCAGCTTTCCCCGCGGCGGCGAGGGCTTCCACGCCTACATCGCCAGCGAGCTGGAAACCTTTTCGCCGCGCACCCTGGCCCTGTTCGAGGACTTCGTCGAGACGGCGCGCGCCCAGGGGCGCAACCTCGTGCGGGAGCGCTACGAGAACCTGTTCCGCCGTCTCGGCTACGCCTCGCTTACGGCCTTCGAGGAAAACGTCCGCAAAGGGGCCCTGTCCCGGCGCGAGGCCACCCGCGCCCGGCAGGCCGGCTGACGGCGGGACGTCGGAGACGCACACCGGCGACGCGTTGGGCACGCGCCCAGTCGTCGCCAGAACATACGAGGAGCATGCGCCATGCGCCATTACCCCGTCATCGTCATCGGCTCCGGCCCGGCCGGATCGGCCTGCGCCAAGGCCGTCCGGGACTGCGGCACCTACTGCCTGGTCGTGGAGAAACGAAAGCTGCCCCGGCACAAGACCTGTTCCGGCATCGTCTACGGCCAGTGCCAGGAACTGCTGCTGCGCCACTTCGGCCGGCTGCCGCCCGAGGAGGTTCGCTGCGAACCCGAGTTCCTGCGGGCGGACGACGTGTTCGAATGCAAGCGCGACGGCAGCCTCGTGCCCTACGTCTGGGAACTGCCCAAGGACGGCAGGGAGTTTCCCCGCGAGTGGATCAACGTCTGGCGCTCCAAATTCGACCACTGGCTCCTGCGCGAAAGCGGAGCCATGGTCATGGAGCAGACCCGCTTCGTGCGGTTCGCCCGCAACGAGAACCTGATTCACGTCTTCCTGCGCCAGGCCGACGGCCAGGAACTGGAGCTGACCTGCGAATACCTGGTCGGGGCCGAGGGCGCGCTGTCCTCCATCCGCAAGGCCCTGGACCCGGATACGGCGCAAGCCAAGTCCTGCCTGGCCACCTACGCCTACTACGTCTGCAACGATGCGGGCCGGCTGGAAAACGGCGGCTGGTACGTCTTCCTCGACCGCGACTTCGGCGACATCATCGGCTGCGTGCACCACAAGGACGACATGCTGGCCCTAAGCGTCGGCGGCTTCACCGGTTCCAAGCTGCCCGACTGCGAGCGGCGCTTCGTCGACCACCTGCGCAGCGCCTACGGCGTCGCCTTCGGCGAACGCCGTTTCGCCAACGCCTGCTCCAACCGGCTGGCCCCGCCGTTTCTCGGCCAGGACAACATCGTGCTGGCCGGCGACGCGGCCGGGCTGATCTACCTCAACGGCGAGGGCATGAGCGCGGCCATCGATTCCGGCTACCGGGCCGGCCGGGCCATCTGCACCGCCATGGGCAACGGCGACATGAACGCCGCTTCCCGGTACGCCGCCAAATGCGGCGACATCCTGCGACACATGGACTACTGCCGCCAGCACATGCACTTCGTCGTGCCCTGCTGACCGGCCGTATTTCCTCCAACAACCCCTTGCTCCGGGTCACCCGCCTCGCGCATCCCGGCGGACGACTCCGGAGCAAGGCCTTTTCCGGCAAGGGAACGGGAGCGGCGCGGCCCGGACACGGTCCCACGGGCCGGCCGCTCCCGCATCACGGGCGGTCGCGACGACGATTCCGGCGTCCGCCGCCGCGGCTTCGAGACGACAAGGAGCATGCCGTGAGAAACATCTCCATCCAATGGCGCCTGCTGGGCGGCTTCTGCCTGGTCACGCTGGTGGCGGCCGTTCTCGGCGTTTCGAGCGTCAGAGGCTTTCGCGACATCAAGCATTCCATGGACAAGGTGTCCAACGCCATCCTGCCGAGCGTCGAGGCGCTGTCCGACATCCGTTTCAACCTCATGGTCATTTTCGGCATCCAAAAAGTCCTGCTCTTCAAGGAGGCGCCCAATCGGGACGCCTTGTACCACGACATCGAGGCCGCCCGGAAACGCTACATGGAAGCGGCGGCGAAATACGAAAAGCTGCCCAAAAACGAAGCCGCCGTCGCCCCCTGGAACGATTTCAAGCGCCTGATCGACGAGGCCCGGGACGTGAACCGCAAGACGTTGTCCTCCCTCAAGGATTGGGAAAAGGACCCCAGCCGGGAGGACGCCTACCGGCAGGCCGTGGAATCGGCCCTGACAGGCGCTTCGGACGTGACCATCCACAAGGCCATGGAAGCCCTGTCCCGGGTGCTCCAGATCAACATGGAGGACAGCGCCCGCGAGGAGGTCGCCGCCACCAGGGACGCCGACGACAACGTCCGCCTGGCCGTGACCATGTTGTGCCTGGCCGTGGTCCTGTCCCTGACCTTGGGCGTGGTCATCACCCGCTCCATCGTCAAGCCGCTCAAGGCCGGGGTGCACTATGCCGTGGCCGTTTCGGAAGGCCGTCTGGACGAGACCCTGGGCATCGCCCAGCGCGACGAGGTCGGCCTGCTGGCCGACCGGTTGCGGGCCATGGTCGCCCGGCTCAAGGAAAAGATCGGTGAAGCGCAGGCCAAGGAACGGCTGGCCGCCGAGGAGACGCAAAAGGCCGTGCAGGCCACGCACGAGGCCGAGGAAGCCAAGGGCATGGCCGAACGGGCGCGCCAGGAGGGCATCCTGCACGTGGCCCGGCAGCTCGGCGACATCGTCGAGCGGCTGTCCTGCGCCTCGGAGGAGCTTTCCTCCCAGATCGAACAGTCGAGCCAGGGCACGAACGCCCAGCGTCGGCGCGTGGAGGAGACGGCCACCTCCATGGAGCAGATGTCGGCCTCGGTCATGGAAGTGGCCAAGAACGCCTCCCTGGCCTCGTCCGTTTCCAGCGCGGCCAAGGACAGCGCGATGAAAGGCAAGGAGGTGGTGGCCCAGGTCGTGGAGGCCATCGGGTCGGTGCGCCGGCAGGCGGAGTCCCTCACCACCACCATGACCCGCCTCGGCGAGCAGGCCGAGGGCATCGGCCGCATCATCACCGTGATTTCCGACATCGCGGACCAGACGAACCTCCTGGCCCTAAACGCCGCCATCGAGGCCGCCCGGGCCGGCGACGCCGGGCGCGGCTTCGCCGTGGTGGCCGACGAGGTGCGCAAGCTGGCCGAAAAGACCATGGCCGCCACCCGGGACGTGAGCGAAGCCGTCAGCGGCATCCAGCACGGCACCCGCGAAACCATCGCCAACGCCCGGGCCTCGGCTTCGGACATCCATCACGCGGCCAGCCTGTCCCAGGATTCCGACCAGGCCCTGGACGCCATCGTGACCATGGTGGATCAGGCCTTCGGCCAGGTCCAGTCCATCGCCACGGCGGCCGAGCAGCAGTCCCGGGCCGGCGAGGAAATCAACCAGGCCGTGTCCCAGATCAACCAGATCGCCGTGGAGAACTCCCAGGCCATGGAGCAGTCCTCCCAGGCCGTCATCGACCTGGCCAAGCAGGCGCAGAGCCTGCAGACCGTCATCGAAAACATGCGCAGCGCCGCCTGAGCACCGGGCTGCGGCATGCGTCCCCCCCGAGAGGGCAAGGGGCCGGCGTCCGGGAGAGCAACGCGGGCTTTTCCAGCGACGTGCGGCCCCTGGCCCGCTCCGACGATCCCCGGCAGGGATTCGCCGGAGCGGGCGGCGGGCCTATTCCCCGTCCTGAAGACGCGGGCCGTAGTGGGTCTTGAGGAAGAACTTGCGGATCTTGCCCGTCAATCCCCGGGGCACGTCGCCGAAAAAGAACAGCGACGGCCGTTTGTGGGCGGGCATGGCCTGGCAGAAGTCCTCCAGGTGCCCCCGGTTGAGCGCATGCCCCGGCTTGGACTGGATCAGCGCGGCCACCACCTGCCCCGCCCCGTCGCCGAGGCCGAACACCGCCGCGTCCTGGATGCGCTGGTGCAGCAGCAGGAAATTCTCGATCTCCACCGGAAAGACGTCGTACTCGCCGACATGGATGACGTCGTCCTCCCGGTCCACGTACCAGATGAAGCCGTCCTCGTCGCGCATGGCGATGTCGCCGGTCAAGAACCAGCCGTCGCGCAGGTGCCGTTCGGTGGCCTCGGGGTCGCGGTAGTATTCCCGCATGACGCCGGGCCCCTTGACGATGAGGCGGCCGGCCTTGCCCTGGGGCAGCTCGGCCATGGACGCGTCCACGATGCGCACTTCCCAGTCGAAGCCGGGACGGCCGATGGCCCCGACCTTGTGGAAGTTGTTGATGCCGAGCTGGATGCAGCCCGGGCCCGTGGTCTCGGTCAGGCCGTAGGTCGTGTTGTAGAGGTGGTCGGGGAAGATGGAGCGCCATTCGTTGATGAGGCTCGGCGAGATGGGCTGGGCGCCGATGTGCATGAGACGCCACTGGCCCAGGCGATAGGCGGCGAGGTCGATCTTGCCGCCCTCGATCTGGCAGAGGATCTCCTTGGCCAGGGGCACCACGAACCAGACGATGGTCACGCCCTCCTCGGAAATGGCCTCGAAGATGCGCGGCACGTCGGCGCTGTTGAGGATGACGGCCTTGGCCCCCACGATGAAGCCGCCGAACCAGTGCATCACCGCGCCGGCGTGAAAGAGCGGCAGAAGGCACAGGAAGTTGTCGGCATGGGTCTGCCGGTGATGGCTGTTTTCCAGGTAGCAGGCGAATTCCAGGTTGCGGTGGGTCAAAAGCGCCGCCTTAGGACGTCCGGTGGAGCCCGAGGTGAAATAGAGCGCGGCGGCGTCGAGGATGCCAAGGGACACCGGGGGGACAGCCCTGGCCGGGGCGTCCAGGATGGCGCGCAGGTCCTCGGCGAAATCCGCGACCGGCGTGCCGTTTTGGCCGACCTCGATGCAGACGTCCAGCCTCGGGTCGCCCCCTTCCCGCAGCCGCTCCACCAGGGGGCGGAACCCGGCGCCGTAGCAGACGGCCGCAGCGCCGGACAAATTCAGGCAATGGGCCAGGGCC
Source organism: Pseudomonadota bacterium (assembly GCA_023390395.1). GTDB lineage: Bacteria > Desulfobacterota > Desulfovibrionia > Desulfovibrionales > Desulfovibrionaceae > Solidesulfovibrio. The sequence continues at coordinate 19,542 of JAEWCY010000208.1, read as the reverse complement.
GCGTCGCCGTAGCTGTAGTCCACGGGCACCACCAGGCAGCCGGCGCGCAACACGCCGAAGTACACCGGCAGCCATTCCAGGCAGTTTTCCAGCAGGATCAGGACGCGATCCCCCTTGGCCAGCCCCTTGGCGGCCAGGTGGCCGGCCACGCGGTCGGCCTGCTGGTCGAATTCGCTCCAGGTGATTTCCTTGCGCCGCCCCTCCTTGGGGCAGCGTTCGATGAGGGCGATCTCCTCGGGATACATGCGGGCGTTGCGCGCCAGGATTTCCGTGACCAGCATCGATGTCTCCAGAATGCGGACGAAAGGGCGAGTCCGGGCCCTCTATTCCAGGCCGAGTTCCTTGATTTTCCGAAAAAGCGTCCGCCGGGATATGCCCAGACGGGAAGCCGCCTTGATCTTGTGCCATTTCACTTCGTCGAGGGCGCGCACGATCATCCGTTTCTCGAAGATCTCCACCGCCTTCTGCAAGTCGAGCTCCCCGCCCTCCTCCTCGTCGGCCTTCTCCAGCGAGGCGAGCAGCTCCTGGTCTATGCTGTCGCGCAGGAAGTCGAAGTTTCCGAGCGTCAGGTAGCGGCGGATGGCGTTTTGCAGTTCCCGGACGTTGCCCGGCCAGGAATAGCTCATGAGCAGCTCGTGATGGGCCTTGCCCAAAAGCGGCGTCTCCCGCGACTTGCCCAGGGAAGCGACGAAATGGTCGGCGAGCAGCCGGATGTCGTCGCCGCGTTCCCGCAAGGGCGGCAGGAGGATGGGGATGACGTAGATGCGGTAGAAGAAATCCCGGCGGATGAGCCCGGCCTGCACGAGGTCCTTGAGATCCTTGTTGGAGGCGGCGATGATGCGCAGGTTGGGCCGGATGATTTCGCTGCCGCCCACGGGCGAGAAGCCGCCGACCTCCAGGGCGCGCAGGAGCTTGACCTGCATGGCCAGGCTGATTTCGCCGATCTCGTCGAGAAACAGCGTGCCGCCGCTGGCCGACTCGAGATAGCCCTTCTTGTCCTGGGTCGCGCCGGTGAACGCGCCTTTCCTGTGGCCGAAGAACTCGCCTTCGATCAGCGTCTCCGGGATGGCCCCGCAGTTGACCGCGACGTAGGGACCGCCCTGGCGGCGGCTGTTGGCGTGGATGGCCTGGGCCACCAGCTCCTTGCCCGTGCCGGTCTCGCCGTGGACGAACACGTTGTCGTCGGACATGGCCGCCTTGATGATCAGGTCGTAGACCTTGTGCATGGCCGGGCTCTGGCCAAGGATCTGGCCGAAGCTCTTGCGGTCGCGCAGGGCCGTGCGCAGGAGCTGGCGCTCGTCGCGCAGCCGCTGCTCGGTCCTCTTGTAATGGCTCATGTCCGACATGAAGCCTTCCACCGAGACCAGCTCCTGGCAGTCCGAAAAGACCCCGTGGCCCCGGTTGAGCACCCACTTCTCCCGGCCCGAGGCGTCGATGATGCGAAACTCGTGCTCGTAGGGCTTCTCGTTGGCGATGGAGGTGTAGAACGCGCCCAAGGCCTCGGTCTCGTCCTCGGGATGGAAAAGCCCCGACAGCACCGAGAAGGTCTTGTCGCGAAAATGCTCCTGGGGATAGCCGGTCAGGCCCTGGCAGCCCTCGCTGACGTAGCGGACGGTCCATTTGCCGTCGTTTAAGATCTGGTAGGCCATGCCCGGCGACAGCCCGAGCAGGCGTTTGTGGAAATGGTCGCGGCAGCGGTGCCCGGTGTGGGGATCGCGGTCGAGCAGCAGGCAGACGATGCCATCGAAGCTCCCTTCCGAAAGGCGCAGGACGTTGGAAAACAGGTAATAGGCCGTCGCCGGCCGGTCGGCCAGGTGCACGACCTGGACGTCGGACGCGCCGGCGCAGGACAGCCCCTGGACGGTGTCCGTGCCATGCTGGGCCAGCAGCTTGGCGAAAAGCTCCCCCGGGGTGAAATCGTCGGCCGTGACGCGCCCGGCCAGCAGTTCGCCGATGTCGCGGCCGAGCGCCGCCCCGGCTGCGACGCCGAGCAGGCGTTCCATGGCGGCGTTCCAGGCCAGCACCCGCAACGCGTTGTCCAGGGCGAAAAGACCGAGCGGAAGGCAGTCGAACAGCGGGCCGGTCGGGACCTGGTTGTTTTCGCTTGTGCTCATGGTGTCGCGTCTGGTTGCGATGGGCTCCCGTCCCTTGGCGCGCTTGCCGGCGGGACTCGGCCTCGTCGTGGGATTCTCTAGCAAATGCAATGCCTCGATGGTTCGCCGCGGCGTTTCGTCCGCCTCGTTGGCCCGCCGCGCCCCCTGCCGGGGACCCGCCTGGAAATTTTTTACAAAAATCCGCTTCCCGCTCCCCCGGCCTGGGCCATTCCCGGCGAACACAGTGTCATTCTTGTCCCAGGAAGCTTTTCTCTAAATGAAACAAAGCAGTAACACAAGTTTTCCCTTTTCTGGCAGTGCCAGAAAATGCCCATATTTTTCCGAAGCGCCCTCCCTTTTTCGGGCGACGCTGTTTTCATAGAGTCAACACACTGCAATAAAACATTTTATTTTGAAATTCCGGCAGGCATGGCCCTTGCTCTTCAAGCAGCGACTTAGGCCTAGGCAAGGAAATGATCGTTTCGAAGAGCGTATCCACCATAACCTGCAAGGAAGGTGCTGCATGACTGAGCTCGATCTTCAGCGCAAGAAGAAGCTGGGCGAGATCCTGGCGGAAAAGGGTCTGGGAATGAACTTCCAGTACGGCGGCAAGGCCCCCGAAGAGATCGTCGACCGGGAATTCCAGGACCTCAAGCCCCATCCCCGCGTCGAAAAGCTCTATGACCTGTACCTCAACACCCTGTCCTCGGTCAGCATGGAGTTCGGCTACTGGTACAACAGGACCTACGCCCAGCACGAGTACGAGATCCCGGTCTTTCGCCGGGCCAAGGCCCTGGCCGTGGCCTTCGCCAAGACCACGCCGCTGATCATCCCGGGCGAGCTGATCGTGTGCTGCAAGGCCCGGTACTACCGCGGCTCCTTCCCCATGCCGCAGCTGTCCGAGGGCTTCTTCCTGGCCCACGAGGACGAGATGTACCAGGAGGCCCTCAAGCGCGGCGGCGAGTCCTCGGGCGAACTGTCCCGCGTGGGCGCGGGCGGCGGCAACGTCACCGAGAGCTTCGGCAAGATCGTCTCCATCGCCGGCAAGTTCGGCATCCGGGCCGAGGAAGTGCCGGCGCTGAACAAGATCGCCAAGGCCTGGTACAAGAAGTCCGTGGACGACCTCGGCAACCGCTGGGAGCGCGAGGTTCCGGAGTACGACCTCAAGGAAAAGATCATGCGGACCATGATCTGCATGTTCGACTCCGGCTACACCCTGCCCCAGGGCCGCGAGGTCATGAGCTACTACTATCCGTTGGAGTACGGCTTCGACGGGCTGCTCGCCATGTGCGAGGAGAAAAAAGCCGAGGTGGCCGGCAACGCCAGCGGCGACGGCATCAGCGGCATGGACCGCCTGTACTTCTACGCCTCCTGCATCGAGCTCATCAAGGGCATCCAGACCTGGATCGAGAACTACGCCAGGGAAGCCCGCCGCCTCAAGCAGTACACCGACGACCCGAAACTGCTGGCCGACTACGACAAGATCAGCGCCTGCTGCGAGTGGATCGCCCACAAGCAGCCCCGCACCTTCTACGAAGCCATGCAGATGATCCAGTTCATGCACACCATCACCCTCAACGAGGACGCCCTGTCCGGCATGTCCCCGGGCCGCCTCGGCCAGGTGCTCTGGCCCTGGTTCGAGCAGGATGTCGCGGCCGGCCGCATCACCGAGGACGAGGCCCTGGAACTGCTCGAACTGCAGCGGGTCAAGTTCACCTGCTTCGACGTGTTCGCCTCCTTCGGCGTGGTCGGCGGCGTGCTTTCGGGCAACACCTTCAACAACCTGGCCGTGGGCGGGCTGACCCGCACCGGCGAGCCGGCGACCAACAGGCTTGAATACCTGATGATCCACGCCGGCATGACCATGCCCTGCCCCCAGCCGACCCTGTCCATCCTCTGGGACGAGAAGATTCCCGAAGACTTCGTGCTCAAGTGCGCCGAGTGCACCAAGATCGGCACCGGCTACCCGGCCTGGTTCAGCTTCCGCATGGGCACGGAGTTCATCTGGAACCACTACCAGAAGGAAGGCATGACCCTGGAGGAAGCCCGTTCCTACGCCATCGGCGGCTGCCTGGAAACCGCCCCGGCCGTGTGGAAGGTCCTGCACCTGGGCGGCAAGGAGTACGAAGTGCCGGCCGGGGCCAGCCAGCCCGCCGCCGTGGGCGTCCACTTCATCTCCAACCCGAAGATCCTGGAGATGGTGCTTTTTAACGGCTACGACAACCGGACGGGCATCCAGGTCTTCGAGCCGCACGGCAAGAAGCTGGAGAACTTCGACGAAATCTGGGAAGTCTACAAGGACTACTACGCCAAGACCATCGACGTGCTGTGCAAGTGCAACAACATCCAGCACGACATCTGGCGCAAGAACAACATGTGCATCATCCAGTCGCTGTTCAAGCCCGATTGCCTCGACAAGGGCCATCACATCGGCGACATGGGCTACCGCTGGAACGGCACCTACAACATCGAGAGCTGCGGCACCATCAACATGGTCAACGCCTTCGCCGCCCTCGACAAGCTGGTCTTCCAGGACAAGAAGTACACCCTGGACGACTTCCGCAAGGCCATCCTGGCCAACTTCGGCTTCTACAAGGCCGACGAGATCGACAGCTTCTCCCTGGCCGAGCAGGTGAAAAAGGACGACGGCGACGAATTCGACGCCATCCACGGCGACTGCCTCCAGGCGCCCAAGTACGGCAACGACGACATCGCCGCGGACAAGTACCTGATCCTGTGGGAGAAGTGGTTCACCAAGGTGGCCCACACCTTCGAGTCCCTGTTCGGCCTGGAACTCTACACCTGCCAGAACTCGGTCTCCACCCACGGCACCCAGGGCCGCGCCTGCCTGGCCACGCCCGACGGACGCCTCTACGGCACCACCTTCGCCGACGGCTCCATGTCCGCCTACCCGGGCACGGACCGCAACGGCCCCTACGCCCTGTTCAAGTCCGCGACCTGCTGGGACCAGTCCTGGTCGCAGAACTCGCAGATGAACATGAAGATCCACCCCCTGGCCATCAAGGGCGAAAACGGCACCCGCCATCTGGCCGACCTGATCAAGGCCTACCTGCGTCGCGGCGCGCACCACATCCAGTTCAACGTCTGCGACTCCAAGGTCATGCGCCAGGCCCAGGCCAATCCCGAGCAACACCGCGACCTGCTGGTGCGCGTGGCGGGCTTCACCCAGTACTGGGTCGAAATCGGCAAGCACATCCAGGACGAAGTGATTGCCAGAACCGAATACGAATCCATCTAGGAGGCGCGAGATGTCCAATACGAAGGGAAGCAAACACGACGACTGCAAGAACTTCATTCCGATCGACGCGGCCAAGGGTCTGTGCGCCTGGACCAACAAGATGATCGCCATCGATTCGGACTGCTGCCCGAAGTTCGAAGAACTGCCCAAGTGCAAGAACTGCAAGAGCTTCGTCGATCGGACCAAGGACGGACTGGGCACCTGCGTGGGACTCGAGGACAAGAGCTTCTGGGCCTACGGCGAAATGCCGGCGGTCAACTGCCAGGGCTGGGAGCACTAGGTCATCAACGGGAGACGCAGCGCAGCCCCGATCGCGGGGCTGCGCCGCGGGAGCAGGCCCCCTTTGACGGGCGATGCGCCCGGCGGGCGGTTTCGGGGGAAACCTTCCGCCAGCGGTTCCCAACCGGGAACAGGGCGCGGCGATCGGCGATCGGGCTGCCGCAGGAGCGAACGCCCCGCGCGGGCGGGAGGAGGCAAGCGCCTCGCGAACATGCGTCACCGGCTCTGCAAACCTCCGGACAGGGGGGCGTCGCCGCCCCCCTGTCCGTGTCAACGTCATGGGAGGATCGTTATGAAAGAGGGCCAAGGCTTGGTTTTCGACATCCAGAGCTTCTCGGTGCACGATGGCCCGGGCAGCCGGACGCTGGTCTTCTTGAGCGGATGTCCTTTGCGCTGTCAGTGGTGCTCCAATCCCGAAGGCCTCGAACTGCGGCAACGTTTTCTCTTCAGCCAGGCCAAATGCAAATACGACAAGACCAACTGCAAGCGCTGCCTCAAAGCCTGCCCTTACGGGGCCATCAGCCCCAACGGCGACGGCAAGCTCCACTTCGACATGGCGCTGTGCGACAAATGCCCCACGCACGACTGCGTAGACCGCTGCATCTACGAAGCCGCCCGCCTTTCAGGCAAATGGATGACCGAGGACGAGGTCATGCGGGCCATTTTGCGCGACAGCCAGTTCTGGTCCCAGGGCGGCGGCGTCACCTTCAGCGGCGGCGAGGCCACCATGCAGAAGGACTTCCTGGTGCGCCTGCTGCGGCGTTGCAAGGAACAATCCGTGCACCGGGCCATCGAAACGACCGCACACACCAAGACCAAGGACTTCCTGGAAATTTTCGACCTGATCAACTTCGCCCTCATCGACTGCAAGCACATGGACAGCGCCCGGCACAAGGAAAAGACGGGCGTGGGCAACGAGCTGATCCTGCACAACATCGGCACGCTGGCCAATTCCGGCTGGAAAGGCCGGCTGGTCCTGCGCATCCCCGTCATCGAGGGCTTCAACGACGGCGAGGACAACATCCTGCGGGTCATCGACTTCATGAACGCCAACAAGCTCTTCGAGGTCAACATCCTGCCCTTTCACCGCCTGGGCGACACGAAGTGGAGCCAGCTCGGCCGCAGCTATCCCTACAAGGAGTTCGAGCCCACGCCCAAGGACAGGATGCGGGCCATTCAGGACCTGTTCCTGGATCACGGCGTGGCCTGCTACGTGGACGAGGAACTGGCCTGAAGCCGTGGGAGCGACGCGACGCGCCGGCGTGACGCCGTCACGCGCAGGGACAGGACCGTCACGCCGCGTGACAGCCGCCCCGTCCGGGACCGGGCGGGGCGCGTCGCCCCCCCGCCCCGTCCGGGACCGGGCGGGGCGCGTCGCCCCCCCGCCGCGCTCCGGGGCCTTGGGCCGAAATCGCGCCTCCGCGCCCCGGCAGGAACGTTCCTTGCTTTCCGAAATCGCTCGCTTCCGCTCCGGACGCCGCCGGGCCGGCGCGTCCGGACGCCGGCCCGGCTCACGGCCCTTCGCCCACGATGCGGGCACAAGGGGGACACCATGTCGCGCCAGACCCGCCCCTGGCTGCTGCTGACCATCGCCTGCGTCGCCCAGTACCTCATTCCGGTCATGGTCACCGGCGTGGCCGTCATCCTGCCCTCGGCCGGCCGGGAGCTCCACGCCTCGGCCCTGCAGCTCGGCCTGGTCGAGCAGACCTACGTCCTGGCCACGGCCGTTTCCATGCTCTTCTTCGGCCGCCTGGGCGACATCTTCGGCTGGCGGCGCATCTACATCGTCGGCTTCGTCTGCTTCACCGCCACCACAGGGGCCCTGGGTCTGGCCCCGGACATCGAGACGCTCATCCTCGTGCGCGCCTTGCAAGGCCTGTCCGCCGCCTCCATCCTCTCCGGCAGCGTGGCCCTGGTTTCCCTGGCTTACCCGCCCGACAGCCGCGGCAAGAAGATCGGCATCCTTCAGGCCTTCATCTACGGCGGCCTGTCCAGCGGCCCCCTGATCGGCGGGTTCGTCGCCTCGAGTCTCGGCTGGCGCTGCCTCTTCTGGCTGTTCGTGCCCTTCGGCCTGGCGGGGGCGGTCCTGTGCCTGGTCGGCCTGCACGTCGCGCCCACGGCCGGCCAGGGACGCAGGCCCGTGGACTGGAAAGGCGCGGCGCTCTACGCCCTGGGCCTGAGCCTGTTGGCCGGCGGGGCCTCCCATGCGGACAAGGGCCTGGCCGGCCTCCTGGCCGTGGTCCTCGGGGCCGCGGTCCTGTGGGCCTTCTGCCGCCTCCAGTCCCGCACGGCCGCTCCCCTGCTCGACCTGCACGAGATCGTCCACAACCGGACCTTCGCCCTGAGCTGCCTGGCCGCCATGGGCAACTACGCCTCCACCTTCGGCCTGACCTTTTTTATGAGCCTCTATCTCCAGTATTCCATGAACCTTTCGCCCACCATGGCCGGTCTGGTCCTGCTGTGCATGCCCGTGACCCAGATGCTGGCCTCGCCGTTCGTGGGGCGGCTTGCGGACAAGCGCTCCCCGGTCCCTCTGGCCACCTGCGGCATGGCCGTCACCTGCCTCGGCCTGGTCGCGGCCGCCGCCACCCTCGACGCGGCCATGCCCCTGCCGCTGCTCGTGGTCGAACTGCTTTTCGTCGGCGCGGGCTACGGCATCTTCATCACCCCCAACACCGTGATCATCATGGGCAGCGTGCCCCGGGAACGCTACGGCCTGGCCTCGGGCATGGTCGGCACCATGCGCACCCTGGGCATGGTGCTCAGCATGACCACCATCACCGTCCTGCTGTCCCTTTGCCTGTCCGGCCGGCCGGTCGGCCAGGAGACCATGCCGGCCTTTCTGGCCTGCATGCGCCTGGGGCTTTGCATCCTGGCCCTGTACTCCCTGCTCGGCATCGTGACGTCCTCGCGCCGGAGCCAGCCGGCCGACGACAAGTCCTCCTCTTCCTCCCACCATGCAACCGCCAAGGCATCTCGGGTGTCGTCGTGAAAAAAGATTGGTGGATCATCTGGGTGACCTTCGCCGTGGGGGTCATCGCCTCGTTCGTCCAATGCTCGGTCACGCCGCTGCTGCCGGTGCTCCAGGACCGCTTCCAGCTCACCTACGCCAACGCCGGCATGCTCATGACCCTGTTCGCCCTGGCCGCGCTGGTCTTCGCCACGCCCTGCGGCCTGTTCATCCAGCGCTGCGGCGTCAGGCGGGTGGGGCTGTGGGGACTTCTGCTGCTCTGTTGCGGCCTGGGGCTGGTCCTTCTGGCCACGCGCCACTCCCTCTACCCGGTCTTTCTGGCCGGCCGGATCATCCAGGGCGTGGGCTTCGCCCTGGTGGCCGTGTCCGCGCCCTCGGCCATCGGGCAGTTCGTGTCCAAGCCCCTGCTGCCCCTGGCCATGGGCATCTGGTCCACCTGGATCCCCTGCGGCAGCCTGCTCATGTTCTTCGCCGCGCCCCGGCTGCTCGACCACTATTCCCTGAGCGCCTACTGGCTGTTCCTGCTCCTGCTCGTGTGCCCGGGCATCGCCGCCTACGCCCTGGTCATCCCGTCCCACCGACAAAGCGGCCTGGCCGAGGCCGCGTTGCCCAGCCGGCGGGCGATCCTGGACGAACTGGGCAACGCCAAGGTCTGGTTCGCGGCCGTGGCGTTCGCGGCCTACACCTTCGGCTTCTTCTCCCTGGTCACCTGGATCACGACCTATCTGAGCGAGAACATGGGCCAGTCGCTCCTCCAGGCCGCCGACGCCTCCATCCTCTATTGGCCCTTCTCCATCCTGAGCAACATCTACGGCGGCTTCTTCCTCAAGCGCTTCGGCCGCAGCAGGCTGCTCTTCGTGCTGCCGCCGGCGGGGCTGGCCGTGCTGTGGCCGCTTTTCGCCATCCCGTCCCTGGAGACGTTCTACGCCGTGCTCGTGGCCATGGGGCTCATCGCCGGCATCGTGCCCACCATCATCTTCGCCTCGGGCCCCATGCTGGCCAAACGGCCGGAAGGCATCGGCGTGGCCATGGCCATCATCATCATCGGCGAAAACCTTGGCATCCTCATCGGGCCGGAGGTCTTCGGCATCCTGCGCCAAGTCTCCGGCGGCTTCACCCTGGGCTTTTCCGCCCTGTCCCTGGGCGCGCTGCTGCAGATCCTCATGCTCTACAAGATCTGGAAAACAGGCGTGTTCGACCGCTCCCTGCCTGTCGCCGAACGGGCCGACTGAACCCGGCCGCGTCCCCGCTTCCGTCCTTGCCCGCCGGACGCGGCCTCGCCGTCGCGCCCGGCCACGGCACACGGCCGCAGCCATGCCCGGCATGCCGGCAAAGAGGGACCGGCCGTCCTCCTGGCGCGGCCGCGCACGCAAGTCGCGCCAGGTGCGGACGGGGAAGCGTGGCGCGGCAAAACCGCACCCGCCGTGGCCGCGCCCTCCTCGACCCCCGCTCGTCCCCGCTCCGCGCGGCGCAAACAGCCCGGGCAAGAGCCTTTCCGCGCCGCGGCCCCGCCCGTTTCGCCTCTCAGGACCGCCCTTCCTTGCCCTCGCGCCCGCATGCAAGCCGGCCAGGTAACAACTGATCGTCAGCACAAGTTTTTCCGCACCCAAGAAGTTTCTGAAACGCCGACTGGGCCAAGCTCCGCCCAAGCAGTGCCAAATCCGCCCCTTCCCGCGCGCGCGCCCTGGCCCGGCGCAAAAAGCCGCCAGGCCGGGGCGGCTGGGCCAAGCTTGGCATGACCGGGACCGGCCAGCCGCCCCTCGAGGCCGGTCCGGGCGGGCAACACCAACCAATACATTGAAAATAAAAGACAATCTTTGAAACGGCTTCCAGGCATGCGCCTTGCTTTGCGCCACTGCACGGAACCCGAGTTCAGGCAGGCAGCGCAAGCGACCGATCGGCTGCCGCCGTGCGCCCGGACGCATGGATCATGGCCGTGGCCTCACGAAAGCCACGACGAGGCCGTACCGACCGACGGCCTTGAAAACAAAAGCGGCATCGCTCTCGCCCGATCGCCCGGCTGCGCCGTTTCCCCCGGCGACGCAGCGCACAAGGCTGTGGATTTTCTGGAACAACGCAGGCCAGGCGGACAATGCCGGCCGCAACATGCATAACGAGGATTTCCATGAGCAACCCAGACGCAGCGAAACAGCGGCTCTACGGCCACATGGTCGTGGCCGCCTCGTTTCTGGCCGTGTTCGTGCTTTTCGGATACCGTTCCACCTTCGCCATCCTGAAGGACCCGATGCTCAAGGACATGGGCTGGACCAACGCCCAGACGACCATCGGCTATTCCATCATGATGACGATCTATGCCGTGTCGGCGTTTTTCTGCGGCATGATCCTGGACAAGTGGGGCACCAGGCCCGTGTTCGCCATCTCGGCCGTCCTGGGAGCCCTGGGCTTCTACGTGACCGGCCAAATCACCAGCATGCCCGCCTACATCCTGGCCTACGGCCTGTTCGGCGGCATCGCCACGGGCATGTTGTGGGTGACCTCCACCATCTCCGTGCGCAAGTGGTACGTCGGCAAGAGCTACGCCACCATGTGGGGCTTCGCCTTCGCCGGCGCGCCGCTCGGCCAACTCATCCTGACCTACTTCATCAAGAACGCGCTCTCGGAAGGCACCTCGTGGCGGTCCATCTACGAAGGCCTCGGCTATACGACCTTCGTCGTCCTGGCCATCGCCTTCTTCCTGGCCAAGCGCGGTCCCGAGTCCTACGGCCTGCACGCCGACGGCGCCATGCCCGCGGCAGGCGGCGCGGCTCCGGCCAAGGAATACCAGTGGACCATCGGCCAGGCCTTCAGCTCCTACCCCATCTGGGGCGCGATCCTCACCTTCGTGTTCAGCGTGCTGGCCGAGTTCCTGGTCTGGACGCAGGTGGTCAGCTACTGGCGCGTGGACCTCGGCATGGACATCAGCACGGCTTCGTACATGTACATGGTCATCGGCGTGGTCGGCATCTTCAGCATGCCCATCATGGGCATCGTGGCCGACTATACCGTCAAGGTCACGGGCCACGAGCCGCTGGGCCGCAAGCGCATGCTCCAGCTCGGCCCCTCCATCGGCATCGTCGCCTGCGTCCTGCTCTTTCTCCAGCGCCAGTCCCTGTGGATCGGCGTGGTGTCCTGCGTGCTCTTCGCCGTCTACTGGGCCATCGTGCCGGGCGGCGTCGTCGGCTACAGCGGCTCCCTCTACGGCCGCAAGACCCTCGGCAAGATCTGGGGCCTGGCCACGCTGATCGTCATGGGCACGGGGCCGTTCACCGGTTCCTTCCTCGGCGGCTATCTCAAGGACGTCACGGGCAGCTACACGGCCTCCCTGGCCGTGGCCCTGGTGTCGTTCCTGCTGTCGCTGATCTTCGCCACCTCCTTGCCGCTGAGGCTCCTCAACCCCGAGGAGCGCCGCCTGGCCGCGCCTGCGGCGGCGACCACCTAGTCCGCCACCCCTGGGGCTGGACCGGACGACGCGGAGCCATGCCGCGTCGCGGCCACCGGCCCAGCCCATTGCCGGCGGCTTTTCGCACTGCGGAAAGCCGCCTTTTTGCGCCCCAGCCGCCGGCAGCGGCCAACACGGCCGCAACGGCCTCGAGCCCGGCCAGCGCGCGGGTCAGGGCAGGCGCGCAATGGGACAAATTCGCCGACCGGAAACACACCATTAATTACGGGATGTTACTCAAATAAGTTTCGTTGCGCGGGACGCGCTTGACCGGAGGTCCCTGTAAAAGAGCCCGCTTTCGCCCGCCCTCCCCCGCAACAATGATGATTCAGGCATGGCATGTGACTTGCTTCGACAGCACAATCCCAATCCAACTATGGTCATATGGACGTCACGCCATGAAAATGCTCATCCTTCTCGGACTGCTCAGCGGCCTACCCGCCCTTTCCACGGACATGTACCTCCCGGCTATCCCGACCCTGCAAGCCCTGTGGGGGATTTCCCTGGCCGAGGCGAACATCTCCGTGGTGGCTTTCTTCATCTGCTTCAGCCTCTGCCTGCTGGTGCACGGCCCCCTGTCCGACCGCATCGGCCGCAAGCCGGTGCTGCTCTGGGGGCTTGGCCTGTACGTGGCCAGTTGCTTCGCCTGCGCCTTGGCCGACTCCATCTGGGTGCTCATCGCCGGTCGAACGACCCAGGCTGTGGGCGCGGCGGCGGCCGCCGCCCTGTCCTTGGCCCTAGCCAAGGACCTGTACAGCGGCGTCCAGCGGCAGCGGGTCCTGGCCTCCATTGGCGTCATCATGCCCCTTTGCCCCATGATCGCGCCCATGATCGGCGGCGAACTGCTGCTGGTCATGTCCTGGCGAGGCATCTTCATCTGTCAGGGAGCGGCGGGGCTGTTGGTCTTTCTCGGCTGCCTGGGGCTCGAAGAACCCCTGGACAGTTTCACTTCCGGCGGGTTCTGGCCGGTGATCAAGCGCTACGGGGTGCTTTTCCGCAACACCCGCTTCATCATGCTCAACTTCGCCCTCACCTTCATGGGGCTTGGCTATTTCGGCTTCGTGGGCGGTTCGTCGTCGATCTACATCAACGGTTTCGGCGTCAGCGAACAGGCCTACGGCTTCCTGTTCGGGCTCAACGGGTTCGCCATCATGGCCGGTTCGCTCCTGAGCGCCCGCCTTTGCGCCAGCGTCGCCGCCACGGCGCTCCTGCGCTGCTCCCTGGCGGGCATGGCGGCGGCCTCCATCGTGCTGGCCGCGACCGGCGGCCCCAACCCCACGGCCGTGGCCCTTTGCATGTTCGGCATCACCGTTTTTTACGGCATGAGCCGTCCGATCAGCAATCATCTGCTCCTGGACCTGGTCCAGCAGGACGTGGGCGCGGCCTCGGCGCTGATGACCTTTTCCCTGTTCGTCTGGGGGGCGGTGGCCATGCTGATCATTTCCTGCAACTGGGACTCCAAGGCCGGCATGCTCGGCTGGCTGGGGGTGCTGGGAGCCGGGGTGCCCCTTCTGGCCGTGCTGGCCATGCGCCGTCCCTGCGCGGAGCCGGCGGCGGACGTCGACAGCTAGGGCCGTGCGCCCGGCGAGGCGCCATCGGCGGGCGCGCAGCACTGACGGCGCGCGCGGGGGGACGCGTGACCTAGGGGCTGGAGAGGAAGGGGAGAAGCTACAAGGCCGGGACAGATTCTGTCCCGGAAGTTTTCCTTGTGAAGGGCGAGTATTGTAAATACGAATGAAATCAGCTTGGTGCGAGAGGGGGGGCTCGAACCCCCATGCCTTGCGGCGCCAGATCCTAAGTCTGGTGCGTCTCCCAGTTCCGCCACTCTCGCACGGTCCGTCGTCGACGGGCGAATTTTCTTACGCGAAAGCGGGCCAGGCCACAATCATGGAAACCGTCGCCAGGCGAAAAACGCCCCCTGACCGGCCCATTCAGGCTTTTCCCAGAAACGGCGCGAGATGGTTGACCGGGCCGTCGCCGCCGCCCAGGTCCCAGGCCGTTTCCAGGGCCAGTTGCAGATAGTCCCGGCCGGAGGCGACCGCTTCTTCCAGAGGCTCGCCCAGGCTCAAGTGCGCGGCGATGGCCGCGGAGAGCGTGCAGCCCGTGCCGTGGGTATTGCGCGTGGCCACCCGCGGCCGGGCGTATTCGCGCACCACTCCCTGGCGGGTGAGGAGCACGTCCACGACCGCTTCGCCGGCCTCGCCCGACGCGGGCTCGAAATGGCCGCCCTTGACGAGCACCGCCCCGGCGCCGAGGTCCAGCAGCCGCCGCCCCGCTTCCATGGCGTCCTCGCGCGTGGCGATGGCCATGTCGGCCAAGGCCTCGGCCTCCAGGCGGTTGGGGGTGAGCAGATCGGCCAGGGGCAGCATGCGGGAGGTCAGCGCCGCCATGGCCTCGGGCAAAAGAAGCTTGGCCCCGGACTGGGCCACGCACACCGGATCGACCACCAGGGGAAAATCCTTGCCGGAAAGGCCCTCGGCCACGGCCTCGATGATGGGGGCGGAAAAGAGCATGCCCGTCTTGGCCGCCCGGATGGGGAAATCCGAAAGCACCACGCGCAGCTGCTCGGCCACGAAGCCGGGCGTGGGGGCCTCGATGGCCGTGACGGCCCGGGTGTTCTGGGCGGTCAGGGCGGTGACCACGGAAAGGCCGTAGCAGCCCTGCATCATGAAGGTCTTGAGGTCGGCCTGGATGCCGGCCCCCCCGCCGCTGTCGGACCCGGCCACGGTGAGCACGCATGGCGGATGCATGGAGGACCTCCTAGGCTTGTTCCAGGGCCTCTTCGCTGTGGCGGATCTTGCGCAGGCTCAGCCCGCTCTTGCCGAGGACCAGAAGCCCGGCCACGGTCACGGGGATGTACTGCACCATGTGCAGCACCAGCCCGGCGGCCAGGGCCTGGGAGCGGTCCACGCCGAAAAGCCCCAGGGAAAAGACCACCGCCGCCTCGAAGACGCCAAGAGCCCCCGGAGAGGACGGCATGGCCATGCCGAGCGAGGAGATGACGAAGACCGCCGCGGCGTGGCCGAAGGAAATCGGCATCTTGGCCACCCACATGAGCACCAGGAAGGTGGAACTGGCGTAAAAGATCCAGCAGACCGCGGTGTACAGGCCAAGCACGATCATAAACGACGGGGTCACGCCGTGGAGCACCTGCAGCTTGAGCTCGGCCAAAAACTCGGCCAGCCGGTTGGACGGCATCTTGTCGATGACGCGGCCGACGAAATCCGGATAGGTGCGCACGACCCAAAGGGCGGCCCAGATGCCGCCCACGGCCGCGGCCAGGGGCACGAAGGCCATCTTGAGCTTGAAGTGGAAGGCCACGACCAAGCCCATGGCCAGGATGGCGTTGAGGTCGAAAAAGCGCTCCCAGAAGACCATGGTGATGCTGCGCGAGAGCGAAAAGCGGCATTCCCGGCGCAGGTAAAAGGCCTTGGCCAGCTCGCCGAGCTTGGCCGGCACGATGTTGTTGACGGCCATGGACATCAAAAAAGCCTTGAAGCACAGCCAGTTGCCCGCCACGAATCCGGAAAGGAAATTGAGCCGCAGGGCCATGACGGCGTAGCCGAGGAAGGAGAAGACGGTGGTCCAGAAAAGGGCCATGTCGTCGTAGCGCAGGAGCGTGTCCCACAACTGGCTGAAATCGATGCCCCAGAAGGCATAGACCAGGCAGCCGCCGACAAGCAGCAGCCGTGCCAGCAATCCGGCGGTTTTTTTCATGAGCATGTCGGATCGTCCCGGAAAGCGGCCCCGTCGTGGCCGGCCGTGCTGCTACAGCGCATTGAAGAGCTCCCGAAGCCGATGGTTGAGATGGGTGTAGCGCCTGTCCCCGCCGGCGTTTCGAAGGCCGAGCATGAGGGCCCGCCGGCTGCCGATGATGACGGCCAGTCGCCTGGCCCGGGTCAGGGCGGTGTAGATCAGGTTGCGGCGCAACATGACGTAGTGCTGTGTCAAAATGGGGACGACCACGGCCGGATATTCGCTTCCCTGGGATTTGTGGATGCTCACGGCATAGGCCGGGGCCAGTTCGTCCAGTTCGGTGCGGTCGTAGGCCACGCTTCTGCCGTCGAAGGAGACCACCACCTCGCCCTCGCCGGGGTCGACCTCCACGATGTGGCCGAGATCGCCGTTGAAGACGTCCTTTTCATAATCGTTTTTGGTCTGCAACACCCGGTCGTTCTGGCGAAACCGCACCATGCCGCGCGCGACCTCGGGGCCCTTGGGGTTGAGGCGCTCGCGCAGGGCCTCGTTGAGCGACTGGGTGCCGGCCTCGCCCTTGTGCATGGGCGAGAGCACCTGGACGTCGCGCATGGGGTCGAGGCCGTAGACCTCGGGAATGCGGTCGCAGACCAGGGCCGCGATCATGTCGCGCACCGTGGCCGGGTCGTCCTGCTCCACCCAGAAAAAATCCGCCTCCGGGGGCGGCCTGTCCGCGGCCTGGGGAAACTGCCCCTGGTTGACCCGGTGGGCGTTGACCACGATCATGCTCTGCTGGGCCTGGCGGAAGATCCGGCTCAGGCGGGCGCTGGCCACGGCCTGGCTGGCCAGCACGTCGGCCAGGACGTTGCCCGCGCCGACGGACGGCAACTGGTCGGCGTCGCCGACGAGCACGAGCCTGGCCGTGGCCGGCAGGGCCCGCAGCATGTGGGCGCAAAGCCTGGCGTCGAGCATGCTGACCTCGTCCACGAGCAGCACGTCGGTCTTGAGCTTGTTGTCCTCGCACAAGGCGAAGCTGCCGTCCGGCGCGGATTGCAGCAGGCGGTGCAGCGTCGCCGCCGGCCAGCCCGTGGCCTCGGCCAGCCGCTTGGCCGCCCGGCCCGTCGGCGCGGCAAGTTTGACTTTTAAGCCCAACTTGTCAAGGGCGGCCACCACCATGCGGGTGATGGTGGTCTTGCCCGTGCCCGGGCCGCCGGTGATGACGAAGACCTTCTCGGCGCAGGCGTCCACGGCGGCCTGGCGCTGTTCGGGCGAAAGCTGGATGCGCGCCTCGGACTCCAGGGCCGGCAGGAGCTTTTCCACCTTGCCGCGCAGGTCCGCGCCGGGGTGGGTGGCCAGGTCGTGCAGCCGGCGGGCGATCTCCACCTCCAGGGCGTAGTTGTGGCGCAGGTACACGGCGGCTTCGATGCTCTGGGCGGGCAGGGCCTCGACCTTGACCCGCTTGAGGGTTTCCAGGTCGCCCAGGGCCTCGTCCAGGCGCTCCGGGGCCACGCCCTCGATCATGGCCGCGGTCTTTTCGAAGAGCACGTCGCGCGGGACGAACAGGTGCCCCTGCTCGCCCATGGTGAAGAGCATGTAGACCAGGGCGGCTTGCAGGCGCTCCGGGCTGTCCGGGGCGAACCCCAGGCGCAGGGCCATGGCGTCGGCGGTCTTGAAGGCAATGCCGCGAATTTCGTAGGCCAGCTCGTACGGATTGGCCCGGATGCGGGCCTCGGCGCTGTTGCCGTAGAGCTTGAAGATCTTGCCGGCGTGAGTGGTGGCGATCTCGTGGGTCTGGAGAAAGAGCATCAGCGAGCGCACCTCGTGCTGGGCGTTCCACGAGGCCACGATCTCCTTGAGCTTCTTCTTGCCGAGCCCTTCCACGGCGAGCAGCTTTTCCGGCTCGCTGTCGAGAATGTCGAGCACCTTCTCGCCGAAGGCGTCCACCATGCGCGTGGCCAGCACCCCGCCCACGCCCTTGATCATGCCCGAGGCCAGGTAGCGGCGGATGCCGTTGACCGTGGCCGGCATCTCCCGGTCGAAGGTGGCCACCTGGAACTGGCGGCCGTATTTGGGATGGGTGGCCCAGGAGCCGGTCAGGCGCAGCATCTCGCCGGGAGTCACCCGGTCCACGTAGCCGACGATGGAAAAAGGCCCGGGCTCTTCCTTGGAGCGGACCTTGGCGATGAGGTAGTTCGACCCTTCGTTGAAGAAGGTGACGGTCTGCACCTCGGCGGAGATTTCAGTCGTTTTCGCCTCGTCGGCCATGACGCGATGTCGTCCTACAGGTCCTGGCGGTAACGCAGGGATTGGGACAGGGTTTCCTTGTCCACGTATTTGACCTCGGCCCCCAGCGGAATGCCCTGGGCCAGGCGGGTGAGGCGCACGTTCGGGAACTCCCGGGCCAGGAGGTTCTTGATGTGCGAGGCCGTGGCTTCGGCGGCCAGCGTCGCGCCAAGGGCCAGGATGCACTCCATGACCACGCCCTCGGCCAGCCTGGCGCGCAGGGCGTCCAGGCGCAACTGGCCGGCGGACACGCCTTCCAGGGGATCGAGGAGGCCGCCGAGGACCAGGTAATAGCCGCGAAACTGCGCCGTCTCCTCCAGGAGCATGACCGCGTCCCACTGGGCCACCAGGCACAGCTGCTCCGGGGCGCGGGTCGGGTCGGCGCAGACCGGGCAGACCGGGGTCTCGGAAAGCCCGGCGCAGCGCGAGCACAGGCACAGCCGCTCGCGCAGGCGCAAAATGGCCTCGCCCAGGGTTTCGGCCCGGCCGCGCGGCCATTCGAGCAGGGTCATGGCCGCCTTGAGCGCGGATTTGGGACCAAGCCCCGGCAACCTGGCCAACTGTTCGACCAGCTCCGCCAGGGGAGCCGGCAATGTCGTCTGCACCGCCATCTGTACTTGTCCGTTTCCCCGAGGCCCCTGCCCTCCCCCTGTGGGGAGGTCCAGGAGGGGCACTGCCCCTCCTGGCCGCCGGAGGCATCTTCCTCTTCGCGCTTAAAACATCCCCGGCATCTTGATGCCGCCGGTGATCTGGCCCATTTCGGCTTCCATCATGGCCTTGGCCTTCTTGAGGCCGTCGTTGACCGCGGCCAGGACTAGGTCCTGGAGCATGTCCACGTCGGCCGGATCGACCACGGTCTTGTCGATGACGATGGATTTGAGCTCGTTGGCCCCGGACACCACGGCCGTGACCATGCCGCCGCCGGCCGAACCCTCGACGGTGCGAAGCTCAAGCTCTTCTTGAAGTTTCGACATTTTCTTTTGCATGATCTGGGCTTGGCGCACCAGTTCGTTCATTCCCTTCATGCATGGTCCTCCATGACCCGCCTTCAGCGGGGTTTTCGTTCGATGATCTCGGCGTCGAAGGCGGACATGGCCTGCCGCACTTCGGGCCGTTCGTCGATGTAGCGCTTGAGGTCGTCGGGGGAGAGCCGGTCGCCGTTTCCCCCCTCGCCGGCCTCGACGACGATTTCCACGGGCCGACCGAAGTATTCGGCGGCCAGGGCGGTCAGCTGGCGCAGCTTGTCCGGGTGGCGCAGCTGGTTGACGTGGAAGGCGTTGGCGCACACGAAGCGCAGGACGCCCGGCTCGGGCTCGGGCGCGTAGACGCCCCTGGCCTGCTTGAGGCCCATGATCTCGCCGTTTTTGGCGGCGAAACGCTTGAAGCCGTCGAAGGTGCGCGGCCCGGAGGGCGGCGCGGCGGACGACGGACCGGAGGCCGGTCCCTGGCTTTGGTCCGGCGCGGGCCGGGGCGCGACAGGGGCGGCCTCGGGCGGCCGCCAGCCGCCGGAACGCGGCGCGCC
>JAEWCY010000213.1 GCA_023390395.1 Pseudomonadota bacterium | reverse complement strand
GCATTTCGGGCAACGTGCTGGCCGGCTTTGCGGCCTGCGGGTTGCCCGAAATGCCGCGACCACCACTGCCGAGCCTCTCCGCTTGCCGTTCCCGCCCACCTCTCCGCCCGCTCCCATCGAGGGGGTCCGGGGGGCATCATGCCCCCCGGCCGCCGGAGGCATCTTCCCTCTTCTCTTTTCCTCTCCCCTCGTTTCCTTTCATCCTCCCCGTTCGCACTCCTGCCCGTCGCGAAGCGCCGCCTCGATGGCGGCGGCCAGGTCGCGGCGCAGGATGGGCTTGAGGAGCAGGTCGCGGATGCCGATAGCCCGGGCGGTTTCCTTGCTCATGGTTTCGCTGAAGCCGGTGAGCATGAGCACGGGCAGGTCGGGCCGCACGGCCAGGGCGGCCTTGGCCAGGTCCGAGCCGGTCAGGCCCGGCATGTTCTGGTCGGTGACGAGCAGGTCGAAGGCTCCGGGCACGGCGCGGATGAATTCCAGGGCGCGGCGCGGGTCGGTTTCGGAGCGGACTTCGTAGCCCAGGGATTCGAGGAGTTCGCGGCCGATGTCGGCCAGGGCCTGTTCGTCGTCCACGAACAGGATGCGTCCCCGGCCCATGGCGGGCGCGTGGTTCTGGTCGGCGGCCGCTTCGCCGGCGTCGGCGGCCAGGGGCAGGTAGACGTCGAAGGTCGCGCCCGCGCCGAGGGTGCTGCGGACCTTGATGTCGCCGTGGTATTTGCGCACCACGCCGTGGGCCACGGAGAGCCCCATGCCCGTGCCTTCGCCGGGCTTTTTGGTAGTGAAGAAGGGGTCGAAGATGCGTTCCTGGATGTCGGCCGGGATGCCCGGGCCGGTGTCGCGCACCCACAGGTGCAGGCTGTCGCCGGAGAACGCGTTGCCGCGGATGGGGCAGGTCCCGGCCGGGGCCTCCTCCAGCCCCACTTCCAGCAGGCCGCCGGTGGCGCGCATGGCCTGGGCGGCGTTGGTGCAGAGGTTCATGAGGATCTGCTGGATCTGCGTGGGTTCGGCCAGGACGGCGTCGCGGCCCGGCCGGATGACTTCCTTGATGGCGATGGAGTTGGGGACGGTGGCCCGGATGAGCTTGAGGGTTTCCTTGACCAGGGGGCCCACGCGCAGGCTGCTCGCGCCGGGTTCGTTCTGGCGGCTGAAGGAGAGGATTTGCAGCACGAGGTCGCGGGCGCGGCGGCTGGCGGACAGGATATGGCCCACGCGCCGGGCCAGGGGCGAGTCCGGCTCGGCGTCGCCCTCGATCATTTCGGCGAATCCCATGATGATGCCGAGGATATTGTTGAAATCGTGGGCGATGCCGCCGGCCAGGGTGCCGATGGCCTCCATCTTCTGGCTCTGGCGCAGGCGCTGCTCCAGGTTTTTGCGCTCGGTGACGTCGTGGGCCACGAAGACCGTGCCGATGGGCACGTCGTCGGCCTGGGTCAGCGGCGAGGCCGTGACGAGGAATTCGCCGCGAAGCCTGGGGATGGAGATTTCCTTGGAGTGGTAGCGGCCGTCGGTCATGGCCAGGAGCTCGCCCGAGCGCTCGCCGGGCCGTTCGGGCGCGTCGAAGAGGAAGGAGCACTCCCGGCCGACGACGTCGCGCGGCGGCAGGCCCAGGCGGTGGGCCATGGCCAGGTTGAGGCGGCGCACCTTGCGCTCGCGGTCGATGACCACGACCATGTCCTGGACGGAGTCGAAGGTGCCTTCCCATTCCCGCTTGGCCGAGACGATGAGTCCGGTGACGCGTTCTCGCTCCTCGATTTCCCGGGTGAGCTTGCGGTTGGCGCTGGCCAGGGCGGCGGTGCGCTCGGAGACGAGGGTCTCCAGGCGGCTTTTAAGCGCCGTGAAGTCACGCTCGGCCCGCCACTTGGCGCACAGCGAGGTGGCGAACTGGCGGATTTCCTGGGGATGGAATGGCTTCTGGATATAGAGAAGCTTGTCAGCCGGGGGCACGCGCTCGGCGATGGCGGCCGGGTCGAGATCGGTGAAGGCCGTGACCACCACGATCTGCACCCAGGGGTCCATGGCCCTGATCTCCTCGGCCGCGGACAGGCCGCCCCGGCCGGGGGGCATGCGCACGTCGAGGAAGGCGGCGGCGTAGGGCCGGCGCTCGCGGATGGCGGCGGCCACGGCGGCCGCGGCCTCCTCGCCCTGGCGGCACAGCGTCAGCTCGAAGCCGGGTTCGGGCTTGGGGGCCAGGGCTCCGCCCAGGCCGTCGAGACCGTCGAGGAGGTCGTCCTCCGGGGCCAGTATCTCGGTGAACAGGTCGAGGATGCGCGGCTCGTCGTCGGCCACCAGCAGGCGCATGGGCGCATGGGTCGTTGTCGTGCCCGTCATGTGGCGCGCGTCTCCCTGGCGAGGCTCAAGGCATTTCGGAACGGTCCAGCTGCTCGGCGGCCGAGGGCTGGCCGGCCTGTGCCGGGGGTTGCCCCTTGGCCGGGCGTTCTTGCAAGGGTCGCGCCGCCTTGGCCGTCGGCGGGGCAGCCGGCTGGCCGGCCGGCGCGGTGGCCGGCGC
>JAEWCY010000058.1 GCA_023390395.1 Pseudomonadota bacterium | reverse complement strand
TCGAGGAGCAGTTCCTTGCCGGCGATGGCGTAGGGGGGCGGGGCGTCTGTTCCCATTAGACCTCCTGGACGCGTCACATCTGGCTGACGATGAGCTTTTTCCAGAGCGAATAGCCGTTTTTGGTCAGGTGGATGCCGTCCTCGGTAAAATTGGGGCCGAGCTTGCCGTCGTCGGCGAGGAAGGAATCGTAGAGGTCGAGATAGCGGACGAAATGGTTCTGCCTGGCCACCAGTTCCCTGAGGCGGTTGTTGGTGGCGATGACGTCGGCGTTGTCGATGGCGTCCGTGCGGGTGGGCAGGATGCTTTGCACGTAAATGAGCGTGTAGGGCGACAGCTCCTGGATTTTCTTGATGATCTTGTCGTAGTTGTCGATGATGCGCTTTTGCGTGCCGATCTCGTTGATGCCGATCATGAGGAAGAGCTTGTGCGGCTTCTGGCGGGCGATGGGCTCGATGCGCTTCAGGATGTCCGCGCTGGTGCAGGATTCGACGCCGTTGACGAAGACTTTGCGCGGCTGGTCGAACAGGTTGTAGATTTCCCAGCCCTTGGTGATGCTGTCCCCGCAAAAGACGATCTGCATGGCCAGAAGGACGGGCAGGGCTGCATTCACGACCGACGACCTCCGGGAGCGGTTTTCGCGGGAACGCGCCGCGCAGTCCGCCGCGGCGCGGGCTGTGCGAATACTTTACGTAATAATGCGATCCGCTTCGGTCAAGGCGGGAGGCGTTTCAAGGCGCAACGAAAAACGGCCGCGGGCGCGCAGGAACGGCTGCAACGCGACGCGGCCGTTTGGCCGTCACAGGATTGTCGCCGTACGAACGCGCAGGCGGCTTCAGCGTTCCAGGGCGACCAGGTCCTCGTAGGTTTCGCGGCGGCGGGCTAGGGTGACCTTGTCGCCGTCCACGAGCACTTCGGCCGCGCGCGGCCGGGAGTTGTAGTTCGAGGACATGGTGAAGCCATAAGCCCCGGCCGAGTACACGGCGAGCAGTTCGCCGGGGGCCATGGCCGGCAGGTCGCGGTCCCGGGCCAGGAAATCGCCGGATTCGCAGATGGGGCCGACCACGTCCACATTGAGCGTTTCGCGCCCGGCCGGGCGGACTTCGCCGATGGCATGGTAGGAATCGTAGAGCGAGGGCCGGATGAGGTCGTTCATGGCCGCGTCCACGATGACGAAATCCTTGCTCGGGGTCTTCTTGGTGTAGACGACTTCCGTCACCAGGATGCCGGCGTTGCCGACGATGACGCGGCCGGGCTCGAGGATGAGCGTCAGCGGCAGCTTGCCCAGGGCCTGGGTCAGGGCCTGGCCGAATTCGCGCGGATGGGGCGGCTCTTCCTCGTTGTACTGGATGCCGAGCCCCCCGCCGAGGTCGAGGTAGCGCGTCTCGATGCCCATGGCGCAAAGCTTCTCGCGAAAGGCCAGGATTTTATTGAGGGCTTCCAGGAACGGATCGATGGAGGTGAGCTGGGAGCCGATGTGGCAGTCGATGCCGACGGGCGTCACGCCCGGCAGTTCCTTGGCCCGGGCATAGGCGGCCAGCGACGTTTCGATGTCCAGGCCGAACTTGTTTTTCTTGAGCCCCGTGGAAATGTAGGGATGGGTCTTGGGATCGACGTCGGGGTTGATGCGCAGGCTGACGTTGGCGTTTTTGCCCTGGCGCGCGGCGATGGCGCTGATGCGTTCCAGCTCGCCCATGGACTCGACGTTGAACATGAGGATGCCGGCGGCCAGCGCCTGCTCGATCTCGGCGGCGCGCTTGCCCACGCCCGAATAGACGATCTTGGCCGGATCGACATCGGCGGCCAGCGCCCGGTAGAGTTCTCCGCCCGAGACGATGTCCACGCCCGCACCCTGTGCGGCCAGGGTTTTGAGTACCGACAGGTTGGAATTGGCCTTGACGGAAAAGCAGGTGAGGTGGGGCAGTGCGGCGAAGGCCGAGTCGAAGGCCGTGAAATGGCGGCGCAAGGTGGCGGCGCTGTAGATGTAAAGCGGCGTGCCGTAGGCGGCGACCAGGGTGGAAACGGGGACGTCCTCGGCATAGAGTTCGCCGCCGCGGTACTCGAAATGATGCATGCGTCAGTCTCCTTGGGGTGCGGGGCCGCTGAAGCGATTCTTCCAGTCGCACAATTTCGTCAGGGCCTCGAGCGGCGTCATCCGGTCTAGTTCGAGGCGGGAGAGTTCGTCAAGAAGCAGGCTTTCAGCATGCGGCGGCGCGGTCTCGGCCGGGGCGGCGAGACCGCCGAGGAGGCCGGGCAGGGCGGGCTGGCCCAGTTCGCGCCCGCTGCTTGCCGCCTTGCCCGGTTCGCGGCTGCGCTCGAGATCGGTCAGGATCTCCCGGGCGCGTTTTACCACGTTTCGCGGCACGCCGGCGAGCTTAGCCACTTCCACGCCGTAGCTGCGGTCGGCGGGGCCGGGCAGGAGGCGGCGCAGGAACACGATGTCGCCCTTCCATTCCTTGACCGCGATGTTGGCGTTGCGAAGGCCGGGCAAACGGCCTTCCAGGGCCGTCAGCTCATGGTAGTGCGTGGCGAACAGCGTGCGCACGCCAAGGCCGTCGTCGCGGCCGCACAGGTCCTCGACCACGGCCCAGGCCAGGGCCAGGCCGTCGAAGGTGGCCGTGCCCCGGCCGATCTCGTCGAGGATGATGAGGCTGCGCCGGCCGGCCTGGCGCAGGATGCGCGCGGTCTCCATCATCTCGACCATGAACGTGGACTGCCCCTGGGCGAGGTTGTCCGAGGCGCCGACGCGGCAGAACACGCGATCGACGAGGCCGATCTCCGCCCGCGCCGCCGGCACGAAGGAGCCGATCTGCGCCAGGATGGCGATGAGCGCCGTCTGGCGCAGCACGGTCGATTTGCCGGCCATGTTGGGGCCGGTGATGAGCAGCAGCTTGGCGGCGTCGGTAAGCGTCACGTCGTTGGGCACGTAGTTGCCCACGCCCTGCACGGCCTCGACCACGGGATGGCGGCCGGCCTTGATGGCGAGGGAGAGATCCTGGCGCAGCACGGGCCGGGTCCAGTCGCCCGCGGTCGCGGCCGTGGCCAGCCCCTGCCAGACGTCCAGGCGCGCCACCCGGGCGGCGGTCTCCATGATGCGGTCGCGCACGGCGGCGATGCGGCCGCGCAGTTCGGTGAAGAGATTGTATTCGAGGCTCTTGCGCTTGTCTCCGGCGGCGGTGAGCTTCTCTTCCAGCTCCTTGAGCGCCGGGGTCACGTAGCGCTCGCAGTTGGCCAGCGTCTGGCGGCGCTCGAAATGCTCGGGCGGGTAGCCGCCGGCTTTGGAGAGCTCGAAATAGTAGCCGAACACCCGGTTGTAGCCGAGTTTGAGCTTGGGCAGGCTGCACGCCTCGCGTTCGCTGGCGAAAAGTTCCTGGATGCGGGCCTCGCCGTGCTCGGTGAGCTCCATGAGCTCGTCGAGTTCGGCGTGGTAGCCGGGCCGGAAGAGCCCGCCCTCGGTGACCAGGGGCGGCGGGGAGTCCACCAGGGCCCGGTCCAGGAGGTCGCGCACGTCGTCCAGGTCGTCCCAGCCGGAAACGAGCTCCCGGGGGGCCCCGGGCGCGCCCCCGCCGGCGTCGGCCAGCTCCCGCAGCCCGGGCAGGGCGCGCAGCGACTGGCGCAGGGCGGTGAAGTCGCGCGGCGCGGCGCGGTTGAGGAAGATGCGCGTGGTCAGCCGCTCCAGGTCGTGGACGTCGGACAGGGCGGCGGCCAGGGCCTCGCGGCGTTCCACGTCGTCCACGAGCCAGGCCACGGCGTCCTGGGTCTCGGCGATGGGGGCGAGGTCCAGCCAGGGCTGGCGCAGCATGGATTCGAGCAGCCGCCCGCCCATGGGCGTGACCGTGCGGTCCAGGACATGCCACAGCGTGCCCCGGCCCTTGCGCCCGTCCAGGCGGCGGAAGATCTCCAGGTTGCGCTCGGTGACCTCGTCGAGCAGCATGTGCCGGCCGAGATTGACCGGCTTGAAGGGGCGCAGGTGGCCCAGGTCGCGCATCTGCGTGGCCGTCAGGTAGGTGAGCAGCGCCCCCATGGCCCGCACGAGCTGGGGCTTGTCGCCCACGTCCAGGGCGTCGAGGTCGGCCACGGCCTGGGCCCGCAGCACCTTGTCGCGGCCGCCGGAGAAGTCGAAGTGGGGCTTTACGGGAAACCGGCTGAGGTGGATGCCCTCGCGCGGGACGTCGCGGGGCGGCTCCAGGCCGTCGGGCAGCAGCAGTTCCCTCGGGCCGATCTTGACCATCCACTGCCACAGCCGGGCGGCGTCGCGGGAGAAAAGGCCGGACCATTCGCCGGTGGAGAAGTCGACCCAGGCCAGGCCGCCGGCCCGTTCGTCGGCGTCGTAGTACAGGGCGGCCAGGAAGTTGTGCTCCTTGGCCCTTAAGTTTCCTTCCTCCACGGCCGTGCCCGGGGTGAGCACGCGGGTGACGGCCCGCTTGACCAGCCCCTTGGCCTGCCTGGGGTCCTCCATCTGGTCGCACACGGCGACCTTGAACCCCTTGTCCAGCAGTTCGGCCAGATACCCCTCCACGGCGTGGTGGGGCACGCCGCACATGGGCACGGGGGATGCGGCCTCGGGATTGCGCGAGGTGAGCGTCAGCTGGAGTTCCCGGGCCGCCGTGACGGCGTCCTCGAAGAACATCTCGTAGAAGTCCCCCATGCGATAGAACAGCAACGCGCCAGGATGCTCCTCCTTGAAGCGCAGGTACTGCTCCAGCATGGGGGTCAGCTTGATTTCCCCCACGGCGGCAGGTGCGGCGACGGCCTAGGCGTCGGCCTTCTTGTCCGCGGCAGGGGCGTCGGAGGCGGGCGCGGGCGAAGCCGGGGCCGCGGCGGCGTAGCTCGGGGCCACGATGGGCGCGGCGACCGTGGACTTCTTCTGGGAGGCCAGCTGCTTTTCCATGGCGTTGACCTTGTTCTGCAGGCTGCGCACGCTCGTGGCCAGGCGGACCTTCTCGGCCAGGAAGTACAGGGTGCAGAACAGGCCGCCGGCGACGAAGGAGATCAGCAGCACCACGTAGAAAGGCACGGCCGGGCTCTGGACCATGTAGCCGAACGCGCCGAGCTTGAGCAGCAGGGGCGTTTCCAGGATGGCGGTGTTCTGCACGAAGAAGAGCATGCAGACGAAGAAGAACACGAGCAGGAAAAGCACCTTGATCACGCGCATGGAGGCCTCCTTGTCACGACGTAACGGTTGCAAGATAACCCTGGAAAAACGGTTTGAGCCGATCGTAGGTGGAGAGCAGAAGCTGGGGCACGACCCGCGTCTCTCCGAAAACGGCCATGAACGAGGAGTCGCCGTTCCAGCGCGGCACCATCTGGAAGTGCAGATGGGCGGCGATGCCGGCGCCGGCCGCCTCGCCGAGATTGAGCCCGATGTTGATGCCCTGCGGCCGCATGGCCTCCTGCATCGCCTTGGTGCAATAGGTGAGCCCCCTGGTCAGTTCCAGGGCCTCGTCCGGCGTCAGTTCGGTGAGGCAGCTGGCGTGGCGCAGGGGCGTGACCATAAGGTGTCCGGAATTGTAGGGAAATTTGTTCATGATGACGAAGGTGTGCCGTCCCCGGGCCAGGACCAGGCGCTCCCTGTCTTCATGGGCGTCCTCGGGCAGACAAAAGACGCAGGCGTCGGGCTTGGGCCCAAGGATGTACTCCATGCGCCAGGGCGCCCACAACACTTCGACCATGCGGATAAAGCTCCCAACCGTTACGATCCGTCGAGCAGGGCGGCGACGGCTTCCGCCGCTTCTTCCGGGCTGGCGACCGCCCGGACCCCGGGCAGGCCGCCGTAGGGGCCCAGGGCCGCCACGGGCCGGCCGAGCTTGAGCGCCAGGCCGATCTCCGACAGGGTGCCGGCTCCGCCCGCCACGGCCACGGCCGCCTCGCCGTTGAGTACCACCAAAACGTTGCGCGCGATACCCATTCCGGTGACGATGGGCACGTCCACGTAGGGATTGGCCGCGCCGGGGTCGTTCCCCGGCAGGATGCCGATGGTGCGGCCGCCGGCCTCCCGGGCGCCCTGACAGGCGGCCGCCATGACGCCGCCGCCTCCGCCGCACACGATCTCCCAGCCGCGACCGGCGAGAAGCGCCCCGAGCCGCCGGGCCTGGGCCGCCGTGGCCGCGTCGCAGGAAGCCGCGCCGATGACCGAAATCCGCCTGGGTCGCGCCGTCGTCATGTCCGATTGTTCCTACACGCGTCTTTCTCCAAGGGCAAGGGAGCCTTAGCCCGAGGACGAAAGGTTGGCGGCCCAAGGCTTGAGTCCGCCGCGTCGCCGGGCTATCCTCATGGACCATGTTCGTTTTCACCGCACAAAATTTCCCCACGTCACCGGGTGTTTACCTCATGAAGGGGCCGCGCGGGAAGATTCTCTACGTCGGCAAGGCGAAAAATCTCCGCGCCCGGCTCGGTTCCTATTTTCGCGGCGACGCCGGGCACACCGTCAAGACCGCCGCCCTGGTGGCCCGGGTGGAGGCCGTGGAGGTGCTGCTCACGGCCTCGGAAAAGGAGGCGCTGCTCCTCGAATCGAGCCTGATCAAGAAGCACCGGCCCCGCTACAACGTGGTGCTCAAGGACGACAAGAACTACATTCTCTTCAAGCTCGACAAGCGCTCGCCTTTTCCGCGGCTTGCCTTCACCCGGCGCGTGGTGCGCGACGGCGCGGCCTATTTCGGCCCCTTCACCTCGGCCGCCGCCGCCCGGGCCACCTGGAAGGAGCTCGGCCGGGTCTTTCCGTTGCGCAAGTGCGGCGACCGGGCCATGGCCAACCGGGTGCGGCCGTGCCTCTACCATTTCATCGGCCAGTGCCTGGCCCCGTGCGTCAAGGCCGTGGACGCCGGGGAATACATGGAGCTGGTGCGCCGGGTGGAGGCGTTTCTCACCGGCCGCTCGGCCGAGGTCGTCAAAAACGTGCAGAAGGAGATGGAGGCGGCGGCCGAGGCCCTGGCCTTTGAGAAAGCGGCCGGGCTTCGCGACCTGCTGCGGGCTATGCGCCGCACCGTGGAGGGCCAGGCGACCGTGCTCACGCGCCTGGTGGACATGGACGTGGTCGGGTTCGCCGCCACGGAGCACGGGGTGGGCCTTTGCATCCTGTTCGTGCGCCAGGGGCGGCTGCTCGACCGCAAGACCTTCTTTTTCCCGGGCCTGGAGGCGGGCGAGGCCGTCTGGGCCGCCGGCAGCGCGCTCACCCAGTTCTACCGGCCCGAGAGCTTCATTCCGTCCCGGGTGGTGGTTCCCGACGCCCTGGCCCCGGCGGCGGCCGGGGAAACGGCCGACGCCGGCGACGGCCCCGACGCCGACGCCGACGGCGGCGAAGGGCAGGGGGACGCCCAGGCCCTGGCCGAGATCCTGGAGGAACGTCGGGGCGCGGCCGTGCGCTTTGGCGCGCCCCGGGGGCGCGAGGAGCGCAAGCTTTTGGAGCTGGCCGAGGTCAACGCCCGCCGCGCTGCCGAGGAGGCGGCCAAGGCGGCCGAGCGCGACGTGCTGCCGTCGCTTGCCGCCAAGTTCGGCCTGCCGCTGCTTTCCCGCATCGAGGCCGTGGACGTTTCCCACCTGGGCGGGCGCGGCGTGCGGGTGGGACTGGTCGTCTTCGAGGAAGGCGCGCCCAAAAAGCGCGACTACCGGGCCTACGCCTTTCCCGAGGTCGAGGGCACTTCCGACGACTACCTCGCCCTGGCCGCCTTCGCCGCCAAACGCGCCGCCTCCGGCCCGCCCTGGCCGGACCTGCTCCTCATCGACGGCGGCAAGGGCCAGCTCGAGGCCGTGTCCCGGGCCCTGGCCGCAGCCGGCGCGGGCGGGGCCTTCGCCCTGGCCGCCATCTCCAAGGGCGACACGCGCGCCCAGAACGAACTCCACGACGTCATCCACGTGCCCGGGCGCAAGAACCCCTTGTCCTTGCGGCCCGGTTCGCCGGAACTGCTTTTCCTCCAACGGGTGCGCGACGCGGTGCACGAGTTCTCCATCGGCCGCCAGCGCCGGGCCAGGACCAAAACCGGCCTGGCCAGCGACGTGCTGGCCCTGCCCGGGGTCGGTCCCAAGACGGCCCGGCTCCTCTGGGAGGCCTTCGGCTCGGTGGCGGCCATGCAAGCGGCCGGGGCCGGGGAGATCGCGCAAAAGGCCGGCCTTGGCCCCAAGCGGGCCGCCGCCGTGGCCGAGGCCCTTGCCGGCCTTGCGGACGGAGCCGTTCCTCCGCCGGCGCAGCTGATGCCCCCGGAGTAGCGCGTCCGGGAACGGCGCGCCGCACGCGTCTTTTCATTGAAAAAATGCCGGCGTCTTCTTCAGGAATCGCCGCGCGCACGTCCGGCCCTGGCCGCCGCGACGCCGGCCAGGGTCAGGGCGAACCCGGCCAGTTGCGCGCCGCTTAAGGAGGCGTCGAAGAAAAGCCAGGCCTGGGCCGCGGCCAGGGGCGGGGCCAGGAAGAGCAGCGACACGGTCCGGGCCGCCTCCCCGCGCCGGATCATCCAGACCAGCAGTCCCGCGCCGCCGATGGAAAGCCCGGCCACGCTCCAGCCCAGGGCCGCGAGCACGGTTGTCGTCGGTGCAAAGCGGCCTTCGTCCCACAACCAGGCAAAAACCAGCGTGACCAGGGCCGCGCCGCCGTGCTGGGTCGCCGCCGCCGTGCGCAGGTCGGCGGCGGCCAGTCGCGAGCGCTGCAGGAGGGCGCCGGCCGTGATGGCGGCCATGGCGCAAAAGGCCAGCCCCAGGGGACAGAGCGCCTCACCCGGCCCGGTCGCATCCGACCCGGGCCAGGCGGCCAGGGCCACGCCGGCCAGGGCCGCCGCCATTCCCGCCGCCAGGCGCTTATCGGGCTTTTGCGCGAAAAAAAGCGCCGCCGCGACGGCGGTCAGGGGCGGCTGGAGCGAGCCGATGAGCGCCATGACGCCCGGGGACAGGCCCAGGGCCACGGCCCGGTAGCTGGCGGCCAGGTACACGCCGTGCAGCACCGCGCCGGCCCCCAGATGGCCGGCCAGCCGCCGTCCCCGGGGCCAGGCCGCCCCGGCCCGCACGGCCAGCAGGGCCAGGACCCCGGCGGCCAGGACGAAGCGGGCCGTCAGGAACAGGCACGGATCGGCCTGGCCGGCGATGGCCCGGGCCACGATGAAGCCCGTGGACCAGAGCACGACGAAGAGGGTCGGGGCGATGCGCGCGAACATGGCAGGATGTTTACGCCCGCTTTCACATAAGATATAATGAAATGAATTGATGCTTCCATAAAGGATTTTTATGGATGTTTCCGGCCTGGACCTGCAAGCCCTGCGCACCCTGGCCACGGTGGCGGATACGGGCAGCTTCACGGCCGCGGCCGGGGCGCTGCACCGGACCCAGGCCGCGGTGAGCGCCGCCGTGGCCGCCCTGGAGCAGGCCGCCGGCTGCCGGCTCCTGGAGCGCTCGCGCCAGGGCTGCCGGCCCACGGCCCAGGGCGCGGTGCTCCTCGGCTACGCAAGACGCATGCTGGGACTCGCCTGCGAGGCGGCCGGAGCCCTGGAGGCGACGCGCGCCGCGCCGACCCTGCGCCTGGGCGTGACGGACGAATGCCTGGCGACCCTGGCCGCGACGGCGTCGCGGCTGCTGGCCGAGCAGTGCCCCGGGGCCTGTCTGGAGGTGCGTTGCGACCTGTCCGAGCGCCTGGAGGCGGCCCTCTGGGCCGGGGAACTCGATCTGGCCGTGGTGGTGCGCGCCCCGGGGAGCGCGGCCGGGACGCTCCTTTGGCGCGAGCCCCTCGTCTGGTGCCTGCCGGCCGGGAGCGCGGCCCATTGGGTCCGCCCCCTGCCTGTGGCCCTTTTCGCCGAGGGCTGCCGGACGCGGCCCATGGTCCTGGCGGCGCTCCGGGCGGCCGGGCTGGCCCACCGCGAGGCCTGTCGCGCCTCCCACGTGGCGGGGCTGGCGGCCATTGCC
>JAEWCY010000027.1 GCA_023390395.1 Pseudomonadota bacterium | reverse complement strand
CCCGCGGCATCGAGACCGCCATCGTCGCCGCCAACATGGAGAAGTGGATCAAGGAAATGGCCGACAGCGGCGCCAAGGACAACACCCTGTGCGCCAAGTGGGAGATGCCCGAAGAGTCCAAGGGCGTCGGCCTCGCGGACGCCCCTCGCGGCGCGCTGTCCCACTGGATCCGCATCAAGGGCAAAAAGATCGACAACTTCCAGCTCGTCGTGCCCTCGACCTGGAACCTCGGCCCCCGCGGCGCCCAGGGCGACAAGAGCCCGGTCGAAGAGGCGCTGATCGGCACGCCGATCGCCGATCCCAAGCGTCCGGTCGAGATTCTGCGCACGGTCCACGCGTTCGACCCCTGCATCGCCTGCGGCGTGCACGTCATCGAGCCCGAGACCAACGAGATCCTCAAGTTCCGGGTTGTCTAAACCCGGTCCCGTCGCGTATTCGGAGAACCCGGCTTCGGCCGGGTTCTCCATTTTCAGGGAGGTTTCATGCCCGATTCCCCGCAAAAAATCCTCATCCTCGGCGTCGGCAACATCCTCTACACCGACGAGGGCGTCGGCGTGCGCGCCGTGGAACAGTTGCTCGCCACCTACGATTTTTCCGACAACGTCACGCTCATGGACGGCGGCAACCTGGGCATGCGCCTCATGGAGCCGCTCATGGCCTGTGACTACTGCATCGTGCTCGATGCGGTGCTCGGCGGCGACGCGCCGGGCACGGTCTACCGCCTCACGGGCGAGGACCTGCGCAAGTCCCTGGCGTTCAAGGACTCCATGCACCAGTCCGACCTCGTGGACACGCTCATCTACTGCGAACTGGTGGGCAAGCGCCCGGACACCGTGGTCATCGGCATGGAGCCCTTCGACTTCAAGACCATGGCCGTGGAGCTCTCCCCCGCCATCGCCGGGCGGGTGCCGCACATGCTCGAAGCGGCCCTGGCCGAACTGGCCGCCGCCGGCGGCACGGCCACGCCCAAGGGCGCGTGAGGGAAGGGGAGAAGCAACGCCTCCGGCGGCCAAAGGGCTGACGCCCTCTGGACTCCCGGTCCCGGCTCCAGGCCGTCGAAAACCCTGCCCGTGTCCGTCGACGGGGAACGCGCTCCGCCTGTTCCGGGCGGACGGCGCACCCTTGCCAACATCGGGCGAACGGCATACCAGGAGGCGACCCCGCCGTGCCGCCGCCGTGCGGCGCGCCAAGGGAAACCTCGACGCCATGCCTTTGCTTGCTCCCGCCCCCACGCGCCGCGACTGGCTTCCGGTCATCCTCCTGGCCGTGGCCGTGTTCGTGTTCAACACCACGGAATTCGCGCCCATCGCGCTTTTAAGCGACATCGCCGCCGACTTCGGCATCTCCGCCTCCCGGGCGGGGCTGCTCGTGACGATCTACGCCTGGATGGTGGCCCTGCTCTCCCTGCCGCTCATGCTCCTGTGCGCCGGCATGGAGCGGCGAAGGCTGCTCGGCTGGGTGTTTCTCGTCTTCATCGCCAGCCACGTCCTGTCGGGCGTGGCCTGGAGCTTTCCCGTGCTCATGGCCTCCCGCATCGGCGTGGTCTGCGCCCATTCCATCTTCTGGTCCATCAACATCCCCCTGGCCCTGCGCGTCGCCCCGGCCAGCTACGGCTCCCGGGCGCTTAGCATCCTCTCGGCCGGCTCGGCCCTGGCCATGGTCCTGGGGCTGCCCCTGGGCCGCGTCGTCGGCCTGTGGCTCGGCTGGCGCATGACCTTTCTGTGCGTCGGCGGGCTGGCGCTGGTAGTCATGGCGGCGCTTTTGCGCCGGCTGCCGGAGCTTCCCAGCCGGCACGCCGGGAACCTGCGCAGCCTGCCGGTCCTGCTGCGCCGGCCGGCGCTTATCGGCCTCTACGTCCTGACCGTGCTGCTGGTGACCGGCCATTTCACGGCCTACACCTACATCGAGCCGTTCGTCGCCCGGGTGGCCCGGGGGAGCGAAAACTTCACCACCCTGACGCTCCTTCTTTTCGGCCTGACCGGCATCCTCGGCTGCTATCTCTTCGCCCGGGACAACGGCCGGCACCCCACGGCCATGTTCGCCGCGCCCATCGCCCTGACCGCCGCCTGCCTGCTGCTGCTGCGGCCCGCCGCCGCCGCGCCCGCCCTGCTCCTCGCCCTGTGCGCCGTATGGGGGATCGCCATGGCCGCCTTCAACCTGACGCTGCAGTACAGGGTCGTCCAAGCCGCGCCCGAGGCCACGGACATCGCCATGTCCATGCAGTCCGGCATCTACAACATCGGCATCGGGGCCGGCGCGTTTCTCGGCGGCCTGACGGCGGACGGCCCGGGCCTGGCCACCATCGGCTTCGTGGCCGGCGGCATCGCCGCGGCGGCCAGCCTGTGGAGCCTCTACTACCTCAAACGGCATTTCTGACGCCGGCCCTGCAAACGAAGCGGCGGCCGGGGCATCACCCCGACCGCCGCAGCATGTCTTTCTTTCGCGCACCATCAAAACGCGCGAAGTCATCTCTCCCGGATTCCGACTCGCTCCCCCCTGGAGGGATTCCAAAGGGCGAAGCCCTTTGGCCGCCGGAGGCTTCTCTCCGTCCGCTCTCCCCTCGCACCTTGCCTATATGTTCGGCCGGGCGCGCACGGTACGCACGGCCTCGCGCAGCATCAGGCGCACGGTGTCGTCCGTGACGGGCTCGTCGATGACCAGGGTCACGGACTGCACGTAGCGGGCCGGCAGCATGTTGAGGGTCAGCGCGTAGATGTCCTCGATGTCCGTGCGGGTGTAGCGGAAGTCCGAAAACTCGACCAGCACCTCGGGCATGAGGTTGATGACCCGCTCCTCGTTCCTGTTGCGGATGGCGTGGAAATCCAGTCCCAGAGCGGCGTAGTCCATGCGTCCTCCGCGCGGCGCGTTTTGGCCCGACTCTACCCCGCCGTGGGGATTTTGCAACTCAATTTGCCCGGGACGTGGCCGACGTGCCAGTTCCAGGCCGTTTCCACGATGGGAGCCAGGTCCATGAAGCGCGGCTTCCAGCCGAGCTCCCGGATGATGGCCCCGGAGTCGGCGTAGAGCCCCGGCGAATCGCCGGCCCGGCGCGGCCCCTCCACCACGGGCACGGGCTTGCCCGAGACCTTCTCCACGGCCCTTATCACCTCGCGCACGGAATTGCCCGTGCCGGTGCCCAGGTTGAAGACGGCGCTCTTCCCCCCGTCCATGAGCCTCTTGACGGCCAGGATGTGGGCGTCGGCCAGGTCCGTGACGTGGATGTAGTCGCGAACGGCCGTGCCGTCCGGGGTCGGGTAGTCGGCGCCGAAGATCTCCACCCGGGGAATGCGGCCGAGGCCGGCGGCCACGACCAGGGGGATGAGGTGCGTCTCGGGCTTGTGGTCCTCGCCGATCTCGCCGTCCGGGTCCGCGCCGGCGGCGTTGAAGTAGCGAAGGGCCGTATAGGTCATGCCGTAGGCCGCGTCGAAATCCTTGAGCATCTGCTCGATCATGAGCTTGCTCGTACCGTAGGGGCTCATGGGCCGCGTGGGGTGGTCCTCGGTCAGGGGCACGCGCTCGGGCGCGCCGTAGGTGGCGCAGGTGCTGGAAAAGACGATGTGGCGGCAGCCGGCCCGGCGCATGGCCGAAAGCAGCGACAGGGAGCCGGCCACGTTGTTGCGGTAGTACTTCTCCGGGTCGGTCACGGACTCGCCCACGTAGGCGAAGGCGGCGAAATGGAGCACGGCGGCGGGTTTGTACTCGGCGAAGACCTCGTCGAGCTCGCCGCGGTTCAGGATGTCGCCGCGCACCAGCGGGCCCCATTTGACGGCCCAGTCGTGGCCGTAGACCATGCTGTCGAAGGTGATCGGGTTCAGTCCCGCCGCCTTGAGGGCCTTGCAGGTATGGGAACCGATGTAGCCCGCGCCGCCGGTGACGAGGATGTTGGTTGCCATGATGCGTTCTTCCTTGATGGGTTTACTGGTCGGAAAGGACCGCCGCCACGGGGGCGGTCCTCGTTGCGTCGCCGCGTTTGCCGTCCCTGGCCGGCGCGCCGAGGGTCATGGCCATTTCCCTGTAGAACGTGATCGCCTCGATGCGAAGCGACAGCGCCATGCCGGACTCCAGGCGCTCCACGCCGAGCAGCCGGGCCGGCAGGGCCAGCTCCACGGCGATGTGGGGCAAGGGCTTGTCCAGAACCTGCATGACGCCCTGGGGATCGATGGGGGAAAGCCCGCCGTCGTCGGCCACGGCGTAGAGCCTGGGGGCCAGCTCGAAGCGGCCCGGATACTTGGCATGGGGGCGCGGCACCAGGCACAGGGCGAAATGGCGCATGCCCGCGCCGGCATCCACGTCCAGGTTGATGCGGTAGGACTCCGAGGGCGGAAACTCGCCGTCGTGGGCGAGCAGGAACAGGTCGGCGTAGTTCTGGGCCAGATTGAAGAGGTTGAGGCTCTGCGGGCTCCAGGACAGGTGCACGTCGCCGAAGGGCACATGCGGCGCGGGCACGCTAAACCAGGGCAGGCGCGTGCCGGCCTTGTCCGGCCAGTCGGCCAGCGAATCGTCGCCGATCACGACCGGGGCCTTGGCCCGATGGACGGGGATGACGGCCGGCATGGGCGGCTGGGTCTTCTTCCCGCTTGCGGCGTGGAGGGCCGGCACGTCCCGGTTGGCGGCGGCCAGGGCGGCCACGAGCCCCTCGTAGGGGAGGTCGTTGATGTCCACCAGGCCCATGTTGAAGTTCTCGCCGTCGCCCCGGCCGCCCGAGGGCTCGTCGTAATACTGGAACCAGTGGACGCCGGCGATGTTTTTAAACGAGGCGAAGTGGCGCATCGCCGCCGCCGCGCCCACGGCCCGCTCGGCCTGGGTCGCCACGTGCATCAGGTGGCCGTTGTTGACGTTGCCCGAGCGGTTCTCGTCGGCGGCGAAGAAGAATTCCGAGATGAGCACCGGCACGTCCGTGAGCTTGGCCAGGCCGTCGAAATAGTACGGGGCCACCCAGCCGTCCGGGGCGTCCACGTTGTAGTTGGTGGAAAGGACGTCGAGAAAGCCCCGCGAGGCCAGCACCGCGTCCTGGTTGTAGTAGAGCGGCAGCCGGTCGCCCATGACCAGGCGGTCGGGGTCGGCCGCCTTGAGGGCCTTGTAGACGAGCTCGTAGTAGCGGCCGGCGCAGGCGGCGGTGAAGCGCTGGATGAGCGCGATGCCGTGGCCGCCCGGGCGCAGATGCAGTTCCGCGCGCCCTTTTTTCAGATCCTCGAAGCCGTTCACATCCTTGCCGGGCGTGAAATCGACCAGGAGCCTTTGCCAATCGCCCTGGTAGTGGTCGTGGATCATGCGCCACAGGAACCGCTTGGTGTACACGGCCCATTCGTTGCCGAGGTACCAGCGGAACAGGGGCGCGTTCCACCAGCCCACCTCGTTGTCCGTGAAGTAGCCGATGACCGCCGGGTTGTCCTTGTACGGGGCCACGAGCTGTCTGGCCCGGGCCGTGGCGATCTCCTGGGCGTCCGGGGCGAAGGGGTCGAACCAGTGGAGCCGACTGTTGCGCCCCAGGTCGATCTCCGGCACCAGGGGCAGGCGCATGGCCGTGGTCGGGTCGGACCAGCCGCCCCGGGTGTTGAAGCCCCAGGCGTAGAGGCGTCCTTGCACGGCCTCGGCCCAGGCGGCCTGGTCGGGATAGTATTTCTCCCAGTAGTAGCCGTTTTCCCGGTAGTGCTTGTCGCCGCCGTTGACAGTGTCCGCGCCGATGGAAAAAAAGCGCGGCCCACCGGGCAGGGTCAGCCACCAGGCCCCATCCTGACGCGCCGTGCCGTAGCTGCCGGCCAGGGCGGGCGCGGCCGCCCAGAGCGCGGCCGCGAGCAGGAAGAACATCGCGAGGCGGCCGACGCGCCGATCCGCCGCCGGCCCGAACGAGCACCGGAACACCCTTGCCGTCATCCGGAAAAACATGCGCTTCATGCAGTGTCTGCGGGTTGAGGATGCGGCGGACTAGCGCAGGGCGTCGGCCAGGAGCTTGGCGAGCACCGCGTCGGAGTCGAAATAGCGCCCGGCGAAGGCCTTGGCCGCCTTGGAGTGGCGCGCCCAGTCGGCGCGCACGGCCTCGATGCCGGCCAGGGCCCCGGCCTCGTCGTCGAAGGCCAGCACGCCCTCGCCCACGTCCATGAAGCGCGAATAGCCCGTGTCCTGGACCACGGCCGGGCGGCCGGACGCC
This sequence comes from Pseudomonadota bacterium, assembly GCA_023390395.1. Classification (GTDB taxonomy): domain Bacteria; phylum Desulfobacterota; class Desulfovibrionia; order Desulfovibrionales; family Desulfovibrionaceae; genus Solidesulfovibrio. The sequence continues at coordinate 967 of JAEWCY010000027.1, read as the reverse complement.
AGGTAGCAGGCGGTGCGGCAGGAGAACCAGCCCGAGCGCGTGGCCACGTAGGCGTTTTTGGCGGTGGAGAATTCCGCCAGGCTGTCCCAGATGTAGTCGCGGTAGACCCAGGGCGTCTGGGACATGGAAAAGCCGTCGCGCAGCTTCCAGCCCTTCTCTTCCAGCAGCTCCCGGGGCGGGCGGCCGCCGCCGAGGGCCAGCTCCAGGGTCGCGCCGGTCTTTTGGGGCAGGTCGAGCATCTTCTCGAATTCCATGTTCTTGCCGCCGTACTGCACCCCGCCGACATTGGGTCCCTTCTGCGTCGGCTGCCAGGAGAGCACGGTGGTGAAGACGTCGCGGGCGGGCCTCGCCGGCGCGCCGGACCAGCTGTCCAGCACGATGGGCTGGCGCGTGGGAATCCAGTCCACGACGCCCTTGGGCACGGTGCAAAAATCCTCGCCCACGTTTTCCCCGAAGGAAAAAAACACGTCGTGGCGGCGCATGTTCTCGATGTTGCGCTTCTCCTCGTCGGTCGCCGTGCCGTCCAGGTACTGGGGGAAGCTCGACTGGGTGTAGAGGGGATCGGAGTCGATGAGCACCTTGACCGGAATCCTGGCGTAGGCGTCGCGCAACTGGCAGGTGGTCGAGATGTTGAAGAAGACGTCGGCGCGCGCCACCACCGAAGCCAGGTCCTCGGCGGACATGCCCCAATGGCGGTCGTCCGGGCCGATGACGCAAAAGCGCTTGGCGAGCCCGGGGTCCAGGGCGGCGACGTAATCGCCCAGGTATTTGGTATGGTACGTCAGATCGTCCACGAAGGTGACGTTGAACGGATCATAGGCCCAGCCGCCGGTGTCTTCCAGGTAGTAGACGTCATGCCCCAGCTTATAAAAGCCGTGCAGGTACTGGATGTAATCCCAGGCCACGCCGCCCAGCGGATACGTGGCGGCCAGCCCCGAAACGATGATCGTGCGCTTTTGCATCGTGG
>JAEWCY010000263.1 GCA_023390395.1 Pseudomonadota bacterium | reverse complement strand
GCAAAAAGCCCCGCGCGCCGCGCCCGGCCCGAAGCGGCGACGGCACCGGGCCGCGCCCCAAGGCCGGCGGCAAGACCGGTCCGGCCCGGTCCGGCCCGCGAAACGCGTCCGACAAAAAAGGACAGAAGCATGGATGATCTTGAAAATAAGTCACGAAAAGCCCAGGGGGCCGGCCGACTGCCGCCCTGGCTGCGGGTGAAGCTCCCGGGCGACGCCGGCTTCGCCGCCACGGCCCAGGCCGTGGCCGACGCGGGCCTGCGCACGGTCTGCCGCGGGGCGCGCTGCCCCAACATCTTCGAGTGCTTCTCCAAGGGCACGGCCACCTTCCTCATCCTCGGCGGCGTGTGCACGCGCGGCTGCGCCTTCTGCAACATCGAGGCGGGCAAGCCCGATCCGGTCGACCCCGACGAGCCGGCGCGTCTGGCCCGGGCCGTGGCCGAGCTTGGCCTGTCCCATGCCGTCATCACCTCCGTCACCCGCGACGACCTGCCGGACGGCGGGGCGGAGCAGTTCGCCGCCGCCATCCGGGCCGTGCGCGAAGCCGTGCCCGCAGCCACGGTGGAGGTGCTCACCCCCGATTTCAAAGGCGATTTCGCCGCCCTGGACGTGGTGCTCGCGGCCGGGCCGGATGTCTACAACCACAACGTGGAGACCGTGCCGCGCCTGTACCCCACGGCCCGGGCCGGGGCGGACTACGCCCGTAGCCTGTCCGTGCTGGCCAGGGCGGCGCGCCTCGGCCGGGCCGTGGTCAAAAGCGGCCTCATGGTCGGGCTCGGCGAAACCGCGGGCGAGCTCGAAGCGACTTTCCGTGATCTGGCCGGAGCCGGCTGCCGCATGGTCACGGTGGGCCAGTACCTGCGGCCGTCGCGGCGCAACCTGCCCGTGGCCAGATATGTGCCGCCCGAGGAGTTCGAGGCTCTGGCCGCGCTCGGCCGCCGGTGCGGCATAGCCGAGATGGCCTGCGCCCCGTTGGTCCGCAGTTCCTACAAGGCCGGCCAGGCAGCGTCCCTGGCGGCGGTCCGCGGTTGTCCGCGTCCCTGAAATGGGGTAGGGACTCGGCACCTTCTTTTTCCAAACGTACCGAATGACATGTCATGGAGGTCTCGCGTGGAGGTGTCACAAACCGGCATCCCCGGGCTTGTCGTCGTCAAACCCAGGGTTTTCGGGGACAACCGTGGTTTCTTTCTGGAGACCCACAGCCGCGAGGCCTTTGCCGCGGCCGGCCTCGATTACGATTTCGTCCAGGACAATCACGCCCGCTCGGGACCGAGGGGCGTGTTGCGCGGCCTGCATTTCCAGCGTCCGCCGGCCACCCAGGCCAAGCTCGTGTGGGTGGTGCGCGGCGCGGTGTTCGACGTGGCCGTGGACCTGCGCGTCGGCTCGCCGACTTTCAAGAAATGGTACGGCATCGAGCTGACCGAGGACAATTTCCTGCGCCTCATGGTGCCGCGCGGCTTCGCCCACGGCTACGTGACGCTCACGGAAAACGCCGAGTTCATGTACAAGGTCGACGCCCCCTACGCGCCGGCCGAGGACGGCGGCATCGCCTGGGACGATCCCGAGATCGGCGTGGCCTGGCCCGTCACGGACCCCATCCTTTCGGAAAAGGACGCCAGGCAGCCGCGCCTGGCCGAGATCGGCTCGCCCTTCGTCTATTCCGAACCCGCCTAAGGAGCCGGCATCAATGAACACCGCCCAAAACGCCGCCGAGGCGAACCGCTACGCCATCGTGCTGGCCGGCGGCTCGGGGACGCGCCTTTGGCCGCTTTCCCGCACCCTTTTGCCCAAGCAGCTCCTCGACCTCGGGGACGGCGCGACCCTGCTCCAGTCCACGGTGGGCCGCGTGGCCGAGGCCTTCGACGCCGAACGGCTGTACGTCGTCACCAACGAGGAACACGTCTTCGAGGTGCGTTCCCAGCTCAAGGGCCTGCTGCCCCAGGCCGTGGCCCACGTCCTGGCCGAGCCCGTGGGCCGCAACACCCTGCCCGCCATCCTGCTGGCGCTCGAGCCCATCGTCGCCGCCGACCCCGGGGCCGTGGTCGGCGTCTTCCCGGCCGACCACCGCATCGACGACCGGCCGGCCTGGACCGCGGCCATGGACCGCGCCTGCGCCCTGGCCGGGCAGGGCTGGTTCGTCACCTTCGGCATCCCGCCGCGAAGCCCCGAGACCGGCTACGGCTACATCCACCGGGGCGAGCCCCTGGGCGAGGGGGCCTACGCCGTGTCGGGATTCACCGAAAAGCCCGACCTGGCCACGGCCGAGAAGCTCCTGGCCGGGGGCGAGCATTTCTGGAACAGCGGCATGTTCGTGTTCCGGGCCGACGTGTTCCTGGAGGCCGTGGCCGTCCACGCCCCGGAATTCGACGCCTGGTGGCGGGCCCGCGGGGAGCGGCCCCTGACCTCCGGCTACACCTTCCTGCCGGACATGTCCGTGGACTACGGCGTGGTCGAGAAGATGGGCCGCATCGCCATGGTCGAGGCCCCCTTCGACTGGGACGACCTGGGCAGTTGGGAGGCGCTCTACCGGCTGGGCGAGAAGGACGGCTCGGGCTGCGTGGTCCAGGGCGAGGTGTTGGCGCTCGACTGCGCGGACTCGCTGTTCTTCTCCCAGGGCAGCTCCCTGGCCGTGGCCGGGGTCAAGGACATGATCGTCATCCAAACCCGCGACGCGACGCTCGTGTGCCCGGTGTCCGAGGCCCAGCGGGTCAAGGACGTGGTGGGCGCGCTCAAGTCCCAGGGGAGCAGGCTCGTGGAGGCCCACGTCACGGTGCGCCGGCCCTGGGGCAGCTACACCGTGCTCGAGGGCGGCCCGGGATATAAGATCAAGCGCATCGAGGTGCCGCCGGCCGGGCGGCTGTCGCTGCAGATGCACCATCACCGCAGCGAGCACTGGGTGGTGGTCTCGGGCACGGCCCTGGTCCAGATCGGCGAGGAGGAGCGGCTGCTCACCGAGAACCAGTCCGTGGACATTCCCAAGGGAGCCAAGCACCGGCTGTCCAATCCGGGCAAGGTGCCGGTGGAGATCATCGAGATCCAGTCCGGGCCGTATCTGGAGGAGGACGACATCGTGCGCTTCGACGACGTCTACGGCCGCAAGGTCGGGGGCGGCGGCGCGCCGTCGTGAATCGGCGTCCCCGATGTCGGGGATTCGTGAATTTTTTCATTAAACCTTGACACGGAAGTTGCGGCCTGGGTAAAAAGCGCGGTGCGGCGCTCCCGGCCGGGGTGAGGGGATTGCCCCCGGCCTGACGCCACGCCGCGCAAGAATCTCTTTTTTTCCGGCCGTGCCCCGGGGGACGGCGGACGTCGCGCGGGTTTCGCGCGGGGTTAACCAGCAACGGCAATGGGCAGGGGAAGTATGGAGGAGAAAAGATCGAATTCGGCCGGCGGCGTTGGCGGCATGGTGCTTTTTGCCCTGATCGGCTTCGTCGGCGCCCTCGTG
>JAEWCY010000249.1 GCA_023390395.1 Pseudomonadota bacterium | reverse complement strand
CGGCACCTACACCTCGGACCAGCGCCTCATCATCGACTCGGAATACCAGGCCATGGCCTCGGAAATCACCCGAATCGCCAACGCCACGGACTTCAACGGCATCTACCTGCTCAACGGCAACCTGTCCGGCGCCACCCACGACGGCTCCGGCATCAACGCCACCGGCAAGCTCAAGGTGCACTTCGGTTCGGGCAACGCCAGCGCGGAAGACTACTACTACGTGCAGATCGGCACCTCCACGGCCTCGGCCCTGGGCGTGGGCATCGGCGCGGGCACGGGCAAGGCCGGCCGCAGCATCTCCACCCAGCAGCAGGCCCAGGAAGCCCTGGACGCCCTCAAGACGGCCATCGTGTCCAAGGACAAGATCCGCGCCAACCTGGGCGCCCTGCAGAACCGCCTGGAGAACACCATCTCCAACCTGCAGATCCAGGCCGAAAACCTCCAGGCCGCCGAGTCCCAGATCTCGGACGTGGACGTGGCCACGGAAATGACCCAGTTCGTGCGCGAACAGATCCTGACCCAGTCGGCGGTGGCCATGCTGTCCCAGGCCAACTCCCTGCCGAAGATGGCTATGCAGCTCATCGGCGGTTAGTGACCGTCGGCCCCAAAACGGCAAAAGGCCCGTCCGGGAAACCGGGCGGGCCTTTTTTGCGTCGCGGGGCAATTCAGGCCGTGAACTGGCCGTTGCAGCAACTGCCGAGAAACAGGCGCTGGGCCGGAAACATGTAGCGCTTGCCGTGATGCACCACGTAGAATTCCCGACGCATGGCCAGGCCGTCGGCAGGCAGGATGGCGATGGTTCCCCGGTCGAGATAGTTCGCGGCGGCCATGCGGGAGATGACGGCCACGCCGAGCCCGGCCTCCACGCATTCGAGGATGGCCACGGAGGAATGGACCTGGAGCACCACACGCAGGCTGCGCACGTCGATGTCGGCCCGGGTCAGGGCCGCTTCCAGGGCTAGGCGCGTCCCCGAGCCGGGCTCGCGCATGACCCAGGGAAGGGCCGAAAGCCGCGCCTTGACGTCGCCTTGGGCCAAGTAGGACCTGGCGATGGCCGGCGGCGCGATGAGCACGAGTTCGTCGTCGAGGATGGGGCGGCTGATCAGTTCCGGCTGGGAGGCGGGAGCGCCCACGATGCCGACATGGACCACGCCTTCGGCCACCATGTTGATGATCTCCGACGTGTCCCCTCCCCTGACCTCGATGCGCACGTCCGGGTATTTGGCCAGAAACCGGGCCACCACCTTGGGGATGATGTACTGGGCCGGAATGGTGCTGCCGCCGATGACCAGCTCGCCGGCCACGCGCTTGGACAGGGCCAGGATGTCGGCCTTGGCGTGGTCGAGCTGGCTGAAGATGGTGGCGCAGTAGCGGTAGAGCACGTTGCCGGCCTGGGTGGGCAGCACGGTGCGGCCCATACGGTCGAAGAGCTGGGTGTCGAGCTCTTCCTCCAGGGCCATGACGTGGGCGCTGATGGTCGGCTGGGAGAGCATCATCTCCTCGCCGGCCTTGGAAAAGCTGCGCAGATCGTAGACTTTGGCGAAGGCCTGGAGGCGACGAATATCCATATCGGAAATCCACCTTATTGAGATTCTCGATACAGAGCAATAAAAAAAGGCGGAACCCGAAGGTTCCGCCCGTACGAGGCTGTTATTCCTGAGCCGCTTCGGGAGCCGGGGCCGTCTCGGCGGCCGGGGCCTTTTCCGCGGCCTTGGCCGCGGGGGCCTGGCCGGCCTGGGCGGTCAGCTCGATGACGGCCATGGCGGCGCAGTCGCCGGCGCGGGGCACGCTCATCTTGACGACCCGGGTGTAGCCGCCGGGCTGCCCCTTGAAGCGCGGGGCGATCTCGTCGAAGAGCCGGGCCACGAGCTGGTGGTTCGCCAGCACCTTGTAGACCAGGCGGCGGGCATGGACGCTGTCGGTCTGGGCGATGGTCACCAGGTGCTCCACCACGCCGCGCAGCTCCTTGGCCTTGTGCTCGGTGGTGCGGATGCGCTCGTGGATAAAAAGCGAGCGCGCCATGTTGCGCAGCATGGCCTTCCGATGGGAGGCGTTCCTGCCAAACTTGCGTCCGGATTTCTTATGTCTCATCGGCCTGCTTCCTCTTCAGCCATTCCTGGTATTTTTGTTCGAAGTTCTCGATGCGCATGCCGAATTCGAGGCCCATGTCCTCCAGGACCCGGCGGATTTCCTCAAGGGACTTCTTGCCGAAGTTCTTGGTCTTGAGCATCTCGTTTTCGGTCTTCTGCATCAGCTCGCCCACGGTCTGGATGTTGGCGGACTTGAGGCAGTTGGTGGCGCGCACGGAAAGCTCAAGCTCGTCGATGCTCTTGAACAGGCTCGGATTGAGTTCGATGTCGTCGCGGCGGCGCGCCTTGTCGGCTTCGGACTCCTTCTCGTCGAAATTGATGAAGACGGTGAGCTGGTCCTTGAGGATCTTGGCGCTGTAGGAGATGGCGTCCTCGGGGCTGATGGAGCCGTCCGTGGCGACTTCGAGAACGAGCTTGTCGTAGTTGGTCATCTGGCCGACGCGGGCCTGCTCGATGGTGTAGGCGACCTTCTTGACCGGCGAGAAGCTGGAGTCAAGGAGGATGAGGCCGATCTCGGCGTCGAGGCCCTCGTGCATGTCGGCCGGCACGTAGCCCTTGCCCATGCGCACTTCGAGCTCCATGCGCAGTTCCCGGTCCTCGGAGAGGGTGGCGATCAGCACGTCCTCGCTCAGCACGCTGACGTTCTGGTTGCCCTGGATGGCGCTGGCCAGCACCTCGCCCTTCTGGTTGGCCACCAGGGTGAGGCGCTGGGGGTCCTCGGTGGTCATGGCCAGCCGAACCTGCTTGAGGTTCAGGATGACCTCGGTGACGTCCTCGATGACGCCCGGGATGGTCGAGAACTCGTGCTGCACGCCCTCGATGCGGGCGGCGACGATGGCCGCGCCCTGCAAGGAGGAAAGCAGGGTCCGGCGCAAAGCGTTGCCGAGCGTCGTGCCGAATCCGCGCTCCAGGGGCTCGCACACGAACCGGCCGACGGTATCGGTCGAGGCGGCGTCGCGTTCGAGCTTCTCCGGCTTGACCAGTTCGGTCCAGTTGCGGGAGTTGATGAGCCTTTGGCCGTTGCGAATCAACATGGCGTCCCCTTATGCAAAGCGTACTTTGCCGATTACTTGGAGTAGAGCTCGACGATGAGCTG
>JAEWCY010000180.1 GCA_023390395.1 Pseudomonadota bacterium | reverse complement strand
GGGCCGGCCGGCCCCGCGCGTCGCCGCAGGAACGCTTCCCGGCTAGGGCTCGATGGTGGTGCCGAGCATCTCCAGGAATTTGCGGATCCATTCCGGATGGGCCGGCCAGGCCGGGCCGGTGACCAGGTTGCCGCTGACCACGGCGTTGGTGAAGGTGGCGTTGGGCCCGACGTAGGTGCCGCCGGCGCGCTCGATGTCCGGCTGCACGGCCGGGTAGGCCATGCACTGGCAGCCGGCCACGACGTCCGCCGCCACCAGCACCTGCTGGCCGTGGCAGATGGCGGCGATGGGCTTTTTGGCCGCGCCGAAATGCTTGACGATCTCGATGACCCGGGGATTGAGCCGGATGTACTCCGGAGCCCGGCCGCCCGGCACCACCAGGGCGTCGAAGGAGGCCTCGTCCACGGCGTCGAAGTCGTAGTTGAGGCCGAAGTTGTGGCCCGGCTTCTCGCTGTAGGTCTGGTCGCCCTCGAAGTCGTGCACCGCCGTGCGCACCGTGTCCCCGGCCTTCTTGCCCGGGCACACGGCCTTGACGTCGTGGCCGACCATCAGCAGCATCTGGAAGGGCACCATGACTTCGTAGTCCTCGACGTAGTCGCCGACGAGCATCAGGATCTTTTTGACCGCCATCGCTTACTCCTTGTGCGGTTTTCCCCGCCGCCCCGGACGACCGCCCGGACGGCGGGACCGGCGCGCCGCGGCCGCGCGGACCGCCCGCGGGCTACTTGGCGCAGTTGCACCGGTAGAACTTGCGGTTGCAAAATTCCAGGCAGGCTTCCCGGGCGCCGGCCACCTTGGCCTGGCACGAGGCCGGCACGTCGGCGGCGAGCTCCTGGGCGCGCTGCTTGCAAGTCGCCTGGCAGGCGGCCATGTCCTCGTGGTAGTCCGTGGCCACCGCCTGGAACACGTCGCACACGCGCCCGGCGCAGGCCGCGTCCGCTCCGGCCGGCGCGGACCGGCACGACGCCTCGAACTCCTGGGGCGTGATGATCGGCTTGAAGGTGGGGGCGCAGCCCCAGGAAGCGAGGATGCAGCACAGAAAGAGGCTGAGAAGCAGCGTTCGCGTCATTGCGGTCCCCCTGGCCCTGGCGGGCGACGCCTTTTTCGAGATTCGCCGCCGTTGTACCCGTTCGGCCGGCCGCTGACAAGACGGCGCGGCCCGTCGGCCTTGCGCGGCGCGGGCCGGGATCGTAGAAGGTTTCGCCGGATAAACGTCATCTCGCAAGGAGTCGCCGACCGATGGGCGCACGCCGCAAACGACCGCCAAGGGAAGCGCCGCGCGCCGCGCCGCCGCTTCTGCCCTGGCAGCCGTGCCTGCTGGCCGGCGTGGCCGGCATCCTGGCCGTGGCCTCTCCGGCGGCCGGGCTGTGCGGCTTGCTGCTCCTTGCCCTTTTCCCCCGGCCGGCTCCGGGCCGGCCGCGCCTGCTCCAGTTCGCTTTGAGCTTCGTGCTGGGTTTCGCGGTCGGTTCCCTCGCCATGCCGCAGCCGCCGCGCCAGGTCCCGCCCTGCCTGGCCTCGGGCAAGCCCCTGGACATCGCCGGCCGGGTCGGGGCCGTGGACGGCCGGCCGGGCGGGCGGCTGGCCGTGGAACTGGAAGAGGCCACGGTCTCGGGCGGGGAGTGCCGCGACGCGCCCGTGCCCGGCCGGCTGCTGCTGACCGTGGACGCTCCCGTCTTCCGGCCCGTGCCCGGCGACCAGTTGGCCGCGACCGGCCGGGTGCGCGGCACGGGAGGCTTCGACAACCCCGGCGGCCAGGACTTCGCCTTCCTGCGCCGACTGGACGGGATTTTCTACCGTGCCTACGCCCGGGGCGACCGGGGGCAGGTGGCGCTCCTGTCCCCGAGCGGGGACGCCTGGGCCGCGCGCCACGAGGCCCTGCGCCAGGCCGTCGCCGCGCGCCTGGCCCCGCCCGAGGGGGCCGACGCCCCCACGCGGGCCGGCCGGGCCATGGCCCTGGCCCTGGTCTTCGGCGACGTGTCCGGGTTTTCCCAGGCCGACCTCGACCTGGTGCGCCGCGCCTCCCTGTCCCACACCCTGGCCCTTTCGGGCATGAACATCTCCTATGTCGCGGCCATGGGCGCGGCCCTGGCCTGGGGGCTCGGCCGGCTGCGCCCCGGCGTCTTCCTGCGGCTGCCCAGGCCCTACCTGGCCCTGGTCCTGGCCGCGCCCCTGGTCGTCGGCTACTGCTGGCTCGGCGGCTATTCGCCGTCGCTCTACCGGGCGGCCTTCATGTTCGCCTGCTGCGCCCTGCTGGTCTTCGCCGGCCGGCAGGTGCCGGTGCTGGACGGGTTATTCCTGGCCCTCGGGCTCATGCTCGCGGCCATGCCGCTGGTGGCCTTCGACGCGCGGCTCCAGCTCTCGGCCCTGGCCGTGGCCGGCATCGTGGCCTTCTGGCCGCCGTTCGCCGCCTGGGGCCGGCGCATCGGGCTCCCGCGACCGGTTCGCTGGCTCCTTCTCGGCCTTGGCGGAGTGCTCTGGACGAGCCTTTGCGCCGAGGCCGCCGTCATGCCGCTCATCGCCCGGCTCTACGGGGATTTCAACGGCAATCCCTGGATCAACGTGGCCTGGCTGCCGCCCCTGGGCCTGGTCGTCACTCCCCTGGCCCTGGTCGGCACGGCGCTGCTGCCGTTGCCCCTGCCCCTGGCCGGGGAGCTCGGCGGCCAGGCCCTGCTCCTGGCCGCCTGGTGCTGCGAGGGCCTCATGCGCGCCCTGGCCTTTCTCGACGCCAGGGACTGGCTTTTCACCACGGCCGTCCTGCGCCCGGCCTGGCCCGAGGTCCTGGGCTGCCTGGGGCTTCTGGCCGGGCTGGCCGTGGTCCTGGCCGGGGGGCGGCGTCCCGTGGCCGCCATGCTGGCGAGCCTGTGCCTCCTCGTCGGCCCCACGCTCTGGCGAAGCGCTTCCGACCTGTCCGGCGACGTCCGGCTGACCGTGCTCGACGTGGGCCAGGGCCAGTCGACCGTCCTGTCGCTGCCCGGCGGGCGGCGGATCGTGGTGGACGCCGGCGGGCTTTACGGCGATTTCGACGTGGGCCGGGCCGTGGTCGGCGCGTTTCTGGCCGACGGCCGGCCGCCGCGCCTCGAGGCCGCCCTGGCCAGCCACCCCCACGCCGACCACGTCAAGGGCTTCGTGTCGCTCCTCGACCGCTTCGCCGTGGGCGCGTTCTACGACAACGGCGGCGCGCCCGAGGGGCCAATCGGCCGGGGCATCGCCACGGCCCTGGCCCGGGGGGGCATCCCCCACGCCGCCCTGGCCGCCGGCGATCGCCTGGACCTCGGCCGCGGCCTCATCCTCGAGGTGCTCCATCCCGGGGAGGGCGACGACCGTTCGGGAAATAACGGCTCCCTGGTCCTGCGCCTGACCCGTGACGGCCGGGGCCTGGCCGTGGTGCCCGGCGACGCCGAGCGGGGCGTGCTCACGCGCCTGGCCGCCTCCGGGGCGCAGCTTTCCGCCGAGGTCCTCGTCCTGCCGCACCACGGCTCGGCCACGGCCCTTTCCCGCCGGTTTCTGGCCGCCGTCTCCCCGGTGGTGGCCGTCGCCAGTTGCGGCGACGTCTGGGCCTTTCCCGCGGCCAAGGTCGAGGCGCTCCTCGCCCGGCAGGGCTGCCGGGTCTTCGCCACGCGGCGCGACGGGGCCGTGACCGTGACCTTTCCCGCCGCCGGCGGGCCGCCCGTGGCCGCAACCGGGGCCAAGCACGGGAAAACCGGCGACGAATCGCCGTTTGCCTTGGCCGGCGAGGCAAGGTAAGAGGCGCGCCATGCGCGATACGACGCCCCCCAAGTCCTCTCCCGAGGTCCGGGCGGCCCGCTTGTCCCTGGGGGTCGCCGTGGCGCTTCTGGCCGTCAAGATGGCCGCCTGGCTCCTGACCGGTTCCGCCGCCATCCTGTCCGACGCTCTGGAATCCATCATCAACGTGGTGGCCGCCGGCTTCGCCGTGGTGAGCGTCAGCGTGGCCGAGACCCCGCCGGACGAGCGCCACCCCTACGGCCACGGCAACATCGAATACTACGCCGCCTGGCTCGAGGGCATGCTCATCCTCCTGGCCTCCATCGGCATCTTCTACGAGTCCTGGGACAAGATCTTCCATCCCGAGCCCATGCCCAACCTCGGCGCGGGCATCGCCCTGCTGGTCGCGGCCGGCGGCGTCAACCTGTGGCTCGGCCTCAAGCTCGTGCGCCAGGGGCGCGCCTCCGGGTCGCTCACCCTGACCGCCGACGGCAAGCACGTGCTCACCGACGTCTACACCTCGGCCGGGGTGTTCGTGGGCCTGGGCTTGGTGTGGGCCACGGGCTGGCTGTGGCTCGACGGCCTGGTCGCCTGCCTGGTCGGGATCAACATCGCCTGGGCCGGCGTGGGGCTGGTGCGGCGTTCGGTCTCGGGCTTCATGATCGAGTCCGACCCGGTCCTTCTGGAGGAGATCTGCGCCCTGCTGCGGGAGAACCGCCAGCCGGCCTGGATCGACATCCACCGGCTGCGGGCCATCAAGGCCGGCCGGCGCGTCCATGTGGACATGCACCTCATCCTGCCCCGCGACATGCCCCTTCACGAGGCCCATCGCCAGGTGGACGCCATGGAGAGCCTGCTGCAGGCGCGACTGGGCCCCGAGGCGGACATCATGATCCACGCCGATCCCTGCGGCGAGTCGCGCTGCTCGGTGTGCGAGGCCGACCCCTGCGACCTGCGCGGCGACGCCGCCACGGCGACTCCCGTGTGGACGCCGCAAACCACGGGCGAACCCAAGAAAAGCGCCTGATTCCGGCTCCGCCGACGCCCCTTTACAGCCCCGCCGCCCGGCATTACCGTCAAGCCATGAAGCTGCGCGCCCTGGTCGTGGACGACGAAAAGCCGGCCCGCGACGAACTGGCCTACCTGCTCGGGGCCCACGCCGACGTCGAAGTCGCCGAGGCCGACAGCGCCCGTGCGGCCCTGGCCGCCATCGAGGCGGACCGGCCCGACCTCGTGCTGCTCGACATCCGCATGCCCGGCCAGGACGGCTTCGACGTGCTGCGACAGGCCATGGAATTTTCCCATGTGCCGCTTTTCATCTTCGTCACCGCCTTCGACCAGTACGCCGTGGCCGCCTTCGAGCAGAACGCCGTGGACTACCTGCTCAAACCCGTCTCGCCCGAGCGCCTGGCCGTGAGCCTGGAGCGCGCCCGGGGGCGTCTGGCCGCCGGCCAGGCCCGCGAGGCCGAGGCCATGGCCGCGCTCCTGGCCGGGCTTGGCCGGGGAGCCGGGCGGGCCTGCTGTCGGGTCGCCGTGGAGCGCCACGGCCGCATCGCGCTCCTGCCGGCCTCGGAAGTCTGCTGCATCGAGGCCGACGACAAGGGCGTCAGCGCCCTGACCGCCCACGGCCGCCTGCCCTGCCACGGCCTGCCCACCCTGGCCCGGGCCGAGGAGCGCCTGGCCGGGCAATCCTTTTTCCGGGCCAACCGGGCCGTGCTCGTCAACCTCGAGCGCGTGGCCGAGCTTTCGCCCTGGATCGGCGGCAAGTACCTGCTCGTGCTCGACGACCCGGACCGCAGCGAGGTCACGGTCAGCCGCAACCGGGTGCGCGAGTTCAAGGAGCGGCTGGGGCTGTAGCCCCTTGGAGCGCGTCCGGCGTGAGGCCGGGGCGCGGGTTGACGCAATCGCAGCCTCCCGGGCCTTTTCGCCGACCGGCGCGAGGCGAGGAGGGGAGCGCCATGAACCTCGACATCTTCGTTCCCGCCGTCCCGGACCTGTTCCTGAACCTGTCCCAGCGCTTCGGCCTGCTTTTGGCCGGCGGCTTCGCCATCATGACCCTGGCCCCTTTCGAGCGCCTGAACATGGGCCGGGACAGGCCGCTTTGGAGCACGCTCGCCGTCACGGTCCTCTTCGGCGTCTTCGGCATCCTCGGCACCTACACCGGCAACTACGTCTTCCATTCCTACGCCAACCTGCGGGCCATGGGCGTGATCACGGCCGGGCTCTTCGGCGGGCCGGCCGTGGGCATCGGGGCCGGGCTCATCGCCGGCGGCCACCGCTACCTGATCGACGTGGGCGGCTTTTCCGCCTTGCCCTGCGCCCTGGCCACCTTTCTCGAAGGCACGGCGGCCGGGCTTCTGGCCCGGCGCTTCCCGGGCAAGTCCCTGGACTGGGGCGTGGCCATGGCCCTTGGCATCGTGGGCGAGACCGTGCACATGGGATTGGTGCTGGCCCTGTCCCGGCCCTTTGCCGAGGCCGTGGACCTGGTCGAGGTCATCGGCGCGCCCATGATCGTCATAAACGCCATGGGCGCGGCCATCTTCGTCAAGGCCCTTTGGCTCCAGCGCCGGCTGCGCGAGCTTCGCGACTCCACCGAAGCGAGGCGCATCCTGTCCATCGCGAGCCAAACCGTGGCCCACCTGCGCGGCGGCCTGACCCCGGAGTCGGCCCGGGCCACGGCCGCCATCATCCTGGCCGAGACGGGCGTGGCCGCCGTGGCCGTCACGGGCGTTTCCGCCATCCTGGCCCACGTCGGGGCCGGCGAGGACCACCACAAGTCCGGCGAGCACTGGCGCACCAAGGCCACGCGGCTGGCCCTGGAGTCCGGCCGGGCCCTTTTCCTGCACGACCCCGAGTCCATCGGCTGCGCCAAGCAGGGCTGTCCCCTGCGCGAGGCCATCATCGTGCCCCTGCGCAAGGGCGGGGAGATTCGCGGCTGCCTCAAGCTCTACGGCACCAAGGACCGGCCCCTGGACCAGCCGCTGTTCGAACTGGCCAAGGGCCTGGCCGCGCTTTTTTCCACCCAGCTCGAACTGGAGGACATCGGCATCGCCAACCAGCTTCTGGCCCACGCCGAGATCCGCCGCCTCCAGGCCCAGATCAATCCGCATTTCCTGTTCAATTCCCTCAACACCATCGCCTCGTTCTGCCGCACCGCCCCGGGGCAAGCCCGGGAGCTCCTGCTGGACCTCGCCCGTTACATGCGCCGCAACCTCGACAGTTCCCGGGGCATGGTGCGCCTGTCCGAGGAGATGGACCAGGTGCGCTCCTACCTGGCCATCGAGCAGGCCCGCTTCGGCGAGCGCATCAAAAGCGAGATCGACCTGGAGCCGGGCTGCGAGCAGTGGCTCGTGCCGCCGCTTCTCATCCAGCCGCTGGTGGAAAACAGCGTGCGCCACGGCCTGCAGGGCAGGGAGGAGGGCGGCATGGTGCGCGTGGCCGCCCGGCGGGAAAACGGCCATCTGCTCGTGGAGGTGCGCGACGACGGCCTCGGCATGAGCCGCGACGTGGTGGACGTGATCCTGTCCCCGCGCGCGCTCGAATCCATGACCGAGGGCGTGGGCGCGCGCAATTCCAACCAGCGCCTCATCCAGCTGTACGGGCCCGAATACGGTCTGCGGGTGGACAGCGCTCCGGGCCGGGGCAGCCGCATCACCTTCCGGGTGCCGTCCGCCGGCCGGGCCGCCGGCCCGGTTGCCGAGGCCGTGTCCGTCAGCCCCTGAATTTGTCGCCTCAGCCCCCGGATTATCCCTTTCGCGCCGGCAATATTGTTGTCGTGTGGTCCCCGTGCCATCACGGGGCCGCAATCGGCAACGGGCCGTCCGAAAGGCGGGCGGTCAAACACGGGAGGCTGGCATGAACGCCCTGACCCTGGTCTTCGCCGCCCTGTGCCTTTTCGCCATAGGCTACCGCTTCTACGGACTTTTCTTCGCCAAGAAAGTCCTCGGCGTCAACGACTCGCGCCTGACGCCGGCGGTCACCATGGCCGACGGGCACGACTACGTGAAGACGAACAAGTACGTCCTTTTCGGCCATCACTTCGCGGCCATCGCCGCTGCCGGACCGCTGATCGGCCCGGTGCTCGCCGCCCAGTTCGGCTATCTGCCGGGGGCGCTGTGGATCCTCGTCGGCTGCGTGCTGGCCGGCTGCGTCCACGACACGGTGGTGCTGTTCGCCTCGGTGCGCCACAAGGGCCGCTCCCTGGCCTACATCGCCAGCAAGGAGATCGGCAAGGCGACCGGCGGCGTGGCTTCCATCGCCGTGCTGTTCATCCTCATCCTGACCCTGGCCGGCCTGTCCCTGGCCGTGGTCAACGCCATGCACGACAGCCCCTGGGGCTCCTTCACCGTCTTCGCCACCATCCCCATCGCGCTCATCATGGGCGTCTACCTCCACAAGTGGCGCGACGGCGACGTGCTCGGCGCTTCGGTCATCGGCGTGGCGCTGATGTTCGTCACCATCCTGGTCGGGCCGTACGTGGCCGAGAGCCCCTTCTGGCGGCCCTTCTTCGACCTGCCCCGGCCGGCCATCGCCGTCAGCATCCCGATCTACGGCTTCGTGGCCTCGGTGCTGCCGGTGTGGCTGCTCCTTTGCCCGCGCGACTATCTGTCCACCTACCTCAAGATCGGCACCATCGTCGCCCTGACGGTCGGCATCTTCTGGGTGCATCCCATGCTGAAGATGCCGGCGCTCACCCAGTTCACCGGCGGCGGCGGCCCCATCATCGGCGGCGCGGTCTTCCCGTTCCTGTTCATCACCATCGCCTGCGGCGCGCTTTCGGGCTTCCACGCCATCATCGGCACGGGCACCACGCCCAAGATGCTCGACAGCGAGCACAACCTGCTCTTCGTCGGCTTCGGCGCCATGCTCACCGAGGGCTTCGTGGCCATCATGGCCCTGGTCGCGGCCTGCGTGCTCATGCCCGCCGACTACTTCGCCATCAACACCGCCCCGGCCGTGTTCGCCAAGCTCGGCATGAACACGGTGGACCTGCCCGCCCTGGCCTCGGCCGTGGGCGAGAACATCCAGGGCCGCCCCGGCGGCGCGGTCTCCCTGGCCGTGGGCATGGCCCACATCTTCTCGTCGATCCCGTTCATGAGCCACCTCATGGGCTACTGGTACCACTTCGCCATCATGTTCGAGGCCGTGTTCATTCTCACGGCCGTGGACACCGGCACCCGCGTCGGCCGCTTCTTCCTGCAGGAAATGATCGGCCAGGTGGTGCCCAAGTTCCAGGAAAAGCACTGGTGGCCCGGCATCATCAGCACTTCGGCCATCTTCACCTTCGCCTGGGGCTATCTGGTCTACACCGGCGACATCTCGACCATCTGGCCGCTGTTCGGCATGTCCAACCAGCTGCTGGCGGCCGTGGGCCTTTTAATCGGCACGACCATGATCATCCGCATGGGCAAGGCGCGCTACGCGCCCCTGACCGCCGTTCCCGGCCTGGCCATGGTCGTCATCACGGGGTGGGCCGGCTACCTGCAGATCGTCAACACCTATCTGCCCCAGGGCAAGTACCTGCTGACCTCGCTGGCCGTGATCATCCTGGTGCTCATGGCCATCGTCATCGTCGGCACGGTGCGGCGCTGGATGGAACTGCTGGAAATCAAGACGCCGGTGGTGGATGCCTACGGCGACAAGGTCCTGGAGATCGTCGGCGAATAGGGTTTTCTCCCTCGCCGGAGACGCAAGAAAAGGGCCGGGGCGGCATCGCCGCCCCGGCCCTTGGCGTTTTCCCCTTGCGCTCAGTCGCGGTGCGGCGCGGCGCCCGCCAACAGCTCGCGCAGGGCGGTCAGCAGGCAGGCCCGGCGCACGGGCTTGGTCAGGAAGGCGTCGCACCCGGCGGCCAGGGCCTTGCGTTCGAACTCGCCGAAGGCATGGGCCGAGAGCATGAGCACGGGCGTGCGCCAGGAGCCGCTGGCCGCCTCCAGCCGCCGGATGGACTGCGTGGCGGTGCAGCCGTCCATTTCCGGCATCTCCATGTCCATGAGCACGATGTCGAAGCGCCCCGGCGCAAAATGGGTCAGGGCCTCGCGCCCGGTGGCGGCCGTGGCGATGTCGTAGGGCTCGCTTTCGAGAAACAGGCGGATCATTTCCTGGTTGGCCAGGGAGTCCTCGACCAGGAGCAGCCGGCGGCGTCGCGCGGGCGGCGGGGCGGCATCCGTGTCCGAGGCCGCCGGCGGGCCCGGGCAACGCGCCCCGGCCAGCGACGGCAGGGTGAAGGAGAAGCGCGACCCCCTCCCCACGACGCTTTCCACGCCGATGGTCCCGCCCATGCGTTCCACCAGGCTCCTGCAGATGGCCAGCCCCAGGCCGGTGCCGGCCGGCCGGCCGCCGTTCCCGTCGGCCTGGGTGAAGGGCTCGAAGATGCGGCGGCAGTCCTCGGGCGCGATGCCGCTGCCGGTGTCCGCGACCTCCAGGCGGATGCCCGCCCCGCCCGAAAACGCGACGCACCGTCCGGCCTCCACGACGATGCCCCCGGAGGCGGTGAACTTCACGGCGTTCCAGATGAGGTTGATGAGCACCTGCCGCACCCGGTCCGGGTCGTTGACCAGGCAGGCGGGCAGGCCGTCCTCCAGGCGCACGGCGAAGGAGAGCCCTTTCTCCTCCACGGCCACGGCCATGATGTCGCGCACCTCCCGGACCAGGGCGGCCGGGTCGAAGGCCTGGGGCCGCAGTTCGAGCTTGTTGGCCTCGATCTGGGAGATGTCCAGGACGTCGTTTATGAGCTGGAGCAGCACCTGGCCGGAGCTGTCCAGGGCGGACAGGTAACGCTGCTGGTCCGGCGAGAGGAGGGTCTCGCGCAGGAGTTCGGCCATGCCCAGGATGATGTTCATGGGCGTGCGGATCTCGTGGCTCATGTTGGCCAGGAACTCGGTCTTGGCCCGGTTGGCGTCCATGGCCGCGTCCCGGGCCTCGGCCAGGCTGCGCTCGTAGCGCTTGCGAAGCGTCAGGTCCCGGGCCGCCACCAGGGCCAGGATGCGGCCCCGTTCCTCGAAGGCCACGCCGTGGACCTCGGTGGGGAAGGTCGAGCCGTCGGCGCGCCTGGCCAGCCCCTCGAACCGGAACGGCCCGGGCCGCATGGCGCTCCAGATGCCGTGCAGGACCTCGGCCGGGCAGGAGACCTCGAAATCCGTGACGCTCAGGTCCGTCAGCGCTTCCCGGTCGTAGCCGAGCAGCAGGCAGGCCTGGTCGTTGGCGTCGAGGACGTTGCCGGCCATGTCGTGCAGGAAAACCGCGTCCGGGGTGTTCTGCGACAGCAGGCGGAAGCGGGCCTCGCTTTCCCGCAGGGCCTGCTCGGCCTCCTTCTGGGCCGTGATGTCGGTGTTGGCCCCGGCCAGGCGCGTCACCCGGCCCGAGGCGTCGCAGATGGCCCCGCCCCGGCACAGCATCCAGCGATAGGAGCCGTCCTTGTGGCGCAGGCGGAATTCCATGGTGAAGGAGGGGGTCGTTCCCCGGGCGCAGTCGTCGAACGTGCGCACCGCCCGGGGGGCGTCGTCGGGGTGCAGGCGTTCCCGGCAAGCTCCGGGAAAACAGGGGAATTCGCCCGGGGCAAAACCGAGCTGCTCTTGCCATCTGGCCGAGAGGCCGATCTCGTCCGTGTCCGGCGACCAACTCCACACCCCGTCCGTGCGCGGCAGCACCTGGGCGATATCGTCCCGGCTTCCTTCAAGAAGACAGCCCTGTCGGGCGAAAGGGGCGCCGTCGTCACGCGAAATGACGACCTGATGGCCGCTCACGTCGGCATCGGGACTCGGCTGCGATGCAGCAGGCGATAGTTTGGTCATAGACGACGTGAGGAGAGAAAGAGTTCAAAGACCGATACGTGATCGGTTCGCATAAGAGCTGCACGCCGCCTTTTCTTCAAAAATTGATGCCACATTGTGTCTTGCAGCGCAAGTTTCGGAATTTTCACGGCACACAGGGAAAATTGCAGTATGTTTGTCCGACTTGGCTTTGAACGAACCCCTTATCGGGTCATATCGGCGGAAGGGAAACAAAACTAAGTGACAAGAAAAAATTATTCGTGCTACTAGCCAGGGGCAGAAAAAAGTTCTATTGTTTCCTCGCTGCCGCGCCGGGTCCCCGGACCTGACGCGAAGGCGCGCAACGAAACCGCTGTCTGCTGGCAAGGGGAGAGTCCCCGCGCCGAGGATGCCGCCATGAACCACCGCACGCACCATGCCCTTTTTCGCCCACGGCGGAAGAGGGCTTTTTTTATGGCCGCAGGAGGACGCGCATGAACAGACGCATCGGCGTGATCGGAATCGTCATCGAGGACCCCAGGACCGCCTCGGAAAAGGTCAACGCCGTCCTGAGCGACCACGGCTCCATGATCCTCGGCCGCATGGGCATCCCCAGGCCCGAATACCACGCCGGCGTCGTGGCGCTCATCATCGAAGGCACGACCGACGAGATCGGTTCGCTTACAGGCAGGCTCGGGAATCTTCCCGGCGTGACGGTCAAATCCGCGCTCACGTCCAAGACCTTGCGCAAGGAGCAAGACAATGATTGACGAATCCCAGAGAACTTCCGACGCGTTCATCGACGACGACCGCATCGCCGCCGCCCTGACAAACGCCAAGACCGCCTCCCACGACCCCGAGGCCGTGGGAGCCATCATCGACAAGGCCCTGCTGTACAAGGGCCTCACCGCCGAGGAAGTGGCGGTGCTGCTCGAAGTCGAGGACCCGGCCCTGCTCGACCGCATGTTCGCGGCGGCCAAGACCGTCAAGGAAGCCATCTACGGCAAGCGCATCGTGCTTTTCGCGCCGCTGTACCTGTCGAGCTTTTGCGTCAACAACTGCGTCTACTGCGGCTACAAGCGCAGCAACAAGGAACAGCTGCGCAAACGCCTGACCATGGACGAGATCAAGCGGGAAGTGGAGATCCTCGAATCGCTCGGCCACAAGCGACTGGCCGTGGAAGCCGGCGAAGACCCGAAAAACTGCCCCATCGACTACGTCACCGACGCCATCAAGGCCATCTACAGCATCAAGGACGGCAACGGCTCCATCCGCCGCGTCAACATCAACATCGCCGCCACCGTCGTCGAGGACTACAAAAAGCTCAAAGAAGCGGAAATAGGCACTTATATCCTCTTTCAGGAAACCTACAAGCGCGACCGCTACGCCGAGCTGCACCCCTCCGGCCCCAAGCACGACTACAACTGGCACACCACCGCCATGGACCGGGCCATGACGGCCGGCATCGACGACGTGGGCATCGGCGTCCTCTACGGCCTCTACGACTGGAAATACGAAACCGTTGCCATGTTCCTGCACGCCGAGCACCTGGAAAAGACCTTCGGCGTCGGTCCCCACACCATCTCCGTGCCGCGCATGCGCCCGGCCGGAGCCGTCAATCTCGACACCTTTCCCTATCTCGTGCCCGACGACGCCTTCAAGAATATCATCGCCGCCATCCGCCTGGCCGTGCCCTACACCGGCATGATCCTGTCCACCCGCGAAGACCCGGATTTCCGCGACGAACTCATCGACTGCGGCATCTCCCAGATCAGCGCCGGCTCCTGCACCGGCGTCGGCGGCTACCAGAAGACCGTCGTCGAACACGAGTCCACCCACAACACCAACAACGGCCAACAGTTCGAACCCAGCGACCAGCGCTCGCCCAACGAAATCATCCGCATGCTCTGCCAGCGCGGCTTCGTGCCGAGCTACTGCACCGCCTGCTATCGCCAGGGACGCACCGGCGACCGGTTCATGTCCCTGGCCAAGGACGGCACCATCCAGAACGTCTGCCTGCCCAACGCCTTGCTCACCTTCAAGGAATACCTCATCGACTACGCCGACCCGGAAACCAAGGCCGTGGGCGAAGAACGCATCAAGGAAGCCCTGGACACCATCCCCAAGGACGGCATCCGCGAACTGACCGCCCAACGCCTGCACGACATCGAATGCGGACGGCGGGATCTGTTCTTTTAGAGAAGGCGAAGAGGAAGGCGGAGGCGAAGATGCCTCCGGCGGCCGGGGGGGATGATCCCCCCCGGTCCCCCTCGATGGGGTGGATGGGGGGAAGGTCGGGAACGGCAAGCGCGGGGCGTCGGTCGTTGTGGTCGGGGAAATGGGCGCCAGCGGCGAAGCGCCGCATTTTAAGAGAAGAAGTCTTTAAAAGAGGCTTTCAAAGTAAAAATTCCAAGAACTCGCCTCGAAGAGGCGACGGCCTGGGGGCGGGGGTTTTTAATAGGACGCCGACCCGGAAACCAAGGCCGTGGGCGAAGAACGCATCAAGGAAGCCCTGGACACCATCCCCAAGGACGGCATCCGCGAACTGACCGCCCAACGCCTGCACGACATCGAATGCG
>JAEWCY010000197.1 GCA_023390395.1 Pseudomonadota bacterium | reverse complement strand
GCCCCGGGCCGCGCCGCCCGCGCCGGTCGTCACGCGCCGCAGCCTCAACCCCTCCCAGCAGGCGGCCGTGGAGAACGGCGGCCGCCACGTGCTGGTGGTGGCCGGCCCCGGCACGGGCAAGACCCATACGCTCCTGGCCAAGATCCGCGCCCTGCTCGCGGCCGGCATCCCGGCCGGCGACATCCTGGCCGTAACCTTCACCCGCCGGGCGGCCGAGGAGCTGCGCCAGCGCCTTTCCGGCGGCGACGGGACGCAACCCGCCCAGACCCCGCCCCGGGCCGACACCCTCCACGCCCTGGCCCTGGAGGCCTGGACCCGTTCCGGCGGCCAGGAGCCGGTGCTCCTGTCCGAGGACGCCGCCCGGCGGCTTTTCGCCGCGGCCAACCCCGAACTGGCCGGGGCCAAGCTGCGAAACGCCTGGCGCGACCTGTCCCTGGCCCGGGAACGGCTGCAGGCCCCGAAAGACGCCGCGACCGTGGGCCCGGGGCTCTATGCCGCCCGTTACGCCCGCCAGAAGGCCGACTGGAACCTGCTGGATTTCACGGACCTGCTGGAATACTGGCTGGAAAAGCTCTCGGCCGGGGGCGAGCGGCCGCCCTACTCCCACGTGCTCGTGGACGAGGTCCAGGACCTGACCTCCCTGCAGCTGGCCGTGGTGGCGGCGCTCGTCGGCCGGGAGCGGGCCAGCCTCTTCGCCATCGGCGACCCGGACCAGGCCATCTACGGCTTCCGGGGCGCGACGGGCGCGGCCCGGGCCGAACTCACGGCCCTGTGGCCGGACCTGACCGTGGCCGCGCTGGCCGAAAACTACCGCTCCACCCAGCCGGTCCTGAATCTCGCCGCCGGGCTCTTTCCCGGCCGCGCGCCGCTGGTCTCGCGCACAAGCCGCGACACCACCGCCACCACGGAGATCCAGCTCTTCGAGGCCCCCACCGCCGCCGGCGAGGCGGGCTGGATGGGCGAACGCATCAGCGCCCTTCTCGGCGGCACGTCCCTGACCCTGGCCCGGGACCTGGCCGCCGACACCCTGTCCCCGGCCGACATCGCCGTGCTCGTGCGCGTTTCGGCGCTCATCGGCCCCATCCGCAAGAGCCTGGAGCGCTTCGGCATCCCCTGCGCCGCGCCCGAGGCCGACGCCTTTTTCAACGAACCCCGCGTGCGCCTGCTCCTGGCCGCCGCCGGCCGGCTGCTGGGGCTGCCCGTGCCCGAGGGCGTGGAGAAGCCCCCGACCCTGCCGGACCGGGTGCTGGCCAAGGGGCCGCTCGGGCTTTCCGCCTACCTCGAAGACATCGCGCCCTTCGACCGGCTGTTCTGGCAGGGACCGGAATTTCGCGAGCTGTGCCGGGCCTTCGACGCCAAGGGCGGCTGGGCGGGCCTGCTCAACCACGTGGCCGGCGAGACCGAGCTGGAGCTGGTCGGCCGGCGGGCCGAGAAGGTCCGCATCATGACCCTGCACGCGGCCAAGGGGCTGGAATTCGCCGCCGTGTTCCTGCCGGCCCTGGAGGACGGGCTTCTGCCCTTCGCCGGGGCGGACTTCCTCACGGGAAAGCCGGGGCACCTGGCCGGCCAGATGGACGAGGACGAGGAGCGGCGGCTTTTCTACGTGGGGCTCACCCGGGCCAAGAGCCGGTTGTACCTGTCCCACGCCGTGCGCCGCGACCTCTACGGCCGGCGGTTCATGCTCAAGCGTTCGCGCTTTCTGGAAAACCTGGATCTCGGGGGGGTGCGGCGTTCGGCCCTGGTGGCGCGCACCGTGAGCCAGGCGCGCCAGTTGCCGCTTTTCGGGGTCGAGGATTCTACCAGATGAAGCGCCAGAGGTAGCGCTCGTAGGCCCTGGTCATCCGATGGGCCGTGGGCGTCTTGACGCCCATGTCCTTGAGCCGGCAATACACGTGCAGCGGATTGAAGAAATGCTGCACGAAGTCTCGAATCTGTCGCATAACGCCATCACCTTGAAGACAGCGGACCGCGGTCCGCGAAACCGGCGACCCTGAGCCGTCGCCCCAAAACCCTTACGACCCGGATTCCATACTCCCGGGAAAACCTTTCCTCAAGCTTTCCATCGCAACTTTTATCCCTAACGATTTTATCATGATACAAAAATGCAACCCCGCCGTGTCCTGGCGCGTCGCCGCCCCGAGCTGCGTGTGGCCCGACACCGCCGCCGCCAACTGCCGCCTGCTCTCCCGCACCGTGGACGAAGTCGGCCTCTACCTCCTGGAACTCGAGAGCTGCCTGGCCTACGGCCCGGACGATCTGCCGAAAAAGGACTTCGGCCTGCGCTACCATCTCCACCTGCCCCTGGACCTGCCCTGGCGGCACGGCGGCGACGCCGCCTTCTTCGCCATGGAGAGGCTGCTGCTCGGCACGGCGCGCCTCGCGCCCTGGGCCATGGTGCTCCATCCGCCGGACAGCCTGGCCGCCCTGGAGGCGTTCCTGGCCGCCCTGGCCGCCTTCGGCGGCGATCCGACGACCGTGCTCCTGGAAAATACCGAGGACATCTCGCCCGAGGACGTCACGGGCATGGCCGCCGCCGCCGGCTGCGGCGTGTGCCTGGACCTCGGCCACATGCTGGCCATGGGCCACGCCCTGCCCGACCACGACCCGGACCTGGCCCGTCTGACCCGCATGCTCCACGTCTACTCGCCCTTCGGGGCCGAGGGGCCGCCGCCCGGACGCCGCCACAGCCACCGCACCTTAAGCTGCCTGTCGCCCAAGGGCCGGGAGACCCTCGTCTGGATGCTGGCCAACCTGCGGCCCGAGGCCGTGGTGGTCGAGGTCTTCGCCCCGGTCCAACTGATGGAGAGCCTGCACGTGCTGGACGCCCTGGCCTGCGGCGGGCAGGCCCCGACCGCCTGCCCGGCGGAGGAAGAATGATCCGGCTGCTCCTTGGCGGCGTGCGCTCCGGCAAGTCGGCCCTGGCCGAGGAGCTGCTGCTGGCCGGGGCGGCCCCGCGCCGGGTGCTGGCCACGGGCCGGGCGCTCGATTTCGAGTTCCGGGAGCGCATCGCCGCCCACAAGCGGGCCCGGCCGGCCGGGGCGGCCGTCATCGAGGCCGGGGCCACGGCCATGGACGTGCTCGCCGCCGAGGCCCCCCGGGGCGGCACGATTCTCTTCGACAGCCTGGACTTTTGGCTCTTCGCCTGCCATGACGAAAATGCCATGCGATCGTGTTCCGAGATCCTTATGGAAGGCCTCGGCCCCTATGCCGCCCCGGACGGGCCGGAACTCATCATGGTAAGCACAGAGGTCGGGCTGGGGGGACTCGGCGCGAGCGCGGCCATGCGGCGCTTCGCCGACGCCCTGGGCGGCTGCAACCAGGCCGTCGCCGCCCTGGCCGGCGACGTGCGCCTCGTGGTCGCCGGCCGCGCCCTGACGCTCAAGTGACGCCCGAGGGAAATTCCCCATGAGCTATTTCCGCAAGCTGACCCTGGAAACGACGCGCCTGTCCCACATGCTCGGCCGCGAGGACAAGTGGCTCATCGTCATAAACGCCGACCCCGACGCCATGGCCTCGGCCATGGCCCTGCGGCGCATCATGGTCCACCGCGTGGCCGAGGTGGGCATCGCCCACGTCAACGAGGTCAAGCGGCCGGACAACCTGGCCATGATGCGCTTCCTGCGCATCCCCACGCAGATGCTCACGCCCGAACTGCGCGACCGCTACGACCACTTCGCCATGGTCGATTCCCAGCCGCACCACCACCCGGACTTCAAGCAGTGCTCGTTCAGCATCGTCATCGACCACCATCCGGTCAAGACCGACAGCCCGGTCAAGGCCCCCTTCGTGGACATCCGGCCGGACTACGGTTCGGTGAGCACCATCCTCACGGAATACCTCTACAACATGCGCATCCGGCCGGGGAAGCTCCTGGCCACGGCCCTGGTCTACGGCATCAAGGCCGACACCCAGAGCTTCGAGCGGCATTTCCTGGAGGCCGACGTCAAGGCCTTCAGCTACCTCACCAAGTTCGCGGACATGCTGCTCATGCGCAAGATCATCCACAGCGAGTACCACCGCCGCTGGCTGAAATTCTTTTCCAAGGCCTTCCGCAAGATGCGCTTCGTCGGCAGCAAGGGCCTGTTCGTGTACATGGACGCCATCGAAAGCGCCGACCTCCTGGTCATGCTGGCGGACTTCTTCACCCGCGTGCACGGCCTGTCCTGGAACATGCTCTCGGGCATCGTCAAAAAGCAGGTGGTGGTGATCTTTCGCGGCGACGGCATCGGCCGCAACATGGGCGTCATGGCCTCGAAGATGTTCGGCGACGTGGGCTCGGCCGGCGGCCATCGCGGCGCGGCCCGGGCCGAGATCGACCTGGCCCGCTTCGGCGACAAGCCCGTCGAGGAGGCGCTCTACAAGCGCCTGACCGGCAACAAGCTCCCGACCAAGGAAAAGTGCCCCCTCTGACCCCGCCTTTTCAGGCGCTCCGCACGGCCCGGGCCGCCGCCGGGCACAGGAAATCGACCCTGGTCACGTAGCCGAGCTCCACGTCGGCCGCGTAGGCGCTGGCGTAGTTGGCCCGGTCCGCGCTCCAGACCCGGCGCACGGGCTGGCCGAGCGCCGCCGGCTGGCAGTAGCCCTCGCCCGTGGGCTCGGGGCGCAGCAGCGTGGCCAGCTCGGCCACGGTCGGCAGCCGCCAGTCGGCCTGGCCGCCGCGGCCGGCCGCGTTGAGCGCCGCCACGTACGCCCCCGCCTCCTCCCAGCTCACCGGATAGGGCGCGGCCTGGCGCAGCCAGCAAAGGCCCGTGTCCGGGTCACGCAGCATGTCCTTGCCCTGCGCCTCCAGCCGCCC
>JAEWCY010000082.1 GCA_023390395.1 Pseudomonadota bacterium | reverse complement strand
CCGCCGGCCGAAGCCTCACCCGGGACGCGGGCCAACGCGGGGGCCGGGCCCTGGCGCGGCTGCTCGCCGGCCTGGGCCGGGAGGCGGCCGGGGCGGCCCTGGCGCGGGAGACGGCCCGAGAGGGCGGGCCCGGCGCAGGCATCCCGGACCCCGCGACGTTCGGCGTCGTGGCCGTCGACGAAACGGGCCGCGCGACCGTCCTGTCCGCCGGGAACGCGGCGGCCGCCTCCTTCGCGGGCCTGGTCGAGGCCGGCAAGACGGACTTCGCCGGCTTTCCCGTGGTCGCCGCGGCGAAGCTCGGCGACCGCGGGGCGCTGTACGTCCTCATGCCCGAGGCGACCCTGGAAGGCATCGCCAAGGCCCGTTGCAAGGCCCTCATCCGCAGCGTCCTCTTCGATGCCAACCGGTACGTCTGGATCAACGAAATACGGAACTACGACGGCGGGGACGATTACGCCGTCCGCGTCGTGCACCCCAACCTCCCGGAGACCGAGGGGAGCGGGCTTTCCACCAACACCAGGGACATCCAGGGCAATCTGCCCTACCTGGAGGAACTGGAAGGGGTGAAGGCGAAGGGCGAGCTGTATTTCGAGTATTATTTCAAGAAGATGAACTCCGATGACGTCACGCGGAAGTTGGCCTACGCGAAGCTCTACAAGCCCTTCGACTGGGTCGTGGCGACGGGGATTCACCTCGATGATGTGGAGCATATAATAACCCAAAGGACGAGCGCGTTCGACAAAATATACTACGGACAAGTGCGGAATTATTCGATCTTGATCGCCTCGGGTTTGGGCCTGTGCACGATCATGCTTGTTGTCTTCGAGTCGAGGATAAACAGGATGATAAATTCCTTTGTTCGAAAATTGAGAGACAGCGAAGCCGAGTTGCGGGAAGAAAGGGACAAGCTTGACAAGGCCTATAAACAGCTCCACGATGTGGCTTATGTCGATTTCCTGACAGGGCTTTTGAACAGGCGGGCCATGTACGACAGGATTAAAGAGGAGATTTCCAGAGCGCATCAGGATGATTTTAGGTTTTGCCTGATCCTGTCCGACGTCGACCAGTTCAAGCGCATCAACGATACGTACGGGCACGACGTCGGCGACGCGGTCCTCAAGGCCATTGCCGCGCGGTTGCGGGAAAACGTCCGGCGGCAGGACGATCTGGCCCGCTGGGGCGGGGAGGAGTTCCTGATCCTGGCCAGGGCCGCCGACCTCGAACAGGGCCTGGGCCTGGCGGAAACGCTGCGCCTGGCCGTCGCCCGGGGGGCCATGGCCGTCGACGGCGGGTCGATTCCTGCCACCATGACTTTCGGCGTCGTGGAGTACGACGCCGCCAAATCGTACGACGCGCTCATCCGCGAGGTGGACGAGTACCTGTATCTCGGCAAGCAACGGGACAGGAACTGCGTGGTCTCGCGGCGGTCCGTGTGAGGCGCGGGCGTCGCGCCGCGTGTTTTCTTCAAACCCTCGACCCAAAGGAGGCGGCCATGGCCAAGTTCCTCTTCACCCTGTCCTGCGGTCCCGAAGCCCCGGTGCGGGCGGTGCGCGCCATGTTCCTGGCCAAGGTCGCGGCCGGCAAGGGCCACGAGGTCACGGTCTTCCTGCTCGACGACGCCGTCTACTGGGCCAACCTCGGCATGGCCGAGAAGGTGCGCATCCCCACCGGCGACGCCATGATCGACCAGATCCGGGAGCTGCAGGCCAAAGGGGTGAAGATCCTCGTCTGCAAGCCCTGCGCCGAGGCCCGGCTCATCGGCGGCGACGACCTGCCGCAAAACTTCGAGATCAGCACCGCCCCGGCCATGATCGACATCGCCGCCGAGGCCAAGGTCTTTTCGTTCTAGATCGCCGCCGGCGCAGCGGATGGCGCGTGTTGCACGGCGGCAGGCTTGAACGCGCCGCACCTGTGAAATAAGGCTGCATCGTTGCGGGCGCGGCATCCGGTCGCGCCCGTTGCGGATGGTCGCGGACGGTCGCGGTCGGTTGCGGACGCGGGTCCGCCGGGGCGTTCCGGCGGCCTTTGCGGCGGAGGGAGCATGCTTTCGGTCGTCACCTACACCTACAACGACCATGGCTTCGCGCTGGAGACCCTGCGCCGGCTGGAACGCCACCAGGCCGTCGTCGGCCAGGTGGTGGTGGTGGACGACGGTTCGGCCGAACCCTTCGCCGCGCCGCGCGGTCCCCTGTCGGGCCGCCTGACCGTGGCCCGCCACCCGGCCAACCAGGGGCCGGGGCTGGCCAAGCGCACGGGGCTGGCCCTGGCCTCGGGCCCGCTGATCCTGTCCGTGGACAGCGACATCGAATGGGACGCGCTGTGGTTCTACAGCGCCCTGGAGCGCGTGCGGGAGCCGGACGTGGGCATCGTCGGCGCGCCCATCGTGGAGAAAAACCACGGCGACAGCCTGTCCGCCGCCCTGCACTTCGCCTCCCTGGCCCGGCTCGGCCAGGCCCGGGACGCGGGCTTCGCCCGGGGCGGCATCTGGCTCACGCGCAAGGACGTCCTCGACGCCGTGGGCGGCCTTGGCGACTACGGCCGGGCCACCCACGAGGACTGGCACCTGTGCCGCAAGGTGCGGGAGCGCGGGCTGCGCGTGGTGGTCAACGACCGGGGGACGGTGCTCCAGACGCGCCGGATCGGCCGGTCCCAGTGCGTGCGGCGCGACGCCCTCTACCTCGCCGACGGCTATGCCGGCCTCATCGCCCGGGAAGAGCCTGCGGCCTTGCTCTCGGTCTTGACCCTGGAGCTGGAGGAGGCCCTGGCCGTGGCGCAAAAGGGCGATTGCCCGCTTCTGGTCTACCTCAAGATCGCCACCTGCGCCGCGGTGTTCGCCCGCTGGGAGGGCCGGTTCGGCGGGCACGGCGTCGCGGCGGCCGTGGCCGAGGCCTTCGCGCCCTATCCGGAGATCGTGCGCGCGGTCGTGGCGGATTGCGGCCTGTCCTTGCCAGCGGCCGGGCAGGAACCGGGGGCGCTGGCGGAAATCTTCCGCTACGTGGCCGAAATCGTGGGCCAGGCGCGCCTGCGCCGGCTCGACGACGCCGTCCTGCCCCAAGCCTTGGCCGAGGAAGCGGCCGGGCGGCGCGACTTCCATTTCATGGATTGACCAGCCGACGAAACCGCCGAGTCCCTTGCCGCAGGCCGTTCCTCTCCGCCGGGACGCGGGCCGGTAGGTGCGCCCGGTTGGGGCGGTCCCTGCCGCGCCCCGCCGAGCCGCATGCGGTTCGTGGCGGCTTGCCTTACGCCTCCATGGCGCGGCCCAGCGCCTCGAAGATCCTGTCGTCCAGGGATTGGGCGACGTTGAAACGCATGAAGCCGCTCGCCGTTCGCGACGGGCTGAAGGCGTTCCCCGGCGCGAGGATCACGCCGTCGCCCAGGCAGGCCCGGGCCACGGCCGCGGCGTCCAGGCCATCGGGCAGCCGGCACCAGACGAACATGCCGGCCCGGGGCACGAGCCAGGGCCGGATGCCCAGGGGGGCGAGCCGGGCCGTCACGCGCCCCATGGCCACGGCGAGCCGCGCCCGCACCGTTTCCATGTGCCGGCGGTAGCCGCCGTCGGTCAGCGCCGCCAGCAGGAGGTCGGCGGCCAGCCGGCCGCCGCCGAAATTCGTCGCGATCTTGAGGTCCGTGAGGGCCTCGATCCACTCGGGCCGCCCGGCGATGAAGCCGCAACGCACGGCGGCCGAGAGCGTCTTGGAGAAGCCGCCCACATGGATGACCCGCGAAAGCCCGTCGAAGGCGGCCAGCCGCGGCGCGGGCGCGTCCTCGAAATCGGCGAACGCGTCGTCCTCCACGATCACCAGGTCCGAGCGGTCGGCCAGCGTCAGGAGCCTGTGGGCCGTCACGGGCGAGAGCACCGCGCCGGTGGGGTTTTGGATCGCGGCGTTGGTGACGTACAGCCGGGGCTCGTGCGCCCGCAGGGCGGCCTCGAAGGCCGCGACGTCGGGCCCGTCCGGGGGGGAGGGCCCCCCCGCGCCCGGGGCCCCGGGGGGCGTGG
>JAEWCY010000061.1 GCA_023390395.1 Pseudomonadota bacterium | reverse complement strand
GGCATCCCGGTCAACATGTTCCCGGTCATGTTCGCCATCGGCCGCATGCCCGGCTGGATCGCCCACTGGCGCGAGGAAAACCGCGACCCCACCACGCGCATCCACCGGCCGCGCCAGATCTACGTCGGCCCGCCGCGCCGGCCCTACGTGCCCCTCGACCAGCGCTAGTTCGGCAGCCAGGAGGGGCTCCGCCCCTCCTGGACCTCCCCGGCAGGGCGCTGCCCCTGCACCCCGCCAGGAGGGGCTTTGCCCCTCCTGGATCACCCCACCGGGGGAGCATGGCTCACCCGGACCCCCTTTTACGGGGGTGGGGATTACATCCGGGAACGAATGGTTATGTAAGGGGGAGCAGGTTGGTGAAACCTGCGTATGTGTGACCCTTGAACCAGGAGGCCCCTATGTGGATCTGGGTGGCGCGTTGGCTCAAGCGGTCCGGCCAGGAAGAAGACATCCGGCGGGCCGCCGGCACTGTGCGCAAGCATTGGGAAGATGTCTGCCTGGACGTCGGGTTCGATCCGACCAAGAACGTGACCGTGGCCGAATCCGACAAGGAAATCCGGGTGGGCATCAGCGAAGAACTCGACACGAATTTCCGCGAAGAAGCGGGAACGTGGCGATACTACTAAACCAAAGCCCCTTTCCCGCGGCTTCTTTCATGAACCGAGCGGGTTCCCGTATATCGCCCGTACCGTGAGGAAGTTTGGGAAAGGGAGAGCGCGAGAGGGGCTACAGCCCTTTGCAAAAGGGTTTCCCCTCTCGCACGGTCTTTCCCTCCTTCTACCTCTTCCCGCCGAATAAGGCTCCCAGCACGCCGCGGGCGATTTCCCGGCCGATGCGGCTGCCGATGGAGCGCACGGCGCTTTGCGCCATATTGCCAAGCAGTTTTTCCATGGTGGATGTCTCGTGCCGTTTGGGCGCCGGGGTTTCGTCGCCGCGTTGTTGCGCCCTGGCGCGCAGCAGTTCGAAGGCCGACTCCCGGTCCACGGTCTGTTCGTAATGTCCGTAGAGCGTGGACGCACGAACGACCTTGTCGCGCTCGTCGGCGGCGAGCGGCGTCAGCCGGCTTTGCGGCGGCACGACAAGGGCGCGTTCGACCATGCCCGGCTGGCCTTTGGCGTCGAGGAAGGAGACCAGCGCCTCGCCCACGCCCAGTTCGGTGATGGCCGTGGCCGCGTCGAAGGCGGGGTTGGGGCGGAAGGTCTGCGCCGCGGTGCGCACGGCTTTCTGCTCGCGCGGGGTGAAGGCGCGCAGGGCGTGCTGCACCCGGTTGCCGAGCTGGGCCAGCACCGCATCGGGCAGGTCCAGGGGCGACTGGGTGACGAAATAGACGCCCACGCCCTTGGAGCGGATAAGGCGCACGGTCAGCTCGATTTTTTCCACCAGCGCCCGGGGCGCGTCGTCGAAGAGCAGATGCGCCTCGTCGAAGAAAAAAACGAGCTTCGGTTTGGCCGGGTCGCCGACCTCGGGCAGGCGTTCGAACAGTTCGGAGAGCAGCCACAGCAGCATGGCGGCATAGACCCTGGGCGCGGCCATGAGGCGCGCGGCGTCGAGAATGTTGACCGCGCCGCGGCCTGCGGCATCGGTTTGCAGCATGTCGTCGAGATCGAGGGCCGGCTCGCCGAAAAACGCCTCCCCGCCCTGGCCTTCCAGGGCGAGCAGGGCCCGCTGGATGGCCCCGACGCTGGCCGTGGACACGTTGCCGAAGCGCGTGCGCAGTTCCGCTGCGTTTTCGCCCACATAAGCCGTCATGGCGCGCAGGTCCTTGAGGTCGAGGAGCAGCAGGCCGGAGGAGTCCGCCACGTGGAAGACGATTTCCAGGACCCCGGACTGGGTCTCGTTGAGCCCGAGCAGCCGGGAAAGCAGCATCGGCCCCATCTCCGAGATCGTGGTGCGCAGCGGATGGCCGCTTTGGCCGAACACGTCCCAGAACACGACCGGGAAGCCGGTCGGTTCCGAGGCGAGGCCGAGCTCCCGGGCGCGGGCCGCGATTTTGGGGTTGTCCCCGCCCGGCGCGGCCATGCCCGAGAGATCGCCTTTGACGTCGGCCAGAAAGACCGGCACTCCGCGCGCGGAAAACGCCTCGGCCAGCGTGCGCAGGCTCACGGTCTTGCCCGTGCCCGTGGCTCCGGCCACGAGTCCGTGGCGGTTGGCCATGCCCGGCAGGAGCGCGGCGTCTTTTTTGCCCCGGGCCACGAGGATCGGTTCGGTTGCGGTTGTCATGGAGATTCCTTTTCTCTAGAAAATCGATACGGCAATCGCAGGCGTCGTTTCCGCATCATAACGCAACAGCCGGTGTCGCGCCAAGGGCCGGCCGGTTCCCAGCCATGGAGGTCCGCCATGTTCCGTGCCCGCATTCTCCCGCTTCTGCTCGTGTTCGGTCTCGTCCTCGCCGCCGCCCCGGTTTGGGCCAGGGAGCACAAGGAACTCAAGGAAAAAGAGGCTCCCGACATCACCGGCGTGTGGAAGGGCACGTCCGACTCCGTGGCCATGGGCAAGCTCGGCCATGCCGACGCAACCGACGCGCCGCGCTTTCTCCATGTCGACTGGACCATCACCATCGACAAGCAGGACGGCCGCATGTTCTACGGGACCAAGGCCTCGGCCAAAGGCAAGGAAACCCTCGTCGGCGTCATCGATGGCGCGTCGAAGCTCTCCATGGCCGACGACGACGGCATCTACAGCGGCAAGCTGACCGGCAAGAACACCATGATCCTCACCTACGTGGAGGCGACCAAGGACTCCAAGGTCGCCTCCATCACGCATTACCGCCGCGAAGCGCCCGCAAAGGACGTGGATGCGCCCAAGGAAAAGTCCAAGCCCTAATTGTCCGGTTTTGCCGGCGCAGGTTGTTCGGGTCGCGGCTGTGCAGGCTGCGGCCCTTTTTTATGGCGCGGATGGGTGGTGCCGTCGCCGAAGATGGCGTCGTAGCGGGCCGTGTCCCCGGGGTGGGAGTCGTAGCAGTCCGAGGCGACCACCGGCTCTCCGGCGGCGAGCAGTTCGCTGACCGTGACGAAGCGGTAGCCACGCCGGGTGAGCTCGGCCAGAAGGCGCGGCAGGGCTTCGCCCGTGCCGTGGCCGTTGCCGTTGGCGTGGCCGATGACGATGTCGCCGGGGCGCACCCGTTCGGGCACGTTTTGCAGGATGCGCTCCGGGGTGGAGGCCGGGTCCGGGTCGCCGGTGGTCAGGCTCCACTGCACGGCGGCCAGGCCCATGGAGGCGAGCATGGCCAGGGCCTCACGGCTGCAGCGGCCGTAGGGGAAGCGGAAGAGCACGGGCGCGGCCGGGATCTTGGCGATTCCCGCCGCGGCCACGCCGCGCTCCCGGGCCATGGCGGCGATCTTCTCGCGCAACAGCGCATACTCGGCCTGGGTCCAGGCGATCTCGTCGCGCATGGCCGCGCTGTCCAGCCGGCCGAAATTACCGTGGGTCCAGGCATGGTTGCCGATCTCGAACAGCGGGTCGGCCATGAGCTGCATGGCGCGCTCCGGATGGGAGCGCATCCACTTGCCGCCGGCGAAAAACGTGGCCTTGGCCCCGGCGGCGCGCAACGCCTCCACCACCGCGCCGTCGTAGCCGGAATGCTGGTCCGCCAGCTCGCACAAGTCGAAGGTCAGGGCCACGAGCTTCGCGCCGTGGGTGTTCACGCGGCGGATGGAGCCGGCGAGGCGTTCGGGCAGGGGGGGCAGTTGCGGGGAGACGGTGGCGGCGGGCGGCGAGCGGTCCGGCGGGCCGAGTTTTCCCGAATGGCGTTCCGCCGGCGCGGCGCGCAGGCTATCCGGGCTCCACAGGGCGGAAAGAACCGCTGCCGAGCCGCCGGCCAGGGCCGACCCGGCGAAAAGGGGGACAAGCAGCAGGCAGCAGGCCGGAAACAGGAAAAAAATGCGGAGCATCGAAAGCCTCCCCACGGTCTTTGCGCCATCATGGCATCCCGCCGGCGCGGCGGCAAGCTGTCGGGAGGGGGGAGGCGACGAGACAAAGGGGCCGGCCCCGGAGCACGTCCGGAGGACCGAAGCCGGCCTGCCTTGGGCGAGGGAAACGTTGCCGTGCTAGTCGGCGACGAGCATCACGCTCGAGGCCTTGACCATGGCCTTGACGGCCTGGCCTTCCTTGAGGCCCATGTCTTCGACGGAATGCTTGGTGATGACCGAGGTGACGGTCACGCCGGGAGCGATTTCGATGACCACTTCGCTGCTGACCATGCCGGTGGTGATGCTTTTGATCTTGCCGGGAATCAGATTGCGGGCGCTGACTTTCATGGATGTCTCCTGGTTGAGGTTCGAGAAGCATCCAAAATTACCAGCGGTAAATTGTTCGGGTCAATGCTGTCAGAAAAAATGTATCGCTGTCACGCAAGCCTGAAGTTGCATGTGACTGGGAGGTGAAAAGCCTGCTGCAAGAACGCGTTGCATGGAGTGTCGCAACGTGCTGAAGAGGCGCAAGGAAGCGGGCTGTGAAAGCTGCGACGGCAGCAAAACGCAGATCGTTTCCCGCTGGCGATGCGGGAAACGATCTGCCGGTTTGGGGTACGGGAAGGCGTGGGGCCGCTGGCGGTTGGCGAGGACGCCTATTTGCGGCTCGACGCGCCCGCTTTTTTGGCGTGCTTGGTTTTGGAGTGGGAAGCGGTGGTGGAGTTCTTGGCGGCCTTTTGCGCCTTGTCCGTATGGTGGCCGGACTTCACGCTGGCCTTGTGCATGTCGAGATGGGCCGAGGCGCCGCGCTTGGCGCTGATCTTGCCGTGCCGTTCGATCTCGGCCACGCGGATGGACTTGCCGTGGCGGTGGTGGTGCGCCTTGGCGCGTCGCAGCGTCGTCGGGGCCGGCGTGTCGTCGGCGGTAGCCAGCATGGAGTTGACCGCGCCGTTGAAGGAAGCGTTGAGGATGCGCTCTGTTTCGCGGTTGCGCACGTTTTTCGTGCGGCCGCCGAGGACCACGGCGATGATGCGGGTGTCGCCGCGCTTGGCCGTGGCGATGATGTTGAAGCCGCTGGAGTCGACATAGCCTGTCTTGATGCCGTCCACGCCTTGGCACACGCCGAGCAGATGGTTGGTGTTGGCGTGGACCGCGCCGCAGTGGTTGATGGTCGTGGTGGAGTGGTAGCGCAGGGCCTGGGGATAGTGGCGCAGGTAGCTGGTGGCCAGCTTCGTGAGGTCGCGGGCCGTGGTCAGCTGGCCGGGGGCGGGCAGGCCGTTGGGGGTCTTGAAGGTGGTGCTGGTCATGCCCAGTTCGCGGGCCTTGCGGTTCATGCGGTCCACCCACTGGGGCACGCCGCCGAAGTGCTCGGCCACGGCCACGGCGGCGTCGTTGCCCGAGGCCACGGCCATGCCGCGCATGAGCTCGTCGAGGGTGACGACCTCGCCGGCGCGCAGGTTCATGGTGGACCCGCCCGTGGCGTCGGCCCGGCGGCTCACCTTGACCTTGTCCGCCAAGCTGGCCTTGCCCGAGGAGAGGAGGTCGAAGACCAGGTACATGGTCATGACCTTGGTGACCGAAGCCGGAGCGATGCGTTTGTCCTCGTCCTGGGTGTAGAGCACCCGGCCGGAGCCGTATTCCGTGACCATGGCGGCCTTGACGGCGAGCCTCCCGGGATTTTTCGCCGGCAGCGCCGTTTTCGGCCCGATCAGGCATAGCACGATGGCGAGGAACAATACGCGTCGCATGAGATCTCCCCGTTTGAAAAAGTGATACGAAACCCTCGGCGAAAAATCCGTCCCCCAACGGTCGCCCCGGGCAGCATGATCCATGCCATAGGTCGGCCTAAACGCCGGCTTTTGCTGGCAACACTCCGTGATAGAAGTGGAAATTGAGAAGGTTCGCCCCGCTTGGGACGCCCAGGAACGGCAGCGGCCTCCCAGCGCTCCCGACCCGTTTCACATTGTGAAACGAGGCGTTTAATAATCGTAAACGGACGGGGGGGCAAGACGCGAATTTCGGGAAGATGCCGTTTTTTCGTTAAAAAACGGTTAGCATGCGCCAGAGCTCCGGGGCGGACGCGACCGGTCGCGCCCCGGGGCCTGCCCGGGCGACGGCTCAAATGCCGTAGATGGCCCGGGCCTTGGCTTGCAGGTGCCGGATGAGGGGACCCGCCGTGGGGGCCTGTCCCGTGGCCGCGGCAATCAGGTCGCGGGGGGAAAGCAGGCGGCCCTTCTCGTGGATGTTGGCGCGCAGCCAGGCGAGCAGCGGCGCGAAATCGCCTGCCGCCATGGAGGCGTCGAGGTCCGGCAGGGCCTCGCGCGCCGCCTCGAACAGGCAGGCGGCGTAGACGTTGCCGAGGCTGTAGGTGGGGAAATAGCCGAACGCGCCCATGGACCAGTGCACGTCCTGGAGGCAGCCGGCGGCGTCGCTTGGCGGCGTGACGCCGAGGATGTCCCGGGATTTCTCGTTCCAGGCCCCGGGCAGGTCGGCCACGGCCAGGTCGCCGCGCACCAGGGCCAGCTCCAGCTCGAAGCGCAGCACGATGTGCGGGTTGTAGGTCGTCTCGTCGGCGTCCACCCGGATGAGCCCCGGCCGGATCGCGCCCACGGCGGCGAAGACCTCGCGCGGCGAGAAGCCGGCCAGTTCCGCGAACCGGGCGGCGGCCAGGGGCAGGGCGTGCTCCCAGAAGGGAAGGGAGCGGGCCACCTGGTTTTCCCACAGCCGCGACTGGGATTCGTGCACGGCAAGGGAAACGTATTCGCCCATGGGCGTGCCGTGGCGGGCGTCGCCCGGATCGTGGCCCAGGCTGTAGAGGGCGTGCCCGGTCTCGTGCACGGCTCCGAACAGCGCCTTGGTGAAGTCCGCCGCGTCGTAGCGCACGGTGA
The DNA here is from genome assembly GCA_023390395.1 of Pseudomonadota bacterium. Lineage (GTDB taxonomy): Bacteria > Desulfobacterota > Desulfovibrionia > Desulfovibrionales > Desulfovibrionaceae > Solidesulfovibrio. Next base: position 1,267 of record JAEWCY010000061.1, on the reverse strand, counting down.
TGCGGGCGTCGGCCGGGCCGATGAGGGTCGAGAAGGGATGGGCCGACACGTCCAGGCGCGAGGCCTCGGGCGGCAGGCCGAGGCCTCGCGTGACCTCGCCGAGGAAGGCCTGCTGCGTCTCCAGGGGATACGGCCCGCCGGGCAGGGCGCGGGGGGCCGGGGCATCCTTGGCGGCGGCGACGAGCGCCCGGGTGGCGTCGCGCAGTTCGGCCAGGATGGGGGCCACGCTGGCCGCGGTCTCGCCGGGCTCGAAGCCGTCGAGCAGGGCGTCGTAGGCTTCGGCGGCGTAGCCCAGGGCCTCGGCCTTGCGCCGGGAAAGTTCGAGCAACGCTTGAAGGTGCGGCGCGAACGCCTTGAAATCGTTGTCCCTCCGCGCCAGTTCCCAGGCCCGCTGCCCGGCGCTGGCCGCCTGGGCCAGGGCCACGGCCAGGTCCTCGGGGATCTTGACGGTCAGGTCGTAGTCGCGCCGCCAGCCCCGGATGTTGGCCGCCTCGGGCGTGGCTGCATCGCGGGTCAGTTCCGAGCCCTCGCAGGCGGCCAGCCACTCGCCCAGGCGCGGGTCCGTGCCCCGGCGGTGCATGACGGCGGTCAGCGCCCCGATCTGGGCGGCCCGGCCGGGATGGGCGGCCGGGGGCAGCATGACCTGCTGGTCCCAGGACAGAAGGCTCAGGGCGGCGGCCAGGTCGGCGCTTTCCCGGCCGTGGGCGACGAGGCTGTCGTAGGCTTGCCTGGCGGTCATGGCTTCCTGCTCCTCGGGGCGGCCTTGCCGGCCTTGGCCGCCTTGGCCCGTTCGGCCATCATGGGTTCGTAGATGGGCTGGTAGAAAAAGCTCACGTCCCCTTCGTTTTCGACCGGGTGGAAGGCGCAGTAGACGTTGACGTCGCCCAGGGACCAAGCGTGGTAGTACTTTTCGGGCACTTCCTTGGTCGGCGGGCCGTAGGCGCGGGTGAGCCCCTCCAGGGCCGTCCTGTAGGCGGCCATGCCGTCGAATTCGATCCAGACGTGGTAGAAGCGGTCCTTGTAGAATTCGTAGAAGGCCTCGCGGATGGGCGCGCCGAAGACGTCCCTGGGACCCTGGGGCCAGATGCAGGTGACCACGTCCACGCCTTTTTCCGCTTCGTGGAAGGCCAGCCCGGGCCGGGACTTGGACGAATCGCCGAAGGTCAGGCCGCCGAAGCCGCTGGGCTGTCCGGCCGGCGCGGCGGACCCGTCCGGGGGCGCGGCCCCGAGCGCCGGCGCGCCCTGGCCCGGGGCCAGGGGCTGGACG
>JAEWCY010000035.1 GCA_023390395.1 Pseudomonadota bacterium | reverse complement strand
CTGGCCTCGCCCGTCTACGACGTCATCGCCGAACGCATGGTGCGCCAGTTGCGGGGCGAGGGCGCGGCGTCCGCCGGCGCGGCCTCGATCTGGCGGGTGATGCTCGAGGAAATGAAAAAGGCCGTGTTCGTAGCCGCCGTGCCCCTGCTCCTGGTCCTGATTCCCGTGGTCGGGCAGATCCTTGCGCCCATAGCCGCAGCGTTCCTTCTGGCCTTCGATTTCCTGGATTACGCCTTCGCCCGCGACGAACCGCGCTTCGCCGCGCGGTTGCGCGCCATGGCCCGCCGCCCGCTTGCGCTCCTCGGTTTCGGCCTGCCCCTGCTCGTGCCCCTGCTCAACATCGTGCTGTTTCCCTGCGCCATCTGCGGGGCCACGCTGCTGTATCTGGACGCCAGCCCGGACGGCGCGCGCTTCCACGACAAATGACATTTTTGCAACATCCGTGCGGCAGGGCACGAAAGCGCACCATTGGCGTGATCGCGCCCCGGCCGCAGCCGCGCGACCGTCTTGCCGCTGCGGCCGCTTGGCGCTAGAAATGTCGCGTTCCAAGCGTAACCGCGCCGCCCGCCCCCGGGCAGCGGCGAGAAGGATTTCCGCCCCCATGCCATATCCCCTTTTGCACGTTCACGGCCGGCCGTCGCGGGGGCAGGCCGCATGAGTTCCCACGGCCAGCCGTCCGGCAAATCCTCCCTGGCCCGCACCGCCGCCCTGGCCTTCGGGGCCCTCGGCGTCGTCTACGGCGACATTGGCACAAGCCCGCTGTACGCCATGAAGGAATGCTTCTACGGCATGCACGCCATCGCCGTGAACAAGGACAACATCCTCGGCGTGCTCTCGCTTTTTTTCTGGTCCCTGACCATGGTCATCACAGTCAAGTACGTGTTGTTCATCCTGGCCGCGGACAACAAGGGCGAGGGCGGCATTTTCGCCCTGGCGGAACTACTGCCCAAGGACCGGGGGCATCGCCACGTGCGCGCGACCCTCACCTTCCTGGCCCTTTGCGGCGCGGGCCTGCTCTACGGCGACGGCGTCATCACCCCGGCCATTTCCGTGCTTTCGGCCGTGGAAGGCCTGAACGTGGCCACCAGCGCGGCCGAGCCCCTGGTCGTGCCCATCACCTGCGTGATCCTTTTTGGGTTGTTCATGGCCCAGCGCCACGGCACGGCCGGCATTGCCAAAATTTTCGGCCCGGTCATGCTGGTCTGGTTCGCGGTGCTGGCGATTCTGGGCGTCAAGGAGATCCTGGCCGCGCCCGAGGTGCTCGCCGCCGTCAATCCCTGGCACGGGGTGCTGTTTTTCCAGCGCAACCACCTGCACGGCCTGCTGGTCCTCGGCGCGGTCGTGCTGTGCATCACCGGCGGCGAGGCGCTCTATGCGGACCTCGGCCATTTCGGCCGCCGGCCCATCCAGATCTCCTGGCTGCTCATCGTTTTCCCCTGCCTGCTGCTCAACTACTTCGGCCAGGGCGCGGGGCTGCTGCTCGACCCGAGCATCGCCGCCAACCCGTTCTACAGCCTGGTGCCCGACAAGCTCCTCTACCCCATGGCCGCGCTGTCCACCGTGGCCACGGTCATCGCCTCCCAGGCACTCATTTCCGGCGTCTTTTCCCTGACGCGCCAGGCCATCCAGCTCGGCTGGTGCCCCAGACTGCGCATCGTGCACACTTCGAGCGCCATGGAAGGACAGATCTACATCCCCGAGGTCAATTTCGCGCTCATGTGGGCCTGCATCGGCCTGACCATCGCCTTCGAGGAATCCAGCCGCCTGGCCGCGGCCTACGGCATCGCGGTCACGGCCACCATGGGCATCACCTCGGTGCTGTACTTTTTCGTGGCCCACTGGACCTGGCGGCAATCCGTCCTCAAGGCCCTGCCGCCGGTACTCGTGTTCCTGGCCTTCGACCTGTCCTTTTTCGGCGCCAACCTGCTCAAGGTGGCCGACGGCGGCTGGCTCCCCCTGGCCATCGCGGCCCTGGTGGTCATGGCCATGGCGACCTGGCGCGATGGCCGGCAGGCGCTGCGCCAGCTGTCCCTGGCCGCCACCGTGCCCCTGCGCACCTTCCTGGACGAAGTGGCGGTCAAAAATCCCCACCGCGTGCCGGGAACCGCCGTGTTCATGTCCCTTTCCCCCCAGGGCACGCCCGTCACGCTCCTGCACCACTACAAGCACAACAAGATCTTCCATAACAGCGTCGTCATCCTCACCATCACCGCCAGCGACACCCCCTATGTGCCCGAGGACGCCAGGCTGGACATCCAGGACCTGGGCATGGGCTTTTTCCGCATCACCGCCCGCTACGGCTTCATGGAGACCCCCAACGTCCCGGAGATCATGGACCGCGCCCGGGCCACCGGCATCCCCATCGATCCGCCGGCCGATACCACCTTCTTTCTCGGCCGCGAAAGCCTGCTCACCACGGGCAAGGCCAAAATTGCCGGATACCGCAAGTCGCTTTTTGCGCTCATGTCCCGCAACGCCCGACCGGCCACGGCCTACTTCGGCCTGCCGCCCGGCCGCGTCGTGGAACTCGGCGTCCAGGTTGAACTTTAGGAGAAAAGAGGTGCGAGAGGGGAAACCCTTTTGCAAAGGGTTCTCCCCTCTCGCGCTCTCCCCTTCCTAAATTTTTCGACGGTGATGGGTGTCACCATAACAATATATTTTTATTAAGAGTCTTTGGAACGGGGGCCTGGGGGGAGAACCTTTCTGCAAGAAAGGTTTCCCCCCAGCGCCTTTTTGGCAACCACGCGCGATGGGCGACGCTCTTGACCCGAATCGTTTCCTGCCGTAACCGCAAGGCGCGGCGCGGACTGCCCGGCAATCCGCTCCCCGCCGCAAAAAGAGGAGCGCATGACCGACTCGCCTGAAAAAGACGTCAACGAGACCGCCGCGGTCGCCGTCCCTGCGGCTGCCGCCTCCACCGAGACCTCTCCGGCGATGCCCGAAGCGGCGTCGGACGGCGCGCCGCCGAAGCAGCCGACCGATCTGCCCGCTCCGGCCGGCGAACCCGTCGCGCCTCCGGCGACCACGCCGCCGCCGTCCGGCGCGTCCAAGCACGGCGACATGAAGGAAGCGCCGCTGCTCGAACACTTAGTCGAGCTGCGCACGCGCCTGGTGCGCTGCCTCATCGCCGTGGGCGTGGGCTTCGCCGCCTGCTACGCCTTCGCCGAGCAGCTCCTCGGCATCCTGCTGCGTCCCCTCATGGAGGTGATGCCGGGCGGCAGCAAGCTCATCGCCACGAGCCTGCCGGAGACCTTCTTCACGGTCATGAAGCTGGCCCTGGTGGCCGGGGCCTTCGCGGCCAGCCCCTTCATCTTCTACCAATTGTGGCAGTTCGTGGCCCCGGGGCTGTACAAGGAAGAGCGCAAGATCATCGTGCCCGTGGCCTTCTTCACGGCGGTGTGCTTCGTGGGCGGGGCGCTTTTCGGCTATTTCATCGTCTTCCCGTTCGGGTTCAAGTTCTTCGTGGACTACGCCTCGGACTACATCACGGTCATGCCGACCATCAGCGCCTACTTCACGCTGGCCGTGACCCTGCTGTTCGCCTTCGGCCTCATCTTCGAGCTGCCGGTCTTCATCTTCTTCATGACGAGCCTGGGGCTGGTCACCACCAAGACCCTGCGCAAGTTCCGCCGCTGGGCCATTCTCTTGAGCTTCATCGTGGCCGCCATCCTGACCCCCACGCCCGACGCCATAAACCAGCTCCTCATGGCCGGCCCCATGGTCGTGCTCTACGAGGTCGGCATCTGGGTCTCCTGGTTCGTGGACAAGTCGCGCAAGGAGGAAAAGGCCGCCAAGGAAGCGGCCAAGGAGGCCGAAGCCGCCGCCGGCGCGACGCCGCCCCCCCCCGGCCCGGCCCCGGAGACGGCCAAGACCCCGGAAGCGGCCACGGAGCCCGCAAGCGCCCCCGAGCCGCCGGCGTCCGAAACGCCCGCCCCGACGCCCGACGCCAAGCCGTCCGGCGACGACGACCCCAAGGCCGGCTAGGGCCGCGACTCCACGGCGACGATAAGCTACAACGATAACAGCACATTAATCGCCTCGTCCCCGGAATCCCCGCCAGGGGTCCCGGGGACGAGGCGCGATCCGGCCCCCCCGAGACGGCCGCTGCGCCGGCCGCCTCCGCCCTTCCCCGCCTTGACAAGACCTCCCTTTCCAGGCATAGGTAAACTAGAGGCGACGGCCGCAGCCGCTTGGCCGGCGCAGCGTCCCATCCGCCCGGGCCGCCCGCTACGACGGGCAGACAGGCCTGTCAGGCTGCCCACGCCGCACTGCGGCCTTGTTCGTCTCTCAAGCGACTCCGCGTCGCTTGACGTCCCGCCGCCGGCTGTCGGCGACCGGGGCGCGACCTCTCGCCACGCGAGCCACTCCACAAGCGGACGACCGAGACGGCCCGGCATTGCCCGGGCTCATAGGCCTCCCGCCTCCAAGGCGTCCTCCGGACGCCGGCGTATCCGGCCCCCTCGGCGTCGCACCCATGGAGCGACGATGCGACACGCCTACACCCTGCTGACGACCCTGACGCTGCTCGTCTCGGCCCTGGCCCTGCCGGGCTGCGCCGGCACCAAGGCGGCCAAGTCCACACCTTCGGTCACCGCCGCCGCGCCGAGCGCGGCCGACGCCTTCGGCCGCCTGGCCGACCCCGACTTCCTCTTCAGCAGCCCGTCCAAGGGACGGGTCAACACGCTCAAGGTCAAGGCCCTGGCCTACTGCTCCGTGGGCGGCAAGAAGGCCAAACGCTCCACGCGCGGGGCCTGGGGCGACACCCTGCGCGAGGAGGACAACGCCGTGGCCATCTCGCCGGACCTGCTGGAAATGGGTCTGGACCGGGGCGACCTCATCACCATCGAGGGCCTGCCCGGCAAGTACAAGGTCCTCGACGTCATGCACGACCGCCACGACAGGACCATCGACATCTTCTACGGCGACGACCGTTGCGGCGCCATGCAGTGGGGCAAGCGCACCCTGACCATCTCCTGGCACTAGGGCGGCGCGCCGACGGGACTCACGGGCCCCAAGGCGTGACGAAGCGGCCGGTCTCGTCGACGGCCGGCCCGCGACGGAAACGGACGGGCTCCCGGGTTCACGCAGGCCCGGGACGCGACCGGCGAGTCCCCGAGCTCCCGGAGCGTCGCGGCGCAACGCCGGCGGGGTGGGCAGCGCGGACGCGGCCTCAGGGCAGGATTTCGACCAGGACGTAGCGGGCGGCGAAGCCCAGGGCGTAGACGCACACGAGGGTCAGGAAAAAGGCCCGGAACACGCCCTTGCCGCCCCGGCCCTCGGCCAGGCGGGTCAGGACGAAGCCCAGGACCACGGCCAGCAGCAGGCCGAAGCCCAGGGCCATGGCGACTTTCGTCAGCGCGATCTCGGCCATCTTGTTCCCTCTCTTCCGGCTCCTGTGTTTCCGTCGAGAAATCCGGGGGCGTCATCACTTCCAAAGCAAAAATCCATCACCATTCGCCCCGCAGGGGCGACGGCCCGGGGGCGGAATTTTCCCTGCCGAGCCTGCCGCGCAGCGGCGGCAGCGGCAGGGGAAATTCCGCCCCCGTCTTCGCTGCGCCAACGGCGGCCATACCGGTGACTGCAGCCCTCCCCGCCCGACTACGCCGACCGGGGGGACTGGGGGGAGTGACTCCCCCCAGTGGGTCCAGGGCAACGCCCTGGCGGGTCCAGGGCAACGCCCTGGCGGGTCCAGGGCAGCGCCCTGGCGACGCCCCGGCGACGCCCCGGCAACGCCCCGGCGACGCCGGCCTAGCGCTGGTCGATGGGCACGTAGGGGCGGCGGGGCGGGCCGGTGTAGATCTGGCGCGGCCGGTGGATGCGCGTGGTGGGGTCTCGGTTTTCCTCGCGCCAGTGGGCGATCCAGCCCGGCATGCGGCCGATGGCGAACATGACCGGGAACATGTTGACCGGGATGCCGAGCGCCCGCAGGATGATGCCGGAATAGAAGTCCACGTTGGGATAGAGCTTGCGGCTCTTGAAGTAGTCGTCGGACAGGGCCGTTTCTTCGAGTTCCAGGGCGATGTCCATCATGGGGTCGTTCTTGCCCGACTGGAAGACCAGTTCGTGGGCGGCTTTTTTCAGTACCCGGGCCCGAGGGTCGAAGTTCTTGTAGACCCGGTGGCCGAAGCCCATGAGGCGGCGTTCCTTGCGCTTGACCATGTCCAGGAAGGACTTGACCTTGTGCCTGCCGGACAGAATCTGCTCGAGCATGTCGATGACCGCCGCGTTGGCCCCGCCGTGCAGCCGCCCCCACAGGGCGCAGATGCCGGACGACACGCTGGCGAACAGGTTGGCCTGGGTGGAGCCGACCATGCGCACGGTGGAGCAGGAGCAGTTCTGCTCGTGGTCGGCGTGCACGATGAGAAAGAGCGTCAGCGCCGAGACGGCCTGCTGGGTGGGTTCGTAGTCGCGGTTGGGCACCGAGAACATCATGTGCAGGAAGTTGCGGCAATAGCTCAGGTTGGGGTCCGGGTACATGAACGGCAGGCCCAGGGACTTGCGGTAGCTGAAGGCCGCGATGGTGCGCACCTTGCTGACGAGCTTGGCCACGGCCATGGTGAAGTCGTCCATGCTCTGGATTTCGAGCAGCTCGGGATGGTAGTTGCCGAGGGAATTGATGACGGCGGACAGAATGGCCATCGGCTGGCCGCCTGGCGGGAACCCGTCGAAATGATGGAGCAAGCCTTCGTGCAGCAGCTCGTGCTCGGAGAGCAGGAAGCGGAAGGCCGTACGTTCTTCGGCCGTGGGCAGCTTGCCGAAGATCAGCAGCATGGCCGTTTCGATGAACGAGCTTTTTTCGGCCAGCTGCTCGATGGGAATGCCGCGATAGCGCAGGATGCCCTTCTCGCCGTCCACGAAGGTGATCGACGACAGGCACGACCCGGTGTTGGCGTAGCCGGGGTCGAAGGTGAGAAGCCCCATATCCTTTTCCAGGGAGGTGACGTCGATGCCGACTTCGCCCTCGCTGCCGACGGTGACCGGCAGTTCCAGGGTCTTGTCGCCGTAGGCCAGGGTGGCGTTCTTGACTGCGCGCATGCAATTCCTCGTGTCCGGGCTGAGGGGGAGAGAGAACGGCCGCAAGCGGCGCGGCGGCTGCGTCGTCGCGCCGCCCGAAAGGCAGTATAGGAAAAAAATTCGGTCTTGTCTTCCCGGGTTGCCGCCCTGCGCCGGCGGCCTTGTTCCGGCCCTCCTCCGAAAAGAAACGCGGGCAGGAGACGACGCTCCGGTTGCTTGCCGGAATCAGGCCCAGGGCATCTGCCGCCAGTCCATGCCTCCGGGCAGATGGCCGTGCTGGCGGGCGAGCAGCTCCAGGGGGGCCAGGGCCAGGCCGGCCAGTTCCGGGGGATAATCGGCCAGGTCCCCGTCCTCCAACTCGGCCAGATAGTGGTTGCAGCGGCGGCAGGCCACCACGCGCTCACCGTCGAAGCCCGGCACGGCGTAGGCCTGGGCCGTGGGGCCGGCGGCCTCGCAAAACGGGCACTCCCGCCGGGAAAAGCGCCAGGTCGCGGCGCAAAAACCGCAGGTCATGACGCCGCCGGCGGCGTCGCGGCGCATGTAGCCGGGCCAGGAGCCGCACACCGGGCAGTAGCCCCGGTTCCAGGCGGCCTCGGCCACGAGCCCGGCCAGACGCCGCGCCCTGGCCATGGCCAGGGGCGTGACGAGCTGCGTGGCCCAAAACGTCATGACCCGGGCGTCCACGCCGAGGCCGTGGCCCAGACGGGCCAGGTCCGTCTTCTTCTCCCGCAGCAGGTTCCCGACGGTCTCGGCCACGAACCCTTCCCGAGCCCGGGCGGCCCGGCCGATGGCCGAGAGGTCCGGCCGCACGTCGCGAAACCCGGCGACGAGGGCCGGCTGGAGCACCTCGAAAGCGCGCTCCAGGGCGGCCTCGTCCAGGGGAAATTCGTCGCGGGCCTCGAGGCTCGCGCCCTGGGCCAGGCGTACCGGGTCCACCCGCGGCGCGGGCCGCGAGGCGTCGGCGTAGCGCAGCACCTCGACAAGGGGTTCCCGGGCCACGAGCAGCCCCAGAAAAGGATCGACGAACGCCCGGACATGGGGGCGTTCGCGGCGCAGGCGGTCGAGTTCGCTGGCGAGGGAGGAAGCGTGTTCCATGGCGCGACCCTTTGCCGGCGGCCGCTCCGGAATCGGGCGGACGGCGTCCGGCGCAACCGAGTCAGGCGTGCCAACAAACCCCGCGGCCGTCAACCGGGGGGCCGCCCGGGACGGTCACACGGGAATTCCGCGCGACCGGTGAATTATCTTGTTGTGCTATAAATAACTTAGTTAAGTATTTGGACAAGATACCTTGCCTAGAGGAGTATTTTTCCAGGAAAAACCGTGACGGTTAGTGCCAAAGCTAAAGCAATTCGCAATCCTTTGACCCCTCCTGTCCGCTTTTTTTAGATACTAGTGTGCCTGATTCGACATATGCCTGTCCGTCGGACGGAGGGCCGTCCGGCGTTGTGGGAACTGGAAAAAGGAGGCGGTATGGGCATTTCGCGACGTGGGTTCATGAAATTGACGGGGGCCGGCCTGGCCTGCCTGGGTCTTCGGGACCTCGGGCTCGATCCCCGTCCGGCGGCGGCGTACGCCACCAAGCTGCGCATCGAGGGGGCCAAGGAGTACCAATCCACCTGTCCCTTCTGTTCGTGCGGCTGCAGCATTTTGATGTTCGTCAAGGACGGCAAGTTCTTAAGCTCCGAGGGCGATCCCGACTATCCGGTCAGCGAAGGTTCGCTGTGCCCCAAGGGCGCGGCCTTCCACGCCATGCACGTAAGCCACCACCGGATTCTCAAGCCCCAGTACCGGGCTCCGGGCAGCGACAAGTGGGTGGAAAAGGACTGGGACTTCGTCCTTTCCCGCATCGCCCAGCGCGTCAAGGAAACCCGCGACCGCGACTTCGTGGAGAAAAACGACAAGGGGCAGACCGTCAACCGGGTCGAGTCCATCTTCCACCTGGGCACCTCCCAGATGGACAACGAGGAGTGCGCCGTCGCGCACCAAATGCTTCGAGGCCTGGGGGTCGTGCATATCGACCACCAGGCGCGGGTCTGACACTCGCCCACTGTACCGGCTCTGGCAGAGTCGTTCGGACGCGGCGCGATGACCCAGCACTGGATCGACATCAAGAATGCGGACGTGGTGCTCATCATGGGCAGCAACGCCGCGGAACACCACCCCATCTCGTTCAAATGGGTGCTCAAGGCCAAGGACGCCGGGGCCACGGTCATCCACGTGGACCCCAAGTTCTCCCGCACCTCGGCCCGCTGCGATTTCCACGTGCCCCTGCGCTCGGGCACGGACATCGCCTTCCTGGGCGGCATGATGAAGTACATCCTGGAAAAGGAGCTCTACTTCAAGGACTACGTCCGGGACTACACCAACGCCTCCTTCATCGTGTCCGAGGGCTTCTCCTTCAAGGACGGCCTGTTCTCGGGATACGACCCGGCCACCAAGAGCTACGACCGCAAGACCTGGACCTTCGACAAGGACGAAAACGGCATCGTGCTCAAGGACAAGACCTACCAGCACCCCCGTTGCGTCTTCCAGCTGCTCAAGAAGCACTATGACCGCTACGACGTCGCCACGGTGTCGGCGATCACCGGCGTGTCCAAGGAAAACCTACTGAAGGTGTGGGACGCCGTGGCGGCCACGGGCAAGCCCAACAAGGCCGCCACCATGATGTACGCCCTGGGCTGGACCCAGCACAGCGTGGGCGTGCAGAACATCCGTTGCGCCGGCATCATCCAGCTGCTTTTGGGCAACGTCGGCGTGGCCGGCGGCGGCATCAACGCCCTGCGCGGCGAGCCCAACGTCCAGGGCTCCACGGACCACTCCCTGCTCTACGACGGGATACCGGGCTACAACCCGGTGCCGGTCGCGGCCTGGGCGACCCTGGCCGACTACCTCAAGGCCAACACGCCGGCCAGCAAGGACCCGAAAAGCGTCAACTGGTGGCAGAACAGGCCCAAGTACGTGGTGAGCCTGCTCAAATCCTGGTACGGCGACGCGGCCACGGCGGAAAACGAGTTCGGCTACGGCTGGCTGCCGAAGATCGAGCCCAACGTCGAGTACGCGAGCCTTTTCATGTTCGACAAGATGTACAAGGGCAAGATCAAGGGCGGGTTCATCTACGGCCACAACCCGGCCATGTCCATGCCCAACTCGCACAAGATCAGGAAAGCCCTGACCAATCTCGACTGGCTGGTCATCGGCGAGGCCCACGAGACCGAGACCTGCGCCTTCTGGCGGCAGCCGGGCTTCGACCCCAAAAACGTCAAGACCGAGGTGTTCATGCTGCCGTCGTGCCAGCGCGGCGAAAAGGACGGCACCACCTCCAACTCCGGCCGCTGGCACATGTGGCACTACAAGGGCTACGAACCCATGGGCGTGAGCAAGCCCATGGGCTGGATGGTCGTCGAGATCACCAAGCGCGTCATCGACCTGTACAAGAAGGAAGGCGGCGCCTTTCCCGCGCCCGTCCTCAACCTCGACTGGTACAAGGAATACGACGCGGACGCCGTGGCGAAAAAGATCAACGGCCAGTACACCCGCGACGTGACCGTGGGCGACAAGCAGTACAAGAAGGGCGACCAGGTGCCGGCCTTCCCGATGCTGGCCGCCGACGGCTCCACCACCAGCATGTGCTGGGTCTACGCCGGCAGCTACGGCCCGGGCGGCAACCTGACCAAGCGCCGCGACCACGCCCAGACGCCCATGCAGGCCAAGATCGGGCTTTTCCCCAACTACTCCTGGGCCTGGCCGGTCAACCGCCGCATCATCTACAACCGCGCCTCGGTGGACGTGAACGGCAAGCCCTACAACCCGGCCAAGGCGGTCATCGCCTGGGAGGACGGCAAGTGGGTGGGCGACGTGCCCGACGGTCCGGCCGCGCCCATGGCCGATCCCAAGGGCGTGTACCCGTTCATCATGCACACCGAGGGGCACGGCCAGTTGTTCGGTCCGGGCCGCGTGGACGGTCCCTTCCCCGAGCACTACGAGCCGGCGGAAACCCCCGTCACGGTCAACCCCTTCTCGGCCCAGATGAACAACCCCTGCATGAAGGTGGCCGAGAGCGACATGGACGCCCTGGCCAAGCCCGGCGACCCGCGCTACCCCATCGTGCTGACCACCTACAGCCTGACCGAACACTGGTGCGGCGGCGGCGACACCCGCAACACCCCGCCGCTTTTGGAGGCCGAGCCCCAGCTGTACATCGAGATGAGCCAGGAGCTGGCCAAGGAAAAAGGCATCAAAAACGGCGACGTGGTCGTGATCGAGAGCCTCCGTGGCAAGGTCGAGGCCGTGGCCATGGTCACCGTGCGCATGACCCCGCTTCAGGTCGCGGGCAAAACCCTCCACCTCGTCGGCATGCCGTTCTGCTTCGGCTGGAACACGCCGGGCGTGGGCGACGCCACCAACCGCCTGACGGTGTCCGTGGCCGACCCCAACACCCGCATCCCGGAGTACAAGGCCTGCCTGGTCAACGTGCGCAAGGCCGACAAGGTGACGGAACTGTACCGCTAACACGCGTCCCGGCCGGGAGCCGCCCGGCTCCCGGCCGGACCTTACACGGAGCGCGCCATGCCCAAGACCTTCTTCATCGACACTTCCCGCTGCACGGCCTGCCGCGGCTGCCAGGTGGCCTGCAAGGAATGGCACCAGCACAAGGCGGTGCCGACCAAACAGACCGGCACCCACCAGAATCCGCCGGACTTCACGCCGTTCAACTTCAAGATCGTGCGCTTTTCCGAGCACAAGATCGACGGCAAGATCAAGTGGCTCTTCTTCCCGGACCAGTGCCGGCATTGCCTCGTGCCGCCCTGCAAGGACGCGGCCGACGCCTACGTGCCCGGGGCCATCGTCGTGGACGAGCCCTCCGGGGCCGTGCTCTACACGGACCTGACGAAAAAGCTCACCATCGACCAGGCCCAGGAAGTCCACGACGTGTGCCCGTACAACATCCCGGTGCGCGACCGGGATTCGGGGCTGCTCACCAAGTGCGACTGGTGCATCGACCGCCAGCAGGCCGGCATGCTGCCCGCCTGCGTCAAGACCTGCTGCACCGGCACCATGAACTTCGGCGAGCGCGACGACATGCTGGCCCTGGCCAAGAGGACCCTGGCCAAGGTCAAGGAGAGCCATCCCCAGGCCCAGCTCCTGGACGAGGAATACCTGCGGGTCATCTACCTCGTCACCGAGCCGCGCAACCTCTACCACGAATACGCCGAGCGCCGCGCCCCCGCCCCGGGCCCCATGTCGCGCCAGGCGTTTCTGGCCATGCTGGCCCGCCCGGTCACCCGGATGCGCGGCTAGCCGGAAACCGGTTCCCAGGCCGCGCGGCCGCCATCTGCCTGGGGGGGCCGCGCGGCCGTTTCGCCCAGAGAGGACACTCCCATGCGCATTCCCCCGAACATGACCCACACTTCCCCGGACCTGCCCGACGTGCCGCCGCCGGCGGAGCTGGCCGAAGTCATCGACCGCTTCACGGCCCTGGCCGCGCTGCGCCGCGACATCGCCGCCGCCGTGCCGGACGCGCCGGTGGGCATGACCTTCGACCCGGACCTGTTCGCCGCCGGCAAGCCCTTGCTGGCCGACGCCGGCCCGGCGGACCTCGCGCCGGACTTCAGGCTGGCGGCGGGCCTGCTGCTGCCGCGCCTGGCGGAAATCTTCCCGGCCCTGGCCAAGGACGCGGCCGCCCTGGCCCAGGCCATGGCCATGGGGCCGCGCCTGGCCGAGCCGCTCGTGACGGCCCTGGCCCAGGGCAGCGAGGAGGATGTGGAGGCTTTGGCCGCGGAGATGGGCGTGCGGCCCGGGGCGTTGGTCTTCGCCTCGCGCGAGGCGCTTTCCGCCGTGCTGCGGGCCAGGGCGCGCACGCTCTCGCCCCTGGCCGACGACGTGCTGTGGCAAAAGCCCGCCTGCCCGGTCTGCGGCGGCCCGCCGGACTGCGGCATGCTCAAGGAGCAAAGCGAACCTTCGGAATTTCTCATCGCCAAATCGGGGCGGCTGTACCTGCACTGCGCGCTGTGCGGCCACCAGTGGCGCTACCCGCGCCTCAAGTGCGTGGCCTGCGGCGAGGGCGAGCAGGAGCAGCTCGACGTGCTCTTCCCGGCCGGCCGCGACCGCGAGCGCATCCACGTCTGCCGCAGCTGCGGCCACTACCTGATCGTGCTCAACCGGGTGGAGAGCACGCGGGACGCGGACCTGGACACGGCCCCGGCGGCCATGATCCACCTCGACGCCGCCGCCCAGGCCCGGGGCTACGCGCCCATCTGCGACACGCCCTGGAACCATCTGAACAGCGACTGACCGCCCCCCCCGCATTTCCCTTTCGGGAGGTCCAGGAGGGGCCGTCGCCCCTCCTGGCCGCCGGAGGCGTTTCTCCCTGCGCTACCGCTCCCGCCGACGCAGCAAAAACATGCCGTACGTGGCCAGGAGATTGGGAAAAAACTTCACCACCATGCCCTTTTCGTGGTGGTGCGGGGTGCTGATGGCCGTCTCGCGGGCGATGACGAAGCCTTCCTTGCGGCAAAAGCGCCGGAAGTCGCGGATGGTGATGACCCGGATGTTGGGCGTGTCGTACCACTCGTAGGGCAGCTCCCGGGAGACCGGGGCCCGCCCCCGGAAGAGCAGCTGGCCGCGAATGCGGTAGTAGGCGAAGTTCGGGAAGCTCACGATGCCGCACGTCCCCACCCGCAGCATCTCGCGGATGAGGCTGGCCGGATCGTAGACCTGCTGCAGGGTCTGGGACAGGATCACATAGTCGAAGCTGGCGTCGGCGTAGTCGCGCACTTCCTCGTTGATGTCGCCGTGCAGGACGGACAGGCCCTTTTCGATCCCCCGCGTGACCTTGCCCTCCTCGGCCTCGATGCCCGTGCCGCGCACGTCCTTGTCCACGGTGAGGATGTGGAGCAGGTCGCCCGAGCCGCAGCCGAGATCCAGCACCTTCGAGCCCGGCTCGATCCAGGACGCGATCACCGACAGGTCATAGCGCATGGCCGGCCTCCCTGGCCGCGTCCCCGGCCGCCCGGTCGAGAAAGCCCTCGAGCATGCCCGACAGCCTGGCGTTGGGCAAAAGGAACGCGTCGTGGCCCCACTTGGCCTCGATCTCCACGAAGCTCACGTCCAGGCCGTTTTTCTTCATGGCCTGGACCATGGCCCGGGACTGGTAGGTCGGGTAGAGCCAGTCCGAGGAGAAGGAGGCCACCAGGAACCGGCAGCGCGCCCTGGCGAAGGCGGCCACGGCCGAGCCGCCGCCATGGGCGGCCTCCAGGTTGAAGTAGTCCGCCGCCTTGGTCACGTAGAGGAAGGAGTTGGCGTCGAAGCGGTCCACGAACTTCTGGCCCTGGTAGCGCAGGTAGGACTCCACCTGGAAGTCGGCCTCCTCGAAATTGAACGAGATCTCGCAGCGGTCCTGGCGCCGGCGGTCGAACTTCTGGCGCATGGACTCGTCGGACAGGTAGGTGATGTGCCCGATCATGCGGGCCACGGCCAGGCCGTGGCCGGGATTTTCCCCGTCGTAGTAGTCGCCGCAGTTCCACTTGGGGTCGGCCATGATAGCCTGCCGGGCCACCTCGTTGAACGCGATGCCGAGCGCCGAATGCTTGGTGGTGGTGGCCAGCGGCACGGCGGCGCGCACCATGTCCGGATAGCGCACGGCCCATTCGAGGACCTGCATGCCGCCCATGGAGCCGCCGATGGCGCACAGGAGCTTTGTAATGCCCAGATGCGTGACCAGCCGCTTTTGCGCCCGCACCATGTCGCCGATGGTGATGACCGGGAAATTGAGGCCGAAGGGGCGTCCCGTGGCCGGGTCGACGGAGGAGGGGCCGGTGGAGCCCATGCAGCCGCCGATGACGTTGGAGCAGACCACGAAGTAGCGGTCCGTGTCGATGGGCTTGCCCGGGCCGATCATGATGTCCCACCAGCCGGGCTTTGGGTCGGCCTTGTCGTAGTAGCCGGCGGCGTGGGAGTCGCCGGTCAGGGCGTGCAGCACGAGCACGGCGTTGGAGGCGGTTTCGTTGAGTGCGCCGTAGGTCTCGTAGGCCAGGGTCACGGGGCCCAGCGTGCGGCCCGATTCCACGGTCAGGACGTCCGGCGGGTCGGCGAAGGTGAAAAACCGCTTCTCCACCCGCCCCACGCTGTTTCCGGTCTGGTCGTGTTCCACGTATTCGCTCATGGGGGCCTCTCGGCGGTTTTCCTACCAGGAAGGAGGGAGAAGCGCCAGCGGGCCAGGGCCGGCCGCGCCGGGAGAGGCTTGCCCCCGACGTCACGTTTTCCACCCGGACGTCACCGGCCCGTCGAGCGAATTTTGACATTTCGTGCAAGAAAAGCCAGTGTTGCCCGATCGGGAGGTCGATATGGTCTTTTCGGACCGACGCGCGGAAAAACGGGTCCAGCCGCCGCAGGACGCGGTCCTGGATTTCGCCCTGTGGCCGGCCGCGCCCTCGCCCCCGATCCGGCTGCCCCTGGCGGAACTCGGGCCGCCCGCCGCGCGCAGCCTGCCCGGCCAGCAGTTGGTGCTGTCCGATGCCGCACCCCTGGGCCTGGGTCTGCGGCTCTGGGCCCCGGCGGAAGTCGCGGCGGCGCTGACGACGGCCCCGGCGCTTTTCGTCTACCTCAAACTTCGCGACTACGGCGACGCGAGCGAGGCCCTGTCGCTGTTCCTGCACGCCGCGACCATGCGCTCCCAGCCCGAGGACGGCGGCGGCCGCTTCGGCCTGCGCATCACCCACCTGGGACGCGGCTCCAACTTCGAAAAATCCATCGAGCTCCTGGACGTCAGCCGTTTCGGCGTCAAGGAGCTGGCGGCCTGGACCGACGCCGTCAGCCGGCACGGCCAACGCCTGGACGACGGCCGCGACGACGGCCTCGACCTCGACGCGCTTCTCGCCGAACCGGCCCTGGCCGGCCCGGCCCCTTCAACCGCAAAAGGAAACGGTTCATGATCGCCCTCGTCGGCATGTTCGTGGTTCTCGCCTCCGTCTGTCTCGGCTACTCCCTGGAAGGCGGCGCGTTCAGCGTGCTGGTCCAGCCCACCGAATGGCTCATCATCGGCGGCGCGGCCTTGGGCTCGATGCTCATCGGCTCCACCCGCAACTCCCTGTTTCTGCTCGTGCGCGGGCTGCCGCGCGTGCTTTCCCCGGCGCGCATCGGCCGCGAGGAGTACCTGGAAACCCTGCGCGCCCTGTCGCGCCTGCTGTCCAAGGCCCGGCGCGAGGGGCTCATGAGCGTGGAGTCGGACATCGAGCACCCGACCTCGAGCCCGGTCTTCACCATGTCGCGCTGGCTTTCCCGGGACAAGGAGGCGGTGGCGTTCATCTGCGACACCTTCCGGGTCTACCTGGTCACGGGCGAGGCCCAAGAGATTGAGCAGCTCATGGACATCGACATCCAGGCCATGCACCAGCAGGCGGCCAGCCCCGGCCACAACCTGGGCAAGGTGGCCGAGTCGCTGCCGGGCCTTGGCATCGTGGCCGCGGTGCTCGGCGTGGTGCTGACCATGGGCAAGATCACGGCGCCGCCGGAGGTGCTCGGCCACAGCATCGGCGCGGCCTTGGTCGGCACGTTCCTGGGCGTGCTCCTGTGCTACGGCTTTGTGGGCCCCCTGGCCACCAACCTGGAGAACCAGGCCATGGAGCGCCAGGCCTTCTTCGCGGTCATCCGGGCGGTCATCGCCGGCGCAGCGCGCGGGGCGACGCCCTTTATCGCCGTGGAATACGGCCGCCGGGCCGTGCCCGAGGCGCTGCGCCCGGAGTTCGCCGAACTCGAGGCCATGCTGCGGGGCTAGAAAGGCGCTGGCATGCTGACCCCGAAAAAAAAGCCCTCCCCCACCAAGCCGGCCAAGCTGGCCGGCTTTCCCAAGTCCCACGGCTCCAGCTGGAAGGTGGCCTACGCCGACTTCGTCACGGCCATGATGGCCTTTTTCCTGCTCATGTGGATCCTCAACATGGTGCCGCCGAGCGTGCAGAAGCAGCTCGAGCAGTATTTCAAGGACACGCCCAAGCCCCCCCAGGGCGCGATGTTCTCGCCGGAGAAGAACGAGAAGCAGTACACGGCCCAGCTCAACCGCGACGAGGCCATGCGCTACGCCATCGCCGTGCGGTTTAAAAAGATCATCACCGAGGACCCCTTCCTCAAGGAATCGAGCGGAGTGAGCTCCGACGACGTGGGCGTGCTGCTGCGCGTGCAGAATTCCGCCCTGTTCGCGCCCGGCTCGGCCGTGCTGACCGAGGAGGCCAAGCGGCTCCTGGTCGACGTGGTGGACGTTCTCAAGACCTACAACCTGTGCCTGGTCATCCGGGGCCACGCCGACGCCGACGAGGCGGCCAAGGGCAATTTCGCCTCCAATTGGGAGCTTTCCGGAGCCCGGGCGGCGGCGGCGGCGCGGCAGGTCATCGCCGCGGGCGGCATCGAACCCTCCCGGGTGCGGGCCGTGGCCTACGGCGACTCCCGGCCCCTGGTGCCGGTCATGTCCCCGGGCGACGCGGCGCGAAACCGCCGGGTGGAGTTCCATTTCCACCGGCCCGAGGTCCTGGCCAACCAGGTGTTGTACTGACGCGCCATTCCGGGGTATGGCAGGGCGACTTTCACGGAGGCTTGCCGACCATGCCCATGCGCCATCTGGCCGGCCTTTGCGCCGGCCTCGCCCTGCTGGCCGCGACCGCCGCCCCGGCCGTCGCCGCCGATCCCCAGAAAACGCCCCAGGACTTTCGCGACGTCAAATGGGGCACGCCGCCGTCGAGCATCCCGGGACTCGCCCAGGTCGAACGCGACGGCGACATCGTCCATTACGAAAAACCCGACGAGAAGAAGGCCCTCGGCGGCATGACCGTGCGCCGCGTCACCTACTCCTTCTACAAGAACCAGTTCTACCACGCCGAGATCGACTACGAGGGCGCGGACTCGGCCCAGGCCATGCAGAAGAGCCTGGAGGCCAAGTACGGCCCGCCAGACGCCGTGCGCGACAAGACCGAGCCCTCGGGCCGCCCGTCCGCGGTGGCGGCCTGGAGCTGGCCCGGTCATGCCTTCATCGGCAACCGCTACGAAAAGGACGGCGCGCGCGGCCGCGTCTTCTACTTCTACGCCCCCCTGACCGAGGCTTCGGCCAAGGCCCAAGGCATCGCCCCGGCCCAGCCCAAGGCCCAGGCCGCCGACGCCGGCGGCGGCGCGACCTACAAGGTCAAGAAAGGCGACAGCTTGGCGCGCATCGCCAAGGCCTTCGGCGCGACCGAAGCGGCGCTCGCCGCCGCCAACCCCGGGCTCACCGACAAGAGCCTCAAGGCCGGCGCGACCATCAACCTGCCCGAAGGCGCGGCCAGGAGCCAGGACGCGGCCTGGGGCAAGCCCGCCGCCGCCGCCGGCCCCGTGGTCGAGTACACGGTCAAGGACGGCGACGTGCTGTCCAAGGTGGCCAACAGCCACGGCGCGCGCACCCGCGACGTCATCGCCGCCAACCCCGGCATCGACCCGGACAACCTCAAGCCCGGCACGGTGCTCAGGATTCCGGCCAAGGCCCAGCCGCCCCGGGACGCGCCGGACGCGGGAGCGGGCGGGCCCGCCGCCGGAGAGTGATCGATACGGTCTATCGTTTTCGCTTTTACGATTTATCCCGCCGATTTGTCAGAAGAATTACCGCATGGTAAGGACGGGGGGTCTCGACCGAACCCTGGAGGCCCCCCGCCATGCGTCCCCTGCGCAGCCTGCTCGCTTCCGTCTGGACCTACCGGGTCGCGCGCGCCGTGCTGGCCGCGGCCTTCCTCGTCGCCGGCGTCCTCAAGCTGGCCGACGTGCGCGCCTTCGCCCTGACGATAAAGGCCTTCGCCATCCTGCCCACAGACATGGTCTATCCCGTGGCCGTGGGCCTGCCGGCGCTCGAGATCGTCGGCGGGGCGCTGCTCCTGTTCGACCTGCCGGGCGGCCTGGCGATCGTCGGCGGGCTGCTGGTCCTTTTCATCGGCGTGGTGACCAACGCCATCCGCCAGGGCCTGGACATCGACTGCGGCTGCTACGGCCCGGGCGACCCCGAAGGCGAGGTCTACCACGGCCTGTGGACCACCCTGCGGCGCGATCTGGCCATGCTCGCCGGCGTGGCCTACTGCCTCGCCTGGAGGCGATTTCGCGCCCCGCGCCGCCAACCCCCAACCCCCAAGGAGCCCTCATGCGCGCCCGCAAACTGATCCCCGCCCTGCTCGTCCTTTGCGTCTTCTGCCTGGCCCAGGCGGCCCGGGCCGACAAGTTCGAGGACGAGACCGCCAAGGAAAAGGAAGCCGTCAAGCTCGTGCGCGACACCCAGAAGGGCGGCTACGGCCTCGTCTCCACCGAGGAGCTCAAGAAGTGGATGGACGAAGGCAAGAAAATGGTCATCGTGGACACCATGCCCTTCGAGGACAGCTTCAAGAAGGAGCACGTCCCCGGCGCGGTCAATTTCCTCTTCCCCATCCCCGACATGGACAAATGGGACGCCAAGGAGACCGGCGGCAAGTCCGAGGCCGACTACGCCAAGCTGCTGGGGCCGGACAAGAACATCCCCATCGTGGTCTACTGCGGCTTCGTCAAATGCACCCGCAGCCACAACGGCGCGGTCTGGGCCAAGAAGCTTGGCTACACCAACGTGGTGCGCTACCCTGGCGGCATCTTCGCCTGGAAGGGCGCCGGCTACCCCGTGGAAGCGGCGAAATAGTCGGGGGGACACGCCTCCGGCGGCCAGGAGGGGGAGCGCCCCCTCCTGGACCTCCCGATTCCGGGAAGATTCCATGCCGCCCGAGGATCGCATCATGCTGCTGTTCGATTTTTTCCGCCGCCATCCCCTGCCCGAGGAACCTGCCGCGCCGCGCCCGCCCCGGGACACGCCCTCCCGCGCGGCGCGCGAGGACGCCCTGGCCCAGGCCGTGGGGGCCAGGGCCGAAGCCCTTTTCAGCAACCGCCGCCTGCTTTGCGCCGAGGCCATCCTGGTCGCGGTCAACGAGGCCTTCGGCGCGCCCCTGACCGAAGCCCAGGCCGTGGGCCTGGCCGCCGGGCTCACCGCCGGCCTCGGCGACCGGGGCTGCCTGTGCGGGGCCGTGGCCGGGGCCTGCCTGGCCGTGGGCGCGCTGTGCTCCCGGGGGG